>DASROI010000026.1:0-21280 GCA_035646955.1 Pyrinomonadaceae bacterium
GTTTACTTCTCTTCTGAGGCTCAAAGCGATGGTCTCTTTCTTGGCAACGAGTATTTGACTAATCGCTATGCGCAACAATTTCCGTACCGTGATTCAAAAATAAAGATCAATTCATGACTAAGATCGAACGACTGCAGAACATTGGGATCCGCCGGCTTGGCTCATCGCAACGAGGTTTTCGATATCGATCGGCGACAGGTGGACGAGTTTCTAAAGCGGACTTGGAAAGGATCGATAGCCTAAAGATCCCTCCGGCGTGGAAAGAGGTTGCAATTAATCCCGCCGCTAATGGTCGCGTTCAAGTGATCGGAAAGGACGCTGCCGGACGTTGGCAATATCTTTATCATTCGAGCCATACACGTCTGCAAGAGGCGAAAAAGTTCCGACGACTTACGAAGTTTGCCAAGACGCTTCCTGCAATGAGAAAGACTGTCTCGCGCCACTTAAAACAGAACGACCTTGGCCGAGAACGCGTATTGGCGTGCATTCTAAGAATCCTATCCACTTGCTTTCTACGACCTGGCAGTCAAGTTTATGCGAGCGAAAATGGCAGCTACGGAATCGCCACTCTCAGAAGAAAACATGTGAGGGTCAAAGGCAATACAGTCGAATTCGATTTTCCGGGTAAGTCGGGTGTTCAGCAGCAACGAAAATTCGAGGATCGCCAGGTGGCAAAAGTGATCCGCGCTCTACTCAAGGAGCCCGGATATAACGTTTTCAAATATCGCAATGGTGGTGGTGAGTTAACCAAAGTAAGCGGCCGTCAAATCAACGCCTACATCAAGGAAGTGATGGGTGAGAAGTTTAGCGCGAAGGACTTTAGAACCTGGGCCGGCACTCTGGTTTGTCCGTCAATTCTTGCTCGAGAAGGCTTAGACGAAGATGAAGACAAGCGGACCATAAAGAAAAAGATAGTGGCAGCAGTTAAGGAGACATCGGAGGCGCTTGGTAATACGCCGGCCGTTTGCCGAAGCTCGTACGTATCACCCGAGATTCTACATGCGTTCGAACAAGGTGAAGTTATCGATAGTTACTTCAATGACCTTGGCGACCTGACATCGTTTAGAGGAAGAAGTTTCCACAAATCCGAGCGAGCCCTCCTGAAATTTCTCAAGCGCTCCGTAGCGAAGTGATAGTTTTCACGCTTGGCATTGCGTTTGCCCTTCCTATGCAAAAGCTTGGCTTTGTTCGAATTTGGTGCGAACGAATTTTGATTTTGCAGGAGGGCAGAAAATGCAAGGACCATTACGAGGGATATTGGCGGGAGCGGCAGCCTACAAGTTTGGTGGCGGATGTCTCTCGATGATACTGATTTTTGTAATCGTATTCTGGCTGCTTGGGTACGTGCGATGTTAAGGCTTATGAGATGAAATTTACTAAAGCTCGCTAAACGATGGTCCAATCAAGTGTGTCGATCGATGACTGGGGTCATGTCAAACTCGCGTTGGTTCACAGAACAAAATTAAAAACCCAGTGCAGTGGCGTTAATCATATTATCGATCACGCCACTGCCCTTTGCCCCTTACCACGTAACCACCAACTCTTCGGAGGATTGCCATACAGGAAGATTCTGACGAATCGCGCATCGATATAACCTGTCCGGTTGTGCAATGAGAGCGCCAACGCCCACCACAACAGTTGTCATCGGATCCTCCGGCATAGTCACTCGTAGACCAAGTTCCTGCTGGAGCCGTTCTTTCAATCCCTTCAGTAACGAGCCACCCCCTGAAAGAATTACCCCTGAGTAATAAATGTCTGCTACAGCTTCTGGTTGGGCGTCTTCAATCACACGCCTGACACCTGTCACGATTTCGGCGAGGATGGGCTCCAACGCCAAACGAACGTCATTGGTGGAAACTTGGACCGCACAAGCCGTCCCGTCAGTGAGATGTTTCCCGACAACTTCCAATCTTCGTTCGTCCTGAGATGAATCGTCACTGACGAGTGTTCCCAACTCTTTCTTGACCGTCTCGGCGGTGTATTCACCAATATGTAGAAAGTAGTTCGAGCGAATGTAATCGCGAATGCTTTCATCCATAGCGTTACCTGCAGCCGTCAGACTAACCGAAGACACAACGCCGCCCGAGGCAATAATTGCAATGTTGGTAGTGCCACCACCGATGTCCACTACCAAATGTGCTCTTTCGTCGTCGAAACTAACGCCGGCACCTAATCCAGCAGCGAGACCTTCGTCCACGAGGTCAACACGGCTGCCGCCGGCGTCTCTCGCGGCGTCGCGAACCGAACGCTGTTCGACGTTTGTGGCCGAACCAGGGACACCGACGACAAAGTGTCCTCTTCGATACCCATCTGTGACGCGACTAATAAACGTCCTTAACATTTTCTGGGTGACTTCAAAATTGAAGATTGTGCCACCCCTGATCGGACGGTGAACTTCGACGCCGCGCGGTTCCCGACCAAGGAGTTTTAGTGCTTGATGGCCAACGGCCAAAACCTCACCCTCGTACCGATCAATAGCAACAACTGAAGGCTGGTTGAGAATGATCCCCTTGTCGGGATCGTAGATAAGAGTGTTGACAGTGCCCAGATCTATAGCTAGATCGTGTTTAAAGAATTGCTCCAAAAACTTCATCGCGACGATTCCTCCTCCAATAGGGGCAGGGTTCAGGGGTGCGAGTACGAAACAAAACCGGCAACTCGCATGCCTGAGGTGACGTCGTAGGGGATGTCTTTAAACGTAAAAGAGAACCATTACTTCCCTGTTTCCAGAAATGTACTGCAGTTATGCGCACTAAGAAGCACCACTGCATGGCTCTCAGTCGTTCATGATGACTGAGTTGCTTTTAGAAGCGAGCAGGATGTCCCAGTAAAGATGAAAAGTTTCGCATCTAGGAAATCGACTTCGCTTCAGACAGACCCTGAACCGGATAGTCTGAAAGCGCCTTGCGAATCTCTTCACGAAGACTCTGGAGTCCTTCCTCAATCTGTTTTCCTAAATCAACGCGCATAGCTCGCCTGCCGTGCTTAGCGAGGGACCGGAAATCTCCCAGCGCCTGCGCCTGTTTCAGGACACTGAGGCTGTAAGGCTCTCCGGGTACAGGAAAGTCGATTTGGTCATCAGCTGTAATTTGGAAGAAGACACCAGTGTCGGGGCCTCCCTTATGAAGCTGGCCAGTTGAATGAAGAAAACGAGGGCCAAAACCGATTGTGGTGGCGCATCTTGTGACAGCCAGAATATCCGTTCTAATAGCAGCGAGGGCTTCGGTAATCCTGGCTGTTTCTTCTGTATAAAGAAGAAAAGCTATGTAGTCGTTTGGTTTTATGGAATGAATTAAACCACTTATTGCCTGCGATACTGATCCGCTTGAGATTGTCGCTCCTCCATCCTCTTCTACGTAAAGGGTCAAGGATTGATCAGCGACAAGTTTCTTTTGCTGAGGAAGCTGCCCCTGGTCCTTAAACACTTGTAAGAGGTGCTTGGTAGCATCTTTCGACTCTTGCACGTTCGGCTGATCGAAAGGGTTAATACCGATGGACCAGCCTGCGAAAGCTGTCGCGAACTCCCAGGTGTAAAACTCTCCTCCAAGGTCGTAGAGGTCAGTTAACTTTCGATAGACAACGGGATGTCCAGCTGCGGCTAAACTCTCCAGGCGTGAGCTATGAGCCGGACTTCCCTCGCCCACGGAAATTGATACGAACAAACGATCCGTTCCGTATGAATCGGGAGTGCCAAGTGGTTCGCCCGCAACTGGCAAAATACCCTTCCCTTCTTTCCCCGTGCTTTCGGCGATCAATTGTTCGATCCACAGACCGAGAGCTGAAATTTTATCATCAAGAACAAAAGTTATTTTGTTCCGTCCTACTCGCGCGCTCTCGCCCATAATCAAACCAAGCTTGAGCGCCGAATTGGTAGACGCCGGCATCACAGCCGACGATTGCTGCTCGGCAGTCTTCGCCCGCTCGAGTAAGTTTTTAATGTCGATTCCCATCAATGCCGCCGGAACCATGCCGAAATAAGAGAGAGCGGAATATCTGCCACCGATGTCTGCCTGGTTTAGAAAGATACTTTTAAACTTCAGTTCGGTTGCCACATCCACCATAGGCGAGCCCGGATCAGTTATCGCGACGAAGTTGTCACCAGGGTTCTTACTGACTCTCGAAAGGCGGTCGTACCAAAATTTATAAAATACGTTTGGTTCAGTCGTGGTCCCCGATTTGGAAGCTATGACAAATAAGCAGCGCTGAATATCGACGCGGGCTGCGAGGTCTGCGATGGTGTCAGGATCCGTAGAGTCCAGGACCAGCAGTTCAGGATAACCTTCCTGTCGGCCAAATGTACGAGCCAACACCTCAGGACAAAGAGAAGAGCCGCCCATTCCGCAGACCATGACGTATTGAAAGCCTTGATTCCGAATCTCAGCAGAAAATTCATTGAGTTCCTCAACCACTGCCAACATCTCGTCAGGGACCGTTAACCATCCCAGGGAATTGCTGATCAGTTTCTGCGCAGCTTCGTCGCTTTTCCAGAGCGATGCATCTTTGCTCCAAATCCTTTTGAGTGCGTGACTCTGCTCGGTGTTATGAATTGCAGTTTCGACACTTTGTGCCAATGGACCTGGCAGGACTTCGGTCATGTTCATGAATTAAGCCTTCCCTATTAAGTATGGCGCGTAGTTTATCACCAGATTCCGGATCTCTAGAAAGTAGGTTCCGTCCTGCCAGAATATAGCGACATCACCAACTCCAGAGACGTTGAAACTCAGCGAGATAAAAGATCATCCACAGATTACGCCGATCACGTAGATTCTTCTTGGAAAAGGCGCAGCCTCAAGCTGTTCTAGCAAAGAATCTACGTAATCGGCGTAATCTGTGGATTATTCTTGGCCCGTCCCCTTTCGTTTTGACTACGATTGGAGAGAGAATGAGGCTCGTATGAAGACCGGAAAAAAAGAGGCGCTAATTGTCGTCGACGTGCAAAACGATTTCTGCCCAGGCGGCACTCTGGCTGTAGCACATGGTGATGAGGTCGTCCCGCCACTCAATAAATTGATCGATGACTTCCTGAATCGAGGTTTGCCAGTATTTGAAACTCGTGACTGGCATCCAGCAAAAACAAAACATTTCGTGCCATACGGAGGAACCTGGCCCATCCACTGTGTTCAAAACACATTCGGAGCCGAGTTCCATCCCGACTTAACAACCGACTCAAGAATAAAAGTCATTTCAAAAGGACTCGGTGATAAGGATTCGTACTCAGGATTCGATGAGACCGATCTTGCATCGCAACTGCGGGCCCAGAAAGTGGAACGTGTAATTGTAGGCGGCCTGGCAACCGACTACTGCGTCAAGAACACGGTGCTCGACGCGCTCAAGGAAGGATTCGAAGTAGTGGCAGTCGAGGAAGCCATGCGACCGGTCGATATTCATCCCGGTGACGGCGATCGCGCGATTCAAGAGATGCGTGACGCCGGAGCTCTTGTCGAAAAGCACCATCGGAATTAGTCTTCCGTTAGAAGACAACCTTGCCAACCTGCTATTGACTGAATTTTTCTACCTCTAAGCAACACCATGGGAACTCTCAATTTAGATCGATATCACGCGGCGATGGGCGACGCTTCCTTTAAGGAGGTAACTCATCTACACGATCAATATCTGTCCGAAGCCGAGGCAACATTCTATGTAACTCAGCGGAAGCTACCGTTTGCTCCATGTCTCGGTCATGAACGGCTGATCCGATTGTTGGTAGACAGTCAGATTGATCGACCTCGACTTCGTTTTCTGGAACAGGATCGCGGCGGCTTGAAACTCTTTGCGAAAGCAATTGAAGACCTCCAATTCGTCGGAAAGATCAGAGCGGTGAAGCCCGGAACGATCGTATTCGCCCATGAACCATTCGCAGACATCACCGGCGCTTTTGGTCTAACCCAGGCCCAGGAGATCAAGTTCGAGCACGCTTTCGACCTGCCCATGACAACTGCCAGTTTGGCGATGCAGTTTAGGATGGCCGCCGGAGATCATCGTTGGTTATCGGATTTCTCCCTTCGCCGAAATGGTGATATCGAGCGGGCCGTTGATATCGCAGTCTATGCGTTCATCGGTGGCTTCAACGATACGTCGAACATGGAAGCGGCTCATCGACTCGACATTCCCGCTGTCGGAACTGAAGCTCATTACTGGCAACAGTCTTTTATCGAGTATATGTACGAGCCGGAAATCGAGCCGAGAACTGGAAAGCCCAAGCATTTTGAGCAAGTAGCCTTTGAACGTTGGCTGGATGCCAACCCGAATGGAACAACTCTGCTACTCGATACTATCGATGTCTACATGGGTGCAATTCATGCGGCGATGGCGGCAACCTCCAATGAGGCTCGCCGGAAGGCTTTCAAAGGTTTTCGCGTTGACTCCGGCGATCTGGCTGAACTCGGTGAATGGTGCTTCCGCTTTTTCGAAGCTAACGGATTGCCAGGACTCAGGGCCAATCTTACCGGGGACTTGGACGTCGACAAGATCAAACAGATTGTCGCGGAGTTTCCCGAGGCGGGCGGGTTCGGCATTGGCACAAAACTTTCGAGTGAAGTCAAAACCGTCGCCGGTGTCATCTTTAAGCAATGCTTGATCAAAGACAGACCAACACTTAAAGCCTCAAACTCTCAGGACAAAATTACTCTGCCGGGCTGCCTCCAACTATTCCGCGGCATTGATGCGCAGGGCTACTACACCGGCGACATTATTGGCTTAGAAGACGAAGACGTACAGGTGGACGGCGCAGTAGAGGTTGAGAGGTTATTGTTGCCCTTCTGGAAGAACGGTCAACACCTGGCAATACCCTCGATCACGAAGCAGAAGGCATTCGTAGAAGAACAAAGAAAGCGCTTCGCTGACATTTCCACATATCCCGTTGCCCTGAGCAAGAAACTTCGTCAATTGCGTGATCAGTTAGTGGAGGATTTGAGAGCTGATAACTCCGGTTGGGAGGAGATATTGAACGTTCCTGACGCTAACGTCGTTGCGAGTTTGCAATCGAAATGAAAGGACACTCATGAGCGCACCTCAGAAAGCCGATAAGATTGAGATTCGAGAGCTCGTTTCACCGGAAGAATGGCAAGTCAGAGTAGACCTTGCGGCCGCATATCGTTTGGTCGCGGATTTTGGCTGGGACGACCTGGTGTTCACTCATATCTCCGCCCGCGTGCCTGGTCCAGAACACCATTTTTTGATTAATCCGTTCGGGATGATGTTTGAAGAAATCACTGCTTCGAGTCTGGTGAAGGTGGACCTCGACGGAAAGATCGTAATGGATTCTGAATACCACATTAATCCAGCCGGCTTCACGATCCACAGCGCCGTACATGCAGCCAGAGAAGATGCACTCTGTGTGATGCATCTTCATACCGATTGTGGCATCGCAGTGTCAGCGCAGGAAGACGGACTACTTCCTATCTCGCAACAAGCTTTGTTCGTGCTTGCATCGTTGGGATATCACGATTACGAGGGACTGGCTCTCAATGACGACGAGAAACCAAGGCTCGTCACCGATCTTGGCAAAAACACTTTCCTGATCTTGAGGAATCACGGTCTGCTTACAGTTGGCCAAACCGTTTCCGATGCATTTTTATCGATGTTCCTGCTGGAACGAGCTTGCCGCATTCAGATCCTGGCGCAGTCAGGTGGAGGGAAACTGATTCCGATTCCGTCATCAGTGCTCGCTCAGATTCCGGCTCAGGAGGCGGTGGTGACGAAGGGTGAACGAGGACAACTCGTGTGGCCAGGCTTACTCCGCAAGCTGGATCGAATGGGCTCCACTTACAACGAATGACTGAAGTGTTCAGTCGCCGGCGGTGGGGATCGAATCTTTCTCAGTCTCGACTGCAGTTCTTTCAGCAGTCGCTTCTCGAGCGGGACGTTTGGGACGCCTAACCTTCTCAACAAGTCCCGCTTTAATGCCAGACAAGTTTGTCGCAAGGGCACGCCAACGGGTCGCAGATTTCAAATCATCGAGTAGAGAATAAACTACCGGAGTGGCAATCAAGGTCAAAAGGAGTGACAGCGACTGCCCTCCGATCACGACGACCGCGATAGAGCGTCTTTCTTCGGCGCCCGGTCCTGTTCCAAGAGCAAGCGGCAACATACCGGCAACTAAAGCAAGTGTCGTCATCAGGATTGGACGAAGGCGGTCTCGGTTCCCCTGCATGATCGCATCGTATCGTTCCATGCCCTTTTCCCGCAGATTGTTCATGTGATCGATCTGCAGAATCGCATTCTTCTTCACCACTCCAAACAACACAAGGATACCGAGCGCTGAATACAGATTAAGCGTATCTCCGGTTCCCCAAAGTGATAGAAGCGCAAACGGCACCGAAAGCGGCAAACTTAGCAAGATCGTCAACGGATGGATCGTGCTTTCAAACTGCGAGGCGAGAATCATGTACATGAAGATGATCGACAGTATGAACGCCCAGATAAATTCAGTGAAGGTGCGTTCGAGTTCCCGAGCACGACCAGAAACTGTCGTCGTGTAGGCCGTGGGCAGATTCATCTCCCCGACCGCCTTGCGCAAGGCTTCAATTCGATCTGCAAGTGCATACCCGGGCGCAACTGAAGCTCGAACCGATACCTGTCTCTCGCGATCGAGACGATCGATTCGCGATGGGCTTGTATCGCGTTTAATGCGAACGAGGTTATCCAGTCGCACGAGCTCTCCGCGCGAGGAAGGGACATACAAGTGACTTAAGGTCGCAGGATCGTTTCGATCTTTTTCAGTGAGTCGCAACTCAACGTCGTAATCTTCATTAGTCGAATCGTCTCTGAAGCGTGAAGCCTGGTCCTCGCCGCCAACCATTAGTCGCAAGCTGTTCGCTATGTCGGATGTATCAACACCCAGATCCGCCGCTCGGTCGCGATCAATCACGACTCGCAATTCGGGCTTGTTCAACTTGAGAGTGGTATCGCCGTCGACAATTCCGCCGATTTCTTGAGATCGCTCCAACAGATGGTCAGCATATCCGGACAACGCTACTAGATCAGGACCACGAAATACGAAGTCGATATCCTGACGGCCACCGGCGCCGAAGTTGAACGATTGAGCATTACGAACACTGATGCGCATCGGCGCATAACGCTGCAACCGGCGCCGCACCTCAGCCATTACATCTTGTTGTGTATAGTTCCCGCGAAAAGCGTTGAACGGATTTCCCTTTTTCGTTTCATTCCAAAGCTTGGTGAACGACAGGGTGCGTTTTTCATGTGGCTCAATACGAACGTAAGCTCCGCCCTGGTTCACACCACCAAGAAAGCTCCCCCCGACAGATGACAAGACGATGCTTACACCTGGAGTAGTCAGAATGTCTTTTTCCATCGCGGTGATGGTCTCGTTCATCACTGCGAGATTTGTGCCCTCTGGTCCGTTGACGCCAACCTCGAACTCAGCTTCGTCTACATTCGTCGGGATAAACTCCTGTTTCACACCCCGGTATAAAGGAATGCAGGTCAGCACCGTAACGAAAGCCAACAGAGCAACCGCGAGGCGGTGGCGCATCGCAAACGCGAGCAGCTTCGAATAGCCAAGATCGATCCAGCGATAAAAACCAGTTCTCGACGAAGGAGATTCATGACCGCCACCCTTCGCATCCGAGACTCGTATCAGGCGCGAGCTCATCATTGGAGTCAGCGTGAACGAAACTAACAGGCTGACCAGAATGGCAACCGCCGCTGTGATACCGAACTGATAAAGAAAGCGCCCTGAAATGGAAGACATAAATGAGACGGGCAGGAATATGACTACCAGAGACAGAGTTGTAGCCAAAACTGCGAGTCCAATGTCTTTCGTGGCTTCTCGCGCAGCTTCCTTTGGTTCGATCCGTTTTTCTTCTATGAAACGAAAGATATTTTCAAGGACAACGATCGCATCGTCGATAACGACGCCTACCATCAGCACCAAAGCCAACATAGTGACGCTGTTCAGAGTGAAGTTCAGCGCCTTCATCATTCCAAAAGTTGAGATAACCGAACATGGTATGGCTACTGCGGCAATCAAAGTTGACCGCCACGAGCGCATGAACAGAAGGACGACCAGGCTGGCGAGAATACTTCCCAGAACGAGGTGAGTTTGGATCTCGTGAAGTGCAGCTTCAATGTATCTCGATTGATCACGAATGACTTCGAGTTTTACATCCTGAGGTAGTTGGGCGCTGACTCGAGGAAGTGCGTCCTTAATACCTTTGATCACTTCTACCGTGTTAGCACCGGACTGGCGCCTGATATCAAGCGTTACAGTTGGGGTCCCATTGAGACGAGCCAATGAGCGCTGCTCTTTTGTTCCATCCTCAACGCGGCCTATATCGCGAAGTCGGATGGGAGCACCATTTACATTCGCTATTACGAGGTCCTCGAACTGGCGTGGATCGGTGAATCTGCCGAGAGTGCGTAGCGTCAGCTCCTCTTTACCGGTGGTAACATTCCCACCCGGCACGTCGGCATTTTGGCGAGCCAGAGCATCACGAACTGTCGATATTGAAATCTGGTAAGCGGCAAGTCGATCCGCATCAATCCAAACATTGATTGCACGATCGAGACCACCGACGACCTGGACCTCACCGACACCACCAACGCGTTCTAATTGAACACGAACCGTCTTGTCAGCCAGTTCCGTCAGTTCCCGTAAAGACCGATCCGCAGAAAGAGCGATCGTCAGCACCGGTGTGCTGTCGTTATCAAACTTTTGAATGATCGGAGGTGTTGCGTCTTCTGGAAGATCCCGGCCAAGAGTGTTTACGCGATCTCTGACGTCCTGCGTAGCAGACTCAAGATTACGATCGAGTCTGAAGGTCGCGATAACTATTGAAGTTCCCTGTCCCGAAACAGATCGTAGCTCGCTAATACCATCAACTGTATTTACGACTTCTTCAATCTGCTGTGTGACTAAGGATTCAACTTCTTCAGGAGCAGCACCGGGCAGGCTCGTGCGAACGCTGACTGTAGGCAAATCGACCGACGGAAAACGATCGACACCCAACTTGAAAAACCCGGCTGTTCCAACGACGACCAGCGAGAGCACGATCATCGTCGCGAAAACCGGACGGCGGATACAAATTTCAGCCAGTTTTTGCATTTATGAAAACCGAAATGGGGCAATTAATAAGAAGTGCGCCTTAACTCTGATTTATGAGCAACCGCCTGAGTTGCCACATAAAAATTTACGACGGCTACACAAATTATTTAATCAACAATTTCGACTGGTTGACCTGTTTGCAAGTTACCCGGATCAACTATCACTTTTTCGCCGACGCTTACGCCTGCCACAATCTCAGTCACTTCAGGACTTCGTCGACCTGTTGTAATCGGCTTTTCCAAAGCCTTGCCGTTCTGCACGACGATGACCTTTTCGATGCCGGCAAAATTAACAATTGCATTGTTAGGAACTGTCACGGCCATTTTGGAATCGTTTGTGACAATTTCAGCACGCGCAAACGAACCGGGGCGCAGCTTACCATTGTTACGAACGTCAGCTTCAACCATCAGGATTCGGTTTTGTTCTGTAATCACCGGACTCAACCGCATAATTTGGCCCAGATAGACGTTCGAGTCGCCTTCAACAGTCACTCTCACACTTTGACCACTGTGTACATTCTTTGATTCACGCTCGGGAATTTCAGCACGCAAGCGGAGTGGATCCATTTTCACGATGTTAACAAGTGGAGTGCCCGCTGCCATGTATTCGCCGACGCTGGCCCGTTTCTCTTGCACGATGCCGTCCATCGGCGCAACTACCGCCGTATCCTTTAGTTGCTGACGAGCCAGAGCCAGCTCCGAACGCCGTTGCGCAAGAATTCCCTGCCTGTTACGAATCTCTTCGTATGCATCTTGATAACGTCCCTCCGCAACCTTAAAGCCGGCGTTCGCAGTGTCGAATTCAGCCTTTGCGATCACACCTTGTTCGACCAGTCGGGCAGCTCGGTCTCGAGTATTGCGAGCCTCATCAAGTACGGCGCGCGCCTGGCGAACAGTTGCTGTCTGTTCAGGATCAACTCTGTCGTCAGTGCCATCCGGTGCCAGACCAAGGCGAGCTCGTGCCTGGGCCAACGAAGCTTCGGCCTGTTGCGCTCTCAACCTGTAATCCTCAGGTTCAAGCTGTGCGATAACCTGTCCCTTGGCGACTACGGAACCGAGATCGATCGAAATAACCCGGAGCCGGCCTGGCACCTTTACGCTTACGGTTGTCTGGTCGAAAGCGGCGAGAGTTCCGTTGGCGGTGACTGTCTCGCCAAAAGGTGTTTCAGCGACCGCGACTGTTTTGACCTGACGACTCGTATTCGCCGTGCCGGGACGATTCTGGCGCGCAGACGCCTGGTAATCGCTTTTGCACGAAGTTAAAAAAATAACCGCCAGTATTGCTAGCGGTAACCCAATACTTAGCGCCTTGGAGGCGTGTCTCATCGATGGCACCGGATCCAACATCCTAAATTCAAACCAAGATCAAGCTCTTCCTAGTCAAATCGATTTAATAGCAAGTAAACCGGGGAGCGGACAAGACTGGTCGGGCTAGTTTAACACGGGTTGACACCAGAGTCAGTTGGGGAGTGGTCTGAATAAAAACAAGGCGAAACGAGTACCGTAAACCGAGCACAGCGACTGGACGCCACACTCAACCAAGCAACCCTCTTTCATAGCGTAAGCATTTAGTGTCGCAACCGCTCGCTTGCCTCGGTGTAAGTTACGATGGTGGGACTTGCCTCAGAAGCTGCGGCGGAACAGGTATGAGAGTTTAATAAAGAAGGTGCGACCATTACGGCGAAATCCGGGTTCGAGTTGACCTGAAAACGGGCTATAACCGTTTCGATTTAGATCGTCGTTGTAGCCAACATAAAAAGCTGTACCCGGATTTGGTGTCCAACCCAACAGGAATTGACCTTTAACGTTGGAAGCCAACGTATCGTAATCCACCCGACCTCGCGCAAAGATAAAACGGGTGAACTGATAGGTTGTTCGAAGTGAGACGATGTTCTCGTCAAATGCAAGCCGGCCAGTGTCGTATCTGGTGAGCCTTTCTTTGGTGTAGCTCAAACGCGCATTGATTGCGTTGGTAGGCTGATAAGTTAACCCAGCGTCAAAGTGGAAGAAGTCACCTGGGCCAGGATCCTGGGGAGCAAGACATACTGCGGGCAAAGCCACGGTGTTACAAACTCCGGAGTCGCGTGCTGCCGCCGCCGACAAAGCTGTCGGGCTGACGCGCGGATACTTTGGCAAGGCGCCAAAATCAAAGTCCATGTTGCCCCATCCGCGAATTGTAAAAAAATTGAAGTTGTATTTCTTGCTCGGGTTGGATCCGCCAAAGAAATAGATCGCTTTGGTTGGACTTGAACGTTCGTTGTCCTGGCCTGCGAAGGTACACTTGTTTTCAATAGCACAATTTGAGTCCGGTTTTCTGGCAGGACCAAACTCACTCTCGAAAATGCGATCGTAACCAACGTCCGTACCCGCACCGAAATATGTTTGCTTTCGAAGTTGGAACTGGATCTGACTCTCGTTGTTAAAATTCTGCGAATTCCCTTGCCAGTCGAAGTTAGCATTGAAATCTGTATAGACCCGCCACGAAATCAACTTTGCTTTTGGCTTTGGTTCAGAGTTGTAGCGGATAAACCAGTTCGGATTGTTTGTGTTAATTCGACGATTGAACCCAACGTCTGCACGGTAGTATCGCGTGCGCCCAACCATCGAAAACTCGTGCCCAAAATGGCGTCCACTCTGGTTGTAATCAACGGCGTATATAAACCCGTTCTGTTTACTGTCTTTGAAAACACCTTCTTCTGGAAAGAACAAGATATCGCGGGTACGAGTCGCCAACGCCTGCCAGCTGAAGGTCGTTTGCTTATTGATTCGAAAGCGGCCGTCGAAGCCACCTAATTCGTTATAAACATCGACGAACCGGCGATAGGTCCCAAGGAATCCGATGAATGAATCCTCCGAGCCGATATCTCGCTTGAGACGCAGGATTCCTACGTTCGCATTCTTATCAACAAACCGATTGTCGGCTGATAAACGCTCGTCTTCAGTAAAATTACCTGGAGCATTATCTGAAGCTACCAGCAAGCCAAACGAGTTTCGATCGATCTTTCCACTGAGCTTCACCGCAAAGTCGGGATCAACAATCGTTCGGGTATGGACCGCAGCAATCTGTGTGTTGAAGATGTCGATGCCTTCGAGGAAAAACGGCCGCTTCTCTTCAAAAAAGATCGGGAATCTCTGATTGGCAGTGACCACTAATTGATCAGACTCGACCTGGGCAAAGTCAGGATTTAGGGCGAAGTCCAGAGTTACCGTTGGGGTCAATGTAAACTTACCTGTCAGGCCCGGATCTAATTCGACGGGTTCATTCACAAACTTACCCGGATCAAAAGCGGTGCCAACGGGTAATGTGGGTTTGCGCTTACCTGTCTGCGAAACGGTGAGGCTCGGAATCAAATCCAAGGTTCGTTCAGTCGAGACCCCGTCGAGCCCGGTGAGATGTCCGGCTTGGGCGAGCCAGCTGTTCTTGTCTTTATCAAGGGGAATCCACATGTCGAGCGAATTGTTCAGTCGTTTTGTTCGACGCCAGAAATGGATTCCCCACAATTTGTCTTTTCCAGCCAGGTAGCGCAACGACTTGAACGGAATAGCAGCCTCGACAGTGTATCCATCGGTCGTCACCATCCCTTTGGAGTCGAAAACAATGTCGAGACTGAAGTCTTCACTGACTCCTTCGGTCCAAATTCCGTCGGCCTGAACGCCAAGCGGATTGAAGTCAAATTCGTAAGCTCTCCGTTGATCGTTGAATGTGTCAAACAAGATGCCGACGTAATCGTCGTTGAAAATATCGTCTCGTTTTGCCACGGAGGCTCTGACTTTATCGGGCTCGTCATAACAGTGAAACGCAACGTAGATAAAGCGCGAGTCGTAGCCGAGCATTACTTCAGTTCGATTTTGCGGAATAAGGTTGTCGCCCGGCTGCACCTGGTAAAAATCTTTGAGAACTACGGCTGAACTCCAAACCTGGTCATCAAGTTTGCCGTCAATGACCGGAGGGCTGGCGAACAGAGGTAGCTTAACCGGATTCTTTTTTTCCGGCGGGAGCAAGAGAGCGGCTGCCTTTCCGATCTTGGGCTCTATTGAAGCGGAACCAGGAGTCGCAGCGCTTCCTTTGAGGGCAACAGGTGAAGGCTTTGGTTCTAAGGCAAGGCTTTGGCCGCTCACGATTGAGCAACACAAAAGAAACAGTATGAAGCTTAGTAACGCCGATCGCATTAAGACGTTCGTTCGGAGATAGTCGAAAACAGTTTGGTTTTGTTTGTTTCTAAAACTGGGGGGAAGATTCCCGCTTGTTGGACGTCGAGGGTTCGAGAAATCTTCCCGGTAAATGACAATTCGTCAGCGTGAGCGCAGAAGAATTCTTCCGTCGCCCGTTTTGAGAGTAAAGACTTTGCCGCCGTTACCGACGCTCCAACGCTTGAATCGGGGGGAAGGTGCAATTGCTTCGGTAATATTAAGTCCCTCGTTCGAAACTTCATTGTCCACATTGGTTTCTATGGTGAAGTTGGAACCATTCGGAACTGTCAAACTTATCGAACCGTCACCGGTCCGTGCCGCAACAGAACTAAAACTACCGTCCAGATTAATTGGTCCATCACCAGTGCGTACATCCACTTGTCCATCAAATCGAGATACCTGGATTTGTCCATCTCCAGTATTAAGCTGGAGTTGACCGCCACCATCTGACACATCAATCGAACCATCGCCAGTTCGCAGCGTAATGTCACCGCTAACCTTATCGAGTTTCAGTTCGCCATCGCCGGACGACACGTGCAGTGAACTGTTACGAGGGACATTTACTTCTATCTGTGTACTACCACTCCAGTCGTCGTCACTTTTAGCAATTATGGAGATGGTCTCGCCGTTTTGTTGACTGTCAACATTGATCATTTTTAGAGACTCATCGTCGTCGGCTCTTTTGGTAACAACGTACGAGACCTCGGCCTTGTCCCAACCATGAATGGTGATTGGTCCATCAAAAGTAACAACATTGACCCGCGGAGTCCCATTGACTGAAAAACTCTTAGACTCCTGGGAACTCACCTTGTTGGCATAGCGCCCTGAGTTGACACCCACACCAACTCCAGCTCCGACTCCACGGCTCCGGTTTACCTCGACCCGCACCTGATCTCGAATCTGCTGTCGTTGTTCGCGTTGGATCTCACGCTGAGCTTGTTGGATCTCGCGCTGTGCATTTCGCAGTGCTTCGTCTACCTGGCGCTGTGCTTCTCGTGCAATCCGAGCCGAGTCAACCGATCGGGCAACCTGCTCCGCAGCCATCTCATTTGCCTGTTCGATTTGGCGGTTGATGTCGGCGCTCATAGCTTCCTTAGCTTCATCCTTGATCTTTTCCTTTTCGATCTGGATTGAAGTAATCGGACTCAGCGCCAAACCATCGGTCGCATGACTTATACGAATGCGGCCATTGACATTACCAAGCTTGATCTTCGTGGTGCCGCTACCAATTTGTCCTTCAAGATTATGGCCAACGTATTCGCCGTGCGTGACTGGTAGTCCGAAGTCGTTAGAGATGCCACCATGAACCGTTCCGGCGCGTATACTCGCATTTGCATTTGAGGGAATGATTATCGTTACGTCCCCATTAACAGAACCCAGGTCAACGGTTGCGGATTCATTTAGCTGGTTAAAACTAGCTTCCAATGAACCGTTAATAGTCGACAGCCTGGCCTCCCCAAGTAGACCGCGAGCTTTAACTCGACCATTGATTGAAGAGGCCTTCACACTGCCTTCAACAGAGTCGATGTCCAGTGAGCCATTAACGAGTTCAATCGATTCAAGCGAAGCTCTCTTAGGTATCGTCAGAACATACTCGACTGTTGCCGGGTTGTCGTAACGTCGATCATCATTTCTGAATGTCTGGTTCCAATCAGGATAGTCAGTTTTGATTCTTAAATTTTCTTCCGTTGAATTGACTACTATTTTTGCTTCAGCAACGCGTTCCTTACGATAGGCTTTTTTGACGGCGTCGACTTGGACCGCCGCTCGATCCCAAACTTTGATCTGAACCCCACCGTTAATGTTTTCAAGACTGATGCGACCAGTCGCTGAAAGGGGATAGGTTTGATGAAATTCCTCACGAACCTCTTCGCCAGACTCACCAGGCACCGCTGATGTCACGATGCCTCTTGGTTCAGCTGGAACCGGGCGCGTCTCCTGCATTCCCAGACTGCTTGCGGCAGCCGGCTCTGTTCCGTTGATCGATAACGCAACGAACAACAGAAATGTACCTATTAAGGTTTTGCTCAACATGATTTGCTCTCTCTTTATCTCGCCAGTAAATATTGTCGTTAACCTGCCGCACGCAGACTGATACTTCCGTTCAGGGTTTGTAGAACAAGCTCTCGTCCGCCTGATCCTATCTTGCCTTTAATCCTTTTTGGACCATCAAGGCTACTGACCGTAAGTGGAAAATCGGAGTGAATTGATCCGTTTGTAGTTTGTGCTTCTATCTCGGTGCTTATGTTGGAGGGTAGATCGAGGTCAATAGCGCCATTTACAGTTGAAAACTTAAGCCGGCTGGGCCAGTTAGTATCTCCCATTTGAGCACTGATACCACCATTAACCGAACTAGCTTCGGCGTAACCGCTGGTTGATAGTCTGATACTTCCGTTGACTGTATGGGCGGTAATATTTCCCGTTAAGGAGTTTGCGTTGATTTCGCCATTAACAGTGCGTGCAATCAACGCTACATGATTAGGAACACGTACTGTGAAGTCGACAGTGACGTCGTTGTTTCTGACCGAGTTGCGGCCCTTACCGTCACCAGGTTCGCAGGAATTGGGCCGCGAAGGATCGTCGCTCGGATAAATCGCACAGATCGTCACGCCCCCCGCGTGTTCAACGACCTTCACTTGAACCGAGTTAACATCACTTCGCCTGGATCGTTTCGAAGCCTGCACCTCAATCTGATTGCCGCTTGACCGTTCGGCTATTATCTCGCCGTTGACGCCTTTAATTTCGACGGCACCGTCCTGACTGATTGATCCGGTCCACCTAAACTCATCGGCCCCTCTCTGTGCGACAATTGATTCCGTGTGTACTACTGGGAGCGGCGCGGCATTCGCCATAACGGTGGGGGCAACAACTTCCGAATATTGTGCAATTAGATCAACTGTTTCGAGCGTAAAAGTCCTTAGTTGATTAAGGTCCTTCATCGCCGAGGATAAGGCTACCAGCGCAAGCAGTGCGAAAATGATAACGCGATACGATTTTTTGTCTTGATTCGTTGCTGTCATGCTGCCCATCCGCTGAAGTAGTTTGCTTTTTTTGGTTTACGGGCCGAGAGTGGCCAGCCTGAATTTCTTAGTTCCAACCGCCCTCGGCCCTTCTGCGTTGCTCTATTATCAGAACACCGACCCGTTTCCCATTGTGACAACAAACTTTCATTCAAAGGTTCGGACGGGCTTCACGAACTCGCCCTGCAATCCGCAGATTTTGCGGTTTACACCGATTCTTGCTCAAAAGCTAAAGTCCAGTGCTTTTTCTCACAAGAAATCGGGGACTCGGCGCAATTTTGTACCGATTTTGCGTCTGGGCTTATAACTTTTTGAGAAGCAGGCTGCCTCCGAAAGAAGAGACTGAGATTGTCGCGTCTCCTGTGCCGCAGATGGCATTGAATCTTCGCAGGATGTAAGGACTCGAAATAACCGGCTTCGCTACAATCACCGGTGTGATCACTGTCACATCCTTGGCGGGTGGCTCGACCTTAGGTACAGGTGTGTGCTTGGCTGGTGGTTCGACTTTTGGTGCAGGTGTGCTCGGACCGGCCTTTGGAGCAGGCAATTCTTTAGGAGCAGGATTCGGAGGAGACTGTGGATTCTCGCTCAGATATTTCAATGCAAAATCTGAGACGATACTTCGTCGTTCGGAAACCTTCGCGTTCAATGTAAACGAAGCGTCATGTGGCATTTTTAGTGTCAAGTCGCCGCCCATCAACGTAAACGCGTAAGACCCAGCATGTGCAAGAGGACCCGTCATGGTGATATTGCCATTGACGGTCTTCATATTGATCTTCGAATTGCTGACTCGATCTAATTGAATATCGCCACTAACAGTCCCGACATCAATAGTATCTTCCGAGTTTGAGGAACGAACGTTCACCATCGCCACGCCGCCTCCAGCAGAGTTCAGTGTCACTCGACCCGTAGAGTCGCGTAGAGAGATACTGCCGCCAACGCTTCCCGCTTCGACTAGTTTTGAAGCTCGCTCAATCGTGATATCGCCGTTCTGAGAACCTGCATAGGCCGCGGCAACACCCACAATTCTAATGTCGCCGTCGCGCGTCTGTACTTGGACAGTAGCGTTTGCCGGCACGTCCATATTCACGTCCGCCAAAGCCTGACAGTCTAAACGATTCTTCGCCTTAGCCTCGTCGAGCACCATCACATCTATGCGCTTGGCTGGTGAAGAAGGATCCTTGGACTTGTCAATCCGCCGAAATTGAATGTCATCGGCATCGTTAGAGGTGACTCGCACCTCATTTTTGTCCCATCCGCGAACACTTATTGTTCCCGACTGAACACAAAGTGTCAGAGTGACCTGTGGACTAACGGTAGTTGACCGCTCGACCTTCTCAGCGACATTGAGATCTTTGTTTTTGATTTTGGCGGGGGCCGAACCTGGAAGGGAGAGGATTAGGCCGAGTACTACGCAACCTGCGAACAACTTCATTATCAACTTAGACCCGGACCTTTCAGTGTGAGCGGCCTCCCAGACGCGCGTCGGCAATAGTATTCAGGAGGTCCACTTTGCTTTGATAAGCAGCGAACATGAAATCGGCCGCGTCTGGATCATTCGGATTACTCTTAGCCGCACTACGAGTAGCTGCAATCGCGCGATCAACAACCGCGAGATTACGTTCGTACTCCACCTGAAGTGCCGGACGCATGGCATTTTTGTCTGAATTAATAGCGGTATCCAATTTGGCAATAGTTTGAAGATACGAACGTTCACCCGGGATTAGTTTTACCTTCGCTTCAGCCGGTGCAACTCTTTCAACGTGCCTGGTACCGGACCGTTTTACTATCGGCGACGGTTTCTCGACGATTATCGGGCTGCCAGCCTTTATTGGAGACTTCTCGGTAACAGTAGCAACTGGTTCTGGCGTCGGTTGTTTATCGTTCTGAACAGTATTCTTAGCTTGAAGATTTTGATTCTCAACCCTGCTCATCCGCATCTTCACAAAACCGAGAATGGCAGCGAGCGCGAGCAGAATTACCAAACTTGCATAACCGAGTGACCGGGCCGAACTAAAGCTGAAGAGAGCGGAAAGGGATCCAAAGAATCCAGTTGATGGCTTAATCTCTGCAGCCCTGGCAACTCGCAGATCCAACATCGCCGCATTGATGCGCTGTTGCAAGCGTTCCGTTGGCACCGCACTTTCGAACTCTGGTTCCAGAGCGGAAGTAAGAAGCATCAACTCCTGCTCGATCTCCCGAGCGGCCTCTTCACAGTTAGTGCACATGGCTAAATGCGATGTTGCTCTCTCCATCATTGATGGGGAAAGCTCACCATCGAAATAGCTTTGCAGCGTTGCCTCGTCCAAACACCTATTCACGTTTGCCTCCGATCTTACCGTAGACCCTCGCAAACTCTTTTCGGCCGCGAGCTACCAAACTGCCCACATTCGTCTCTTTGATTTGGAGACTTGTGGCTATCTCGCGATACGAAAGCCCCTGTTGTTTCAACAGCAGGCAACTTCTCATCGGCTCTTTAATCTTTTCGAGGGCCCGGCGAGCTTCTTCGATCGCCACCCGGCGTTCGTAATCCTCTTCCGGTGCTCCCGTCAGTGAGCCATCCTCCGTGGAACTCTTCTGATATTCGTTGTCGCGAATCATCGAGCGGCTTTGCCCCCGCAAGGTGTTTCGCGCCACGTTCAGAGTTACACGCAGAAGCCACGCCCTCAAAAGTTCTTCGCCGGGCGTGGCGTTGAGATTGCGATAAAGTCGTAGAAATACTTCCTGCGTCACGTCTTCGGCCAGGGCAGAGTCGCGTACGACCGCCCTAGCGGTCCGAAAAACCGCGCGGTGATGGAGTGTGAACGCTTCGTCGAAACTGGGCGTAGAAACCGCCTCAGCCCCGATGTCGTTAGGCATGGACTCGATCAAAGCTCTAGCTTGTCCGTTCATCAATCACCGCTCTCTCAACAGTGAAAACACCACAAACTACTGACTTGTGACAAGTTTTATAATCCAGGGTGCTACAGCTTTTTTCCGGATTATTGTAGTCTGAAACTGGT
>DASROI010000027.1:0-8049 GCA_035646955.1 Pyrinomonadaceae bacterium
ATCCGGCCGTACTGTTCCAACGTCAAGAGCTGCCATAGAGTACCGCGAGCGCAGCGACCGGATGATACACGCGACGCGCTCATCAGTATCCAAAGTTGAAAGCGGCCGCACTGTTCCAGCGTCAAGAGCTGCTATAGAGTACCGCGAGCGCAGCGACCGGATGATCCACGCGACGCGCTCATCAGTATCCAAAGTTGAGAGCACCATCCGGCCGTACTGTTCCAACGTCAAGAGTTACCATAGAGTACCGCGAGCGCAGCGACCGGATGATACACGCGACGCAGTAATCAGTATCCAAAGTTGAAAGCGCCATCCGGTCGCTTCGCTCGCGGTACTGTACTTTCACAACGCTTGAAACATAAGGAAGTAGGCGCACTCCAAAAACTGACCCTAAGATCTCTCATGCATAGCAACGACCTTGTCAAAATACGACTGACCAACCAGCGCTTAGCCGAACAAAAGTTTAAGAGGGCTACCGATGCCGTGAGCTTTTTAGGCGCCGTCCAGGCTCAAGACTACAATGCCGCAAAATGGGCACTTGCGCTTCGATCAGATAACGAAACCGATTTAACAATTGATGACGCTTTCAACAAAGGCAAAATCTTACGCACCCACGTAATGAGACCGACATGGCATTTTGTAAGCCCTGGCGATATCCGCTGGCTGCTGGACCTGACTGCGCCCCGAGTAAACGCTATTTGTCGTCACTACTATAGAAAGTTTGAACTTGATGAAAAATTCTTCCGGCGTACTCACAAGGTTATTAGCAAGGAATTGCAACGAGAGAAACATTTAACCAGGGCAGAGTTGCGCGAGAGATTAATACGTCAACGAATAGACCCTGGGGACGCAATTAGAATGAGCTTCATTTTGCTCCAGGCAGAGCTCGATGGACTGGTCTGTAGTGGTCCAAGACGCGGAAAGCAATTTACCTACGCATTACTGGATGAGCGTGTAGCTAAATCAAAAGAAATAACTCGAGAGGAAGCGCTTGCGAAGCTGACACTCACGTATTTCACCGGTCATGGTCCAGCCACTATACATGACTATTCTTGGTGGTCAGGCCTCGCGTTGAGTGATGTTCGCACAGGACTTGAGATGGTGGGAAAAAAGCTCCAACACGAGGGTAAATATCATCTTGCAGAAACGCATGCAGATGGAATTCCGGAAGTCATTTTGTTGCCCGCGTTTGACGAGTATCTGGTCGGTTATACCGACCGAAGCGCCGCGGTAACTTCAACGTCGAAGCAAACGGACTTGCCAAACGCCATCTTCAGGGGAGTCATTCTGGTCCGTGGTTTGGTAAAGGGTGAATGGCGAAGGAAAAACGTTAATAAAAAGACTGTAATTGAAGTCAATAGCTGGACGAGTATGAGTAAACCGGTGCAAAGAGCGTTGGAGCGCGCGGCTTCGCTGTACGGCAACTACACTGGAGTGATGGCCCGAGTGGATTTGCCATCGGCACGATCCTAGTGTTTACAATTGAAGGTATCCCGCAATGTTATTCAGGAGGTTTTTATGTTTTGTCCGCGATGTGCTGCGAATCAGAGCAACGACATAAAATTCTGCACCGTGTGCGGGGCGAACCTCCAGGCGGTGCGACAGGCAGTTGAGAGTCCAGAAGCCGGAAAGAAGTTTGACTGGGCCGATACCTGGGTCGCTGACATGTTCATGCAGGGGGGCTCGGCGGAGCGTCGGAAATTAGAGATTGAAAGAATCAGAGGTATTACACCCGAGGTAAAACGGCTCACAGAGATTAAGGCGGGGGTTATTACGAGTAGTGTTGGAATCGGGTTAATGGTCTTTCTGCATATTTTCATGAAAGGCATTATCGGAAACGTTTCTCCGGAGGCGGCCGAGATATTAAATCGCGTGTGGATCGCGGGAATCCTCCCAGTCTTTGTTGGGCTGGGAATTATTGTAAGCGCCGTCGTTGTGGGGAAGAAGTTAGTAATAGAAACGGAACGAGGACAGAGTTTGGCTGACGGCGATGGTGGACCACCGGCATTGAAAGCAGCTAATACCAACGAGTTTGTCTCTTCTCCTTTCAGTGTCACTGAACAGACTACAAAACACCTGAGCCTGACAGACAGAAAGCAATAACTAAACCAGCGAGGGAAGGGCAGTGACAGCAACAAGGATTACCGGATTAGAAAAGAAACAGGCGCCATGGCATCTACGATGGTTTTACACGACTATGCGTAAAATGTTTGGCAAAGACTTAACCCCGGTGAAACAGCAGATGCGCGTTCCAGGGGTCGTTTGGGGCGGGATCGGGATGGAACTGGGTCTAGCCAAAAAAAGAAGAGTTTCGCTTCGCTACGTTCAACTTGGCAAGGTGCGGACCGCTAACCGAATTGGTTGTCCGTTTTGAGTTGACATCAACTCTGCCGTGGGCAGAAAAGCGGGTCTCAGTGATGAAAAGTTACTCGCGCTTGGTGGTAATGATTTTTCAGTTTTTAATCAAAAGGAACGTCTGATCATTGAACTCGCTGACGCGATGGTAACTGCACCCGCAACCATCTCCGACGATCTATATACGCGCTTGAAAAGTGAGTTTTCCGAAGAGCAATTAATCGAGCTGGGTGCCCAGATTGCTTTCGAAAACTATCGCGCTCGCTTGAATCGAATTTTTAACGTTCAGAGTGACGGGCTGTATCATCCTGGAAACTCAAACGATAAGCATCAGGAAACGACGCAATCTTTGGTTGCTTCCTCCGCTCCTTGAGTGTCGCTGAGGTCCGTACCGGATCGCGGTTGCACCGTTTGGGTTTGGAAGATCATCAACTTCTTTTTGGTCGCCTGAACCGGAGCTATCGCGATCCGGAACCGACTTTAAGCGGAATGACCGCGCAGATTGAAGTAAGGTCGCAAGTGGGAATCTCACTCAGTGACGCATAAAACAAATGCTGCTCGACTGCTGGACCAGCTGAAAATTCAGTATGAACTTCGCGAGTACGAGGTTGATCCAGACGATTTAAGCGCCGAGACGGTCGCTGCAAAGGTGGGCCTGCCGGCAGAGCAGGTTTTCAAGACTCTACTCGCTCGCGGTGATCGTTTTGGACTCTGCTTTGCCGTCATCCCCGCGAACGCAGAGTTGAACTTAAAAGCCCTGGCGACAAACGCAGGAGATCGCAAGATTCAGTTGGTCCCCCTGAAAGAATTGTTGCCGTTGACAGGATACATTCGCGGTGGTGTTACAGCGCTCGCCGGAAAAAAGGATTATCCGGTCTACATCGATGAGACGATTGAGTTATTTGATCAAATTTCGATTTCGGCCGGGATTCGTGGCGTGCAAATCGTTTTAGCTCCGGCTGATTATGTGAGGGCCACAAACGGCAAAGTTGTTGCAATCGCCGACGATTAACTATGAGCCGGCAGTGAGGTTTTCAAATTCTTCCTGGGTCCTGGGCCAGTCAGCTTTCAGCAATCGCGACAGCGCTCGATCTGCCAATAACTTCCCGCCGGTTTGGCAAGTCGGACAATAGTTAGTTTCATTCGACGCATAGCGAATTCTTTCGATCTTACCTCCACAGCGAGGACATGACTTTCCAAATTTTCCATGAGTAGCCATTTCAGCTCGAAAAGCCGTAACCTTTTCCGGAAATTTCTCGCGGCTCTCAGCTCGTAGTCGCTCAACCCATTCATTCAAACTTTTCCTTGTAGCATCGAAAAGTGTTTTGATTTCGGCCGGAGTCATTTTTTGTGTTTGGAGGATGGGCGAGAGTTTTGCTTCGAAGAGTATTTCGTCTGAGTAAGCATTTCCGATACCGCTGAAGATTCTCGGATCGGTGAGCACTCGTTTGAGCGTGTGATTGCCGAGCAGGAGCCGGTCAGAAAACTCTTCAAGGGTGGCGTCGAGTACTTCCAGTCCGCCGGGATCCAGCTGTCTTAAAGCCGCTTCACCCTGGACCAGGTGTAATGATGCTCTTTTTTGAGTACCAGCTTCTGTGAGTAAAAGGATTCCGCTGGAGAAATATAGGGAAGCTTGACTACGATGTTTTGCAGCTTTTGCGCCTTTGGGAAACCAATGAAGTCGGCCGGCGATCATCAGGTGTAGCACTAACCATAAGTCGCCTTCCAATCCGATACAAATTCGTTTTCCTAACCTGCGTAGCGATACCACCTTTTTTTGCTCTGCGCTTGATATAGGTGGTATCGCTGTACGCAACAGAAAGGGAGATCCTACCTGCACTCGTTCGAGCGTCTCACCGAGGATTCGTTTTTCGAGAGCCTCAATGTAAACGACGATGTCGGGCAGTTCGGGCACCGCTTAAGATTACTTCTGCTTAGCTGCTAAACCGCACTCCGGCTCTTCGCCATTCGATAGATCCACAGAAGAACAATCGCGCCGATTAGAGACAGCACGAATCCGGCTGGTTGAAAGCGGCCGTTATCCGTGCCCCAGATGGCCCAACTGATCAGGCCGCCAATTATGGATCCCGCAATACCAAGCAACATCGTGGCGATGGTACCCATTGCGTCCCTGCCTGGCATGAGCAAGCGGGCCAATGCGCCAACAATCAAACCTACAATCAACCACCATAGGAAGCTGAACATATGTTTACTCCTTAGCGAGTCGTTAAAGTTAAGGCAACATTTTAGGCTGCCGTTGGTTTGTAAGCAGGCAAAGAGAAGTTTCGGTTCAAAATGACTCCGAACTCAGTACCCGACTTAACTTTTACTTCGTGACCCTTCTTGAGTTTACCACCAATCAGGCCGGCCAATGCTCCTGCACCAGCACCGATTGCAAGCCCTTTCCCGCCACCAGCAATTGCTCCAATTACCGCGCCGCCTGCTGCGCCGCCCCCGATGAACTTGACATTGCGCTTGCTGGTCTTGTGCGCAGTGACTGTTCCTTCATTGTTACTGTTGCCGGTTGAAGATTCTAAATCTGTCAGCGAGCCGCTGATTGTTCTACCGATACCATTCGGCAAACGGAGCGAGACGAAGGAGACGTCGAGCGTCGCGGGCTTTCCGTCTTTTTGTGCGCGAACGACATTGGTTACATGGCCTCTAACCGTACTACCCTGGGGAGCGAGCAGTACACCGTTACGTGAATAAACGGGATCGACGAGGGTTGCAGTGAAGCTATCGCCAACGCGAGCGCGCTCTGAATCCAACTCGTCATTGAGCCGGACTCGCATGACCTGATTTGCATAAACTGTGTGATAAACCGGTGCTCGTTTCTTCTTCTTGGTTTGGGCGGACAATGGCACTAGTGTTCCGCTTGTAAGCGCCAGGATTAGTCCGAACACCAAGGTCTGAGTTCGACGTAGTTTCATAAGACTCATTTCGCTTCTCCTCGTTTGGATTCGACCCATTGGTCGAGTCCTATTCTGTGGGTGATTCTGTCTTGCGGTAGCGACAGTGTACCCAAAGTCAGCCTCAAGTGGAATGACTTTTCAGTGATTTGGAGTGTCGCCCACCTGACCGTGACAAACTCTCAAGAGAAGTCATCGGTTTTTTGGATCGTTCGCAGGATTCAAATCTTTGCGGAACTCTGCGAAAAATCTGCGTCTTGCTGCGTCTCTCTTCGTCGATCAAGGGTTCTCGCCGAATTTCACCACAGAGGAACGCCGGGATTTCGCCGAGTTATTTCGCCGAGTTATACAGAGACGAAATGTTTTCCGTATTTTTGCTGTTCCAATCAATTGGGTTTGAGGTTAAACTGCCACCAATCCAAACATCTCGCCCCTTGCCGAATTCGTCCGGTCTCAGTACCGGTTTGTTCTACCATTCGCGTAGTTAGAACGGTCCTCGTGAAATCGCCGAGCCGTTCTCGAAAGGCAAACTAATGAGTCTAGCGAAAAAAGTTACCGCTGAGTTTCTAGGAACATTTTGGCTCGTTCTGGGTGGTTGCGGCAGTGCCGTCCTCGCTGCTGCCTTTCCGGAGGTAGGAATTGGTCTATTGGGCGTTGCGCTCGCTTTTGGACTAACCGTCGTAACAATGGCCTATGCGGTTGGTCACATATCAGGGGGACACTTCAATCCTGCAGTTACTGCCGGGTTGTGCGTTGCAAAGCGCATCCCTACTTCGCTCGTACTTCCTTACATAGTGGCGCAGGTGATCGGAGCAGTAGTTGCTGCCGCGGTTTTGTACGTGATCGCCAGTGGACACGCGGGCTTTGATGTGTCTGCCGGCTTTGCTGCCAATGGCTACGGCGATCACTCACCTGGTAAGTACACGCTGGTGAGTGCGATGGTCAGTGAGTTAGTCATGACCTTCATGTTTCTGATCGTCATTCTCGGGTCAACCGACTCAAAAGCGCCTGCCGGAATGGCCCCGCTCGCCATTGGCCTATCCTTGACGCTAATTCACCTTGTCAGTATTCCAGTTACCAACACGTCCGTTAATCCGGCTCGCAGTACTGGCCAGGCGTTATTCGTTGGCGGCTGGGCCCTGGTCCAACTATGGCTATTCTGGATAGCGCCACTCGTTGGTGGCTCACTAGCTGGATTGGTCTATAACTGGCTGGGCTCAAATAACGACGAAGTGAAAACCTAACCTCAAGGGGGTTCGACGTGAACAGCAATGCGAAACTGAAAACTGGGCAACTCAACGATGCGAAAGCGGCAACTCAGCCGCTTAACATCGATCTTCTCGGACAGCAATTTCCAGATGCGCTTTCCTCGAATGTGAGAGTTGATGTTTTTGGCCTGACTCATCGGGGACTTGTTCGCCCCAACAACGAAGATCATTTTTTAGTGGTTCGCGGCGGACGAGAGCTGGAAGCCATTATGGGTAACCTGCCTCCCGACGTCGTCTCTCGTCGTTTTGACGAAGTCTTTTATGGAATGGCGGTGGCAGATGGACTAGGAGGCGAAGTCTGCGGTGAGATTGCGAGCAGACGAGCGCTCGAGTCGTTGCTCAGTATGGTGTTACATACTCCAGACTGGATGTTACGACTTGGTAAGCCCGAAATAAATGAAGTTATGTGGCGGATGGCTGACCGATTTATCCGGGTTCATGCTGCATTGCTTCACGAAGCCGCCCAGGACCCTTACCTGCAGGGAATGTCTACTACCCTGACTACTGCTCTGACGATGGGTGATGACCTGATTATTACCCACGTAGGTGATTCCAGGGTTTACCTGATCCGCGATGGACAAATGCGACAGCTGACGCGAGACCATACCTTAGCGCAGCAGTTAATAGATGCTGGCATCCACAATCAGAATGATCAGCTTGTTAAAGAGTTGAGAAATGTCCTGAAGCAAGCATTGGGCGCCAAGGTGAGTGAATGTCGGCCCGAAGTGGATTACTTGAAACTGGCCGATGGCGATCAGTTACTGCTTTGTACAGATGGTCTGACTGATACAGTTGAGAGCGGCGTCATCGCGCAGGTGCTGAACAAGAATAATTCTGCGAAAGCGACAGCCGAAGAGCTCCTGGGCCTGGCCTTGGAAAAAGGTGGACCGGACAACATTACTCTTATTGTGTCGCGCTATGCATTTCCGAAACGGGAGTAACATGGATAAGGACGAACAAGAGATCAGGGAATTGGTGTCGACGTGGATGTCGGCTACCAGGGCCGGCGACAAAGAAAAAGTGCTTAGTTTGATGTCTGACGATGTCCTCTTTTTGATGGCGGGTCACGCGCCCATGAGGAAAGAGAATTTTGCTGCCAGTGCTGCGGAAGTGCCCAATCAATTCGATGGCACTAGTGAAATCAATGAGGTGAAAATTCTCGGAGATTGGGCTTACATTTGGACCACGTTAACCGTCATTGTAAATCCTCCGGGAGGGGGCCGACAGATTAAACGGGCTGGTAATACACTTTCGATTTTGCGCAAGGAGAGCGGTCGCTGGGTTCTGTACCGCGACGCGAATATGCTCGCTGAAGTTAAGGTGTGATTTAGTTCGTCCCGCGGCCGAGGTCTCCATGTCGAGCAGCAACTTTTGCGAGTTGTTCGCTCTTGAGATTACCTGATCCGTAATGCTCAACTCATCCAACCGTGTCCAACATCGTCGAATCTGCCAGGGAAAAAGACCGGTAACGAGTGCTAGCAGCAGAATTATCAAAATCTCAATTCATTACTATCAAT
>DASROI010000028.1:0-3968 GCA_035646955.1 Pyrinomonadaceae bacterium
GCCCGCGAGGACGCGTGCGGGCCGGCAGAAGAGGTTGAGTGGTAAAGACCTGATTTCGATGATCACTTAAAAATACTTAACGGGGTTTAAATGGAATTGTCTTGACCCGTCGGTAGCCGGGATCTAGAGTCGCTTTCAAGCAGATGTTGATTACTTACAGGTAAAAGACCTTGTCTATAACTACTGATATCGGAACCTTGAATCTTTGTATTGGCAATTGTTGCTGCTGTTGTAGCAGTGCGCTTATGTATCGGGCGAAACGAATTCCCAAACGATTCGGTGCTATTCAGGGGAAAAGAAATAGTCAGTCATGTTGGACAAGCGAAACAGCAAGCGTGAATTTGAAAGACACCCTCGTCGCTTTGACCTTCCCCTCCTGATTGGGTTAAAGCTCGGACAATCTAAGTCCTTTCCAGCTTTCCTTCTGACCTCGTCTCAACCAAGCAAAAAGATTCAGTTCCACGCCTGCCCGGCGTCCGCATTAAGGACCGCGGCTTCGGATCTACTTAAGAGAACGGATAAAGAAGATGCCAACTGCTGAAGGTCTGGACCAGGAAATAAGTGATGCCGAAATCGCAACACTGGCTGCGCGATTCGAAACTGCGCCGCCAGAAGACACTCTGGCGTGGGCCATTGAAGAGTTCGGTACTGAAGTAGCGCTCGCTACCGGTTTTGGACCAGAAGGATGTGTCCTTATTGATATGTTGGTCCGAATTAGTCCGCAAACAAGGATATTCTATCTCGACACGGATTTACATTTTCCGGAAACCTACTCACTAATCCAGCGGTTGGAGATTCGTTATGACATCTCCTTTGAACGCAGGGCGACTAAATTGTCGCTCGCGACGCAGGAGCAACTATTCGGGTCTAAACTCTGGGAGCGCGAACCTGATCGTTGCTGTCAATTACGGAAGGTCGAACCGTTGGTGCAGACACTATCAGAGCTGCGTGCGTGGATTACAGCAATCCGGCGTGACCAATCAGCAGCTCGTAGTGGCGCACATGTGATCGAGTCAGATGGAAAGTTCGGCCTCATAAAAATCAATCCGCTGGTGCGCTGGTCGTCGCTCGACGTTTGGAAGCACATCTTCAAACACGAGGTCCCTTACAACCCGCTGCACGATCAGGGTTATCCATCAATCGGGTGCGCACCATGCACTACGCACGTAAATCCAGGTGAAGACCAACGTTCAGGGCGCTGGCGAGGAACGACGAAGACTGAGTGCGGGCTTCACCAGTAACCAGGTTTAAATTTTGAAAAAACAGGACTCATATGAAACTCATCAGCCCCCACGGGCACAGTCTTATAAATCGTGAATTAAAGGGAACTGACCGAAAGCAACTTGCTTTGGCGGCAGGCAAGTTCGACAGGCTTTTGCTCAACAGCAGACAGACTTCGGATCTGTTGATGATTGCCACGGGTGCTTACTCACCCATCGAAGGTTTCCTGGGTGAAGCCGATTATCTCTCAGTAATTTCGACCATGCGTCTGGCGAACGGAGTTGTCTGGCCCATTCCCATTACGCTGGCTGTCTCCGCTGCTGAAGCTGACACACTTCAGGCAGGCCGAGACGTCGCCCTCTATCAGGAGGATCAGCTCATCGGTGTGTTGCATCTCACAGAGAAGTACACCTATGACAAGCGGACCGAAGCTGAAGCAGTCTATAAAACATTGGACCACGCTCATCCTGGAGTACAGACCCTTTATTCTCAGGGTGATTGGTTGTTGGGCGGTCGCATCAGTCTGATAAACCGTCCTCGCGATCTTTCTTTCCCTCAGTATCGTCACGACCCCGCCGACATCCGAGCTCAATTTGAAGAGCGTGGCTGGCGTCGTGTGGTTGCCTTTCAAACTCGGAATCCCGTCCATCGAGCGCACGAATATATCCAAAAGTGTGCTCTGGAAATGGCTGATGGACTTTTACTGCATCCTCTCGTTGGTGAAACCAAATCAGACGATGTACCTGCCGCCGTTAGGATCAAGTCTTACGAAAAGATTTTGGCGAACTATTACCCGGCATCACGCACTATACTTTCGCTGATGCCCGCTGCAATGCGTTATGCGGGACCACGTGAAGCCGTTTTTCATGCACTCATTCGGAAGAACTACGGCTGCTCGCACTTCATTGTTGGACGTGATCATGCAGGTGTCGGTAATTACTACGGCACATACGATGCTCATCATATCTTCGACGAATTCGATCCCCACGAACTCGGCATCACACCGCTTTTCTTTGATCACACTTTCTACTGCCGGTTATGCCAGGCAATGGCTTCATCAAAAACTTGCCCACATGCCCAGGCCAATCACGTAACACTTTCTGGCACCAGGGTGCGTGAGTTATTAAGCGCCGGTGAACTTCCACCCGGCGAGTTTTCGCGTCCAGAAGTTGCGCGAGTGTTGATTGATGCTTATCGCGTCTTGTCTGCCGAGCAACCAATTACCGGTTAGGAGAAATAGGAAAAACATGTCAAAACGAAAAGGATTTACTTTGTGGCTAACCGGACTATCCGGAGCCGGCAAGACCACACTCGCCGGGCAAATTTTCAATGAGCTACGAAATCAGGGACTGCTCGTGGAAATTCTGGATGGAGATGAAGTGCGTGCGAACCTATCGAAAGGTCTTGGCTTTTCTAAAGAGGATCGCGATACAAACATCCGGCGCATCGGTTATGTCAGTCGTTTGCTGTCGCGCAATGGCATCGCCGTTATCACTGCAGCCATTTCTCCATATAGGGACATTCGTAACGAGGTGCGTCAATCTATCGAAAATGACGGTTCTCAGTTCATTGAGGTTTACGTTCAGTGCCCCATCGACGTGCTGGTGAAGCGCGACGTGAAAGGTCTTTACAAGAAGGCTCTTGCAGGCGAGATCGACAGCTTCACAGGAGTGTCAGATCCTTATCAAGAACCAGTCGACCCCGAGATTGTGGTCGAAACTGATCGAGAATCAATTGAACAAAGTGTAGACACAATAATCTCGGAGTTGAACCGCCGCAGACTGTTAACTCAAGTGACGGAGTCTTCCGCGTCAAGTAATGTTGTTCCGCTCAGCAGTGAATCGGTTTCTGAAGTTCGAACCTGAATCGCTTGCGTTGATCGGCCTGCGTAGGACTCTCGATCTCATTTTGTTCGGTTGTACTCTCAACTATGACTCGTTCAAGAGATTCGCCAATGGCATGACACGACTCGAGAAAGTGTTGTGCCGCAAAAGGGAGCTGTTGATTCTTACGACGAACGATCCAAAGAGACCACTGATCGCGAATATCCTCAACCGTCAACGCAGCAAGGCAGCCTCTGGCTACTTCGTTGCGTATGCACATTCGCGGGACGAACCCAATTCCCAGATCGTCCGCGACCATCTTTTTGATGCCCTCGATGGCAACATTCTCCGCCGCGATTCTAAAAGGAGTGGCGTTCTGCTTCAGCGCTTGCACAATCCTGTCACGAAGTTTTGATTTGATCCCCTGAAGCAGCAGAAATTCGTTGGCCAGATCGCGTACCCGGATTGACTTTGCCGAGGCCAGTCGGTGCCTGGGATTTGTAATCAATACCAGTTCATCCTGCATGAGAAATTGACGTTCAAAAACAGGATCGTCGGGAACATCTGCGACTATGGCCAGATCGATAGTGCCAGCACGCAGCGCAGTTAGAACAAACTCAGACGGGCCGCAGATCAGTTCAGTAGTCACATTCGTGTGCGCTTTGTGGAAGTGGCTCAGTAACGAAGGGAAAACATAGAGACTCACACTCTCGTGCGTTCCGAGGCGGAGTGTTTCGCCACGATCAAGTAGCAGATCCTTGACAGAGATTGTTGCTGCTTTGCGCATTTCCAGAATGCGGGTTGCATACGAATACAGAAGTTTTCCCGCGGCCGTCAGCCGGTCGTTGGTACGAGCGGAACGATCGAAGAGTGACGTCCCCATCTCTTCCTCCAACTTGCGTAACGCAATGCTTACGGCCGGAG
>DASROI010000029.1:0-4291 GCA_035646955.1 Pyrinomonadaceae bacterium
CCAATAGCCGCTTGCCGGAAAGAGAGAAGAGATCGATTCGACGATTTCAACTGTGGTAACAGTGATCTCTTTGTCAAACTTCAAACTTGCCATGTTGGTTGCTCCTATTCGCCGCGTGCGATGCCGTTGCGCGCAACCATGGGGGCGCAACGGCATCCGCAGACACTCAGGCCACATTTGCCGACGCGGTGAATGTCGCCGCATTCTTCCTGACGAACTCCTGCACGCTCAGCGGCCCTCGCCCCGTTAGCGTGAGCACGTCGTCCGACATCCGGTCATAGCGTCCCGCACGGTGCAGCTCGGCCATCGTCGCGAGGTGGTTCACCAGGTGAACCGGCAATCCCTGCGCGAGCAGCCCTTCGCGCCACAGCTCGACCGGAATGTCCTGATAGGTGATGGTGCGGCCAAGCGCCTTAGAATACTCCTGAGCGTAAAAGTGCATGTTCTCGGATTGCGGACCAGTCAGGTGATAGACCTTGCCGATGTGCGGCTGCGGATTGACAAGCAGCGCTGCAATGACCCGTGCAACGTCTTCTACTGCGACCGGCGAAGTCTTGCCCTCACCGAAAGGTAACCTGATCTGATTTGATTCTCTGACCGAATCCGAAGTGAGAATCAGGAAGAAGCCTTCAAGAAGCACTGTTGGCCTCACATGCACGACGGGCAGGCCGGACCAGTTCAGTGCCTGCTCGGAGAGCCACTGCAGCTTGTGCTGCGGGCTCGCGGTGGTTTCGGTGATGCTCATTTGAGAGAGCGTCATCTGCGACATATTGATGAACGCCTTCACGCCATGATACTTGGCCACCGCCGCCACATTGACCGTCGCGGCCAGATAAGCATCCGAAACCGACATGCCGAAGTACATCGTCTCGCATCCGGCAATCACCCTATGCATCGAATCGAGATCCAGCAGATCGCCAACGACTACCTCAGCTCCCATGTCGCGCAAGGCCTGGGCGCGTTTGTCTTCACTGCGGACCATTGCCCGCACCGTTTTGCCTTGCTTCAACAGCAGTTCGGTTATTGTGCGCCCTACAGCACCAACCCGGCCCGCCGCGCCAGTGACCAGAATGGGGTTTGTCATTTTTTCCTCCGCTGCATTTTACAGGGACGACGAGCGTGCACCAATCGCTCTCGGTCGCGAAGTCGCAGACAAGTCCGAAGATGCTGGAAACAAGGTCGAGACGGGTGCAAAGAAAGTTTCAGACCAGGTAAAAGCGACAGGCAAAGCGGTCACTGATAAGGACCAAGAACGTTGCTTCAAAGTTAGTCTCAGAGATTTCTCTAACGACAAGCTGAAGCTTATCGGACATTTGCTTTTGCTCCTGCGCTCCTTTTGATATTCTGCTCACGCTTGCTGCTCGCGTAACTCAAAGTTCAGTACCATCAGTCAGACAAATGAATCCTTCACCTAATCCTTCGACTTTTACTTCGGCGCATGGACGAGCCCGCATAGTAAAGATCTTACTGATCGTGGGCGTCGTCACCACTGGAATATCATTATTGCTTGAGGCGCTTTCATTGGCATTCCCTCCACTGGGCGATGATCAAGAGCTTGGTGACAATCTGATCGGCGCAGCTATCGTGCTATCAATATTTCTGGTCGGAGTTCTCGACTTTATTATCTACCTTACGACAGTCGTCTTTTTCTCAATGTGGCTCTATCGAGCCCATAACAATTTGCGATCATTCGATCCCTGGGGTCGCCTCAACTATTCAGCCGGATGGACCATAGGCAGCTTCTTCGTTCCGTTTGCAAATTTGGTTGTTCCTTATCGTGCTGTAAAAGAAGTATGGCAAAAGAGTCGGCTACCTGAAGACGCCCTTCTGTTTGAGACTGATCCTCCCGCATTATTTCCTATGTGGTGGTTGTTCTGGCTACTCGCATCGTTTGCCGGCAACATCTCTATGCGTTTGTCGTTCAACGAGAATGTATCGGAAAGTACTGCGACGATGATTTCTATAGTTGCGAGCGCCCTGTATATCATTGCGTCGATTTTCGCCTTTCTAGTTGTTCGAGAGATTGATAACAGGCAAGAAGAAGCCAGCGGGAAGGCAAGACTTGAAACTTTCCCAGGGCCGCCACCTCCTCCACCAAACCTGCCGATGTCCGCTAGTACCGACGCACTAGTCTGAATAACCCGTTCGGTGCTGGATCATCAGGAAAAATCAGGGCAGCGTTCATGAAGTAAATAAGCTTACTCGAGACATTCTCAACCTCGATCTCCAATCGTTGGGCCAGGTCTCCGATTGTAGATCCTTCACTTCACGCACACGAACGGGCATATCCACAAACTCTTTTTTCTTCAACTTCCGATCTTGAGTTGAAGTGTGAGGTAACTGTGCCGCAGTCAGGACCAGCATCACTTCTATAAAAGAGACCGCCGCTCCTAAGACAAGGATCAGTTGCAGTGATCGTTTAGCAAACATCGCAACGGGCGCATTTGACGGATTCATTGAGATCCTCCTTCCTAAGGAAATCCACGGCTTCTCGACCGGGTCCTTCCCTATATCTTTAACCTGGTTATATAGTTTGCTTCATGCGAGTTCTCCGGTTAATGGAAGATCTATTAGCGATCGAAGCCGAAACAAAACTTTTGTTACGGTCGGGCGATCGCTCTTATGAACAAACATTGATGCAGGAATTGTTGAAGATATTTAAGGAAGCTGAACATCTGTTTGGACCAAGGGATCCCTCATATCAACTGTCCATACCTCGCCTTACCGAGTGTGCCACTTCGCGAACTTACATTTTCCAGCCCTTGCGAATGACCAGAATTTATCTTAGCCGCGAATCCAGGACAAAACCCTGGCTTGCTTCGCTGGAACTTGCTCATGAAGCGATTCATTTGTTGAGCCCGTTTGACTCTCCGACGATCCTGGAAGAGGGGCTTGCCGAATGGTTCGCCCAGAGATACGTGAATCGCATTCATAAGATGTCGTTTGAGAGAGGTTCCAATCCCAGGGCTGATGCTGTGATGCAGGCCGTCTCGATGCTCCTTGATAAGAATGATTTTGTGATAAAGAATTTGAGAACTCGTCAATCAGTAATTTCCAAAATTGATGAAAAACTCCTGGTTGAAGCGGCCGGTATTGAACTCAATCAGGCAAAGTTTCTGAGTGCAGATTTCCGAAGTTATTGGCGAACACCGACTCCGTGGAATGGATTTGCTCAAGGCGCTGAACGCCTTGCTGCCCACCTACGTACTATTTGGAAGTAAGGGAAAGCGTGGAGCCTCGATTACAGTACCGCGAGCGCAGCGACCGGATGCCACACTCAATTTTTCCGCTGTTATTCTCACGATCGCTATCTTGACTGTGGCATCCGGTCGCTCTGCGCGCGGTGCTGTAATGCGGTTACGACTTCTAAGCACTCGCAGTTTCTTACAACCATCGATGCTTGGTTATGTCATTGTCTGAGATCAGGTCGGATTGCACATTCCACAATCGAAGTCTTTTTAGTTACCTCTGTTGGAGCAGTGACCAATACCACAATGGTGTTAGGAACCATTGGCTGGTCGGCAGTGAGGCACTTTTTCACGAAGGGTTCGATATCAGATGAGACTTGAGAGGGACGTAGCATGATTGACCGAAGATCATTCTTCGGGAATCGCGTGTTGCTCCTGGAAGCAAGACTCCAAACTCTTGAGGTCCACCGGAACGCGTGCCTGTGAGCCTTCGGCAGCAGCCCTCAAATATTGGACGGGCCACGAAATTTGTTGTCCCAATTCACGCGCTGCCCGCAATGGCCAATACGGATCTCGAAGGAACTCGCGGGCGACAGCGACAGCATCGGCCTGTCCAGTAACGATGATGTGCTCTGCCTGAACGGAAGACGTGATCATTCCCACTGCACAGGTGAGGATGTTAGCCTCACGACGGATCTGTTCCGCAAACGGCGTTTGATAACCCGGCCCGGACGGGATCTTTGCGCGTTGGACATTGCCGCCGGAAGAACAATCGAGTAGGTCGACCCCAAGTCCTTTTAATTGACGGGAGAGTTCAATTGATTGCTGAAGATCCCAACCACCTTCTGTCCAATCGGTCGCCGAGATACGCACGAACAGCGGTGCTCGTTCCGGCCACGAAGCTCGAACAGCGGTAACAACCTCGCGTAAAAGTCGCGTACGGTTTTCGAATGATCCACCATAAGCATCTGTTCTTTGATTGCTGAGTGGCGACAGGAACTCGTGGATGAGATACCCATGAGCAGCGTGAATCTCAATTACACGAAAGCCGGCTTCGCAAGCGCGGCGCGCTGCCGACGCAAAAGCCGAGATGATGCTTTGGA
>DASROI010000030.1:0-63627 GCA_035646955.1 Pyrinomonadaceae bacterium
AATAATTCGATATGCATCCATCAAGCTATAGGTAACGACCCTGGCAACAGGCGAAGTAATGACTATTTTCTCCAAATCGAGACTCGCGGAAGCAGTCATTCTGGTGACAAGTTCCGACTGTTGCTGCACGAACGTCTGTAGAATCGCCGGGTCAATGGTGCTGTTGGTTGGTTCTATCTGTTTTGGGGCTTTCAGTTTTCTGGTTGTCGAGGGCTCTAACGATTTGATTAATAGTTTCCCGAATAACTTCGGCAAGAGAGGCAAACGCTCCCACGTCCTGTTGGCTTTGCGTCCGCTGATCACGGACTCAATGATCGGAAGGAAGGAAATTCCTGATGCCACCAGGTGATCGAAACATTGCGCAACACTCCAGCGCCCGGCTCCTGGCTTCCAATTCAATTGCTCGTAACTCAACGAGCCAAACGTTGACATGGTGCGCGATGAAATTTGTTGAGCTTCGGTAATCAGTTCCGGTAACAACGCCGTCGCGTATTGCATAAATCTTAATCTCTAATATCCAAGCGCCAGACCATCTTTCCGAGGGTCTGATGCACCCATTAGTGTTCCGCTTTGCGGGTCGATCATAATTGCCTGTCCGCCACCCATCGAGGAACGCATGGATCCGGGAGGCTTACCTCGCACAAGCCCTTTTCGAATGAGGCTGTCGATTACCGAGCTGCCAAGTTCATCCTCGAGCAATACACTCTTCCCTTCTGTAAAGCGATATCGGGGTGCATCGATCGCCTCCTGAAGCCCCAGCTTCCTATCAATGAGACTTGAGAGTACTTGTATATGACCCTGCGCTTGAATGGCGCCGCCCATCACGCCGAAGGATAGGAACAGTTTGTCGTCTCGAAAAACCATCGCAGGAATTAAAGTGTGAAATGGTCTTTTACCGGGTTCGAGTCGATTCAGATGAGTTGGGTCGAGTGAAAAGCCATTGCCGCGATTCTGCAAAACGATCCCCGTATCACCGGCGACTACTCCTGAGCCAAACAGATCAAACAGGCTGTTGATAAAGGAAACTGCATTTCCGTCATGGTCGACAACCGTGAAGTAAGTTGTATCGGATCCCAGATTGACTCCGGCAGGTGGATTGTCCAATGCCTTGTCCGGATCTATTAGTGCTCGACGTTTGGCTGCATAGTCTTTAGAAAGCAACTCATTCACTGGTACTTTTGCAAATGCCGGATCAGCGATGTAGGTATTCCGATCAGCAAACGCGAGTTTTGTAGCTTCGATCAGCGCGTGGTAGTAGCGGTCGGGACTCATAGAAGCAAGGTCGAGGCCCTCAAGTATATTGAGAGCAATCAATGCTGTAATTCCCTGCCCGTTTGGCGGCATCTCGAAGACAGTGTAGCCCCGGTAATTGGTTGAGATAGGCTGCACCCATTCAGCCTTCTGCGTCGCAAGATCGTCCATCGTGATCAGACAGCCATTCTGTTTGCAGTAATCAGCAATCGCCCTCCCGACGGGACCTTTGTAGAACGCATCGCGTCCGCCCGAGGCCAGTGTTCGCAGAGTTTGGGCGAGATTGGGCTGCCGAAAAATCTCACCAGCGACGGGTGGCCGACCGTTCACGAGATAGTTGTCAGTTGCCGAGCTATTCCGCTTCAGCTTGTCGACTTCCGCGGCCCAGTCTTCGGCAGTTTTCTCCATTACGGGAAAACCGTTTTCCGCGTAATCAATGGCTGGACTCAATAAGTCGGCGAACTTCTTTCTTCCGTACTTTTCGTGCAGAGTGACCCAACCATCAAAGGCTCCAGGTACCGTGATGGTATCCATTCCATCTTGCGGCATTCGAGTCAGATTCTTCTGTTTAAAATAGTCGATGGTCATTGCTCCTGGAGCTCGACCACTCGCATTCAGGCCTTTTAATTCCCTGGTCTTGGCCCAATAGACCATGGCGAACATGTCTCCCCCAATTCCCGTCATCATCGGCTCGGTAACGTTGAGCATTGCTGCCATTGCAATAGCCGCATCCACCGCGTTACCGCCACTCTTAAGAACATCCAATCCCACTGCTGACGCCAGCGGTTGACTACTGGCCACCATTCCATGTGACGCGCGCACGACTGAACGACTTGCGCGAGATGTCGATCGATTCTGCGCAGCAACGGGCAGGTTTATTACAAGTATGGTGTTAATCAGGATAAGAGCACTGAACAGACTCACACCTGTCTGAAAAGAGTTGGCAGTCATCATAGGTTGTTTTGCTTATTCAATGGACCAAGTACACAAATTATTAATTGACCATCAGTCAATTCATAATTATCACTTTATTGCCCCAAACGCTCGTGAGGATAAGCCACCACCATTTGTCGGCCACGCTCCAAAATCTCCGGTGGGAACGGAGAAGCCTTTCGAGTCTTCAAGTCAATATGAACTCCCGTCAGTACAGTGATGGCACAGACTTCGCCCGTCTCCTCGTTACTCATCTCATGAAAGAAACGGACAACTCGCTCTCGAATCTCCAGAATCCCGGAACGTACCGCAACAATGTCGCCAGCCGAGAGTTCACGCTTATAAGAGGTGTTCTGCTGAACCGCCACGATTCCCTGCGACTGGTCGCGCAAGACGGAAGGCGTCAGCCCGATCGATGCAAGCAAATTCCAGGTCGCTTCATCAAACTTGCCCACATACCACATGACGTTCATGTGATTCATATGATCACAATGCCATGGATAGACCGTGCCCCGGTAAGTGATCGGTAGTTCGCTCACTTAAAACCTCCGCCCAGATCATTCGCTATGTCACTTGAAAGACAATCAGAGTTTGGTCATCTTGCCGATTTACGCCTTCGCAATGCAATGAGAGGGCTTCGGAGAGAGCGGCTTTAATTCCCTCTGGACTATTTTCTTCACAACTGTCCAGCGAACTCTCAACACCCTCGTAGCCAAACTCATCACCCTCTTTATTCAATGCCTCGAGTACACCATCGGTCGGGAATAACAGCACGTCACCGGGTACACAGTCTATCTGAAGTTGATCATAATCACGTCCCGGCAATAGACCCAGAGGTGTTCCAACTACTTCGATGATCGACATCTTTCCGTTGCGATAAAGAATGGGCCGCGGCAAACCGGAGTTAGCTATAAACAGCTTTCGATTCTCGTTATCCCACACTGTATACGTCAAAGCTACAAAGTGAGAATCCAAAGGGCGCTCCATTAAGGCATCATTCAAACGCTTTAACATTTCTCCGGGAAAGAGCTCGTGCTCCATCAACTGCCGCAAGATGCCAGTAGTTAGCGCCGCATAGAGGGCGGCGGCCGCTCCTTTGCCGCTCACGTCACCCAAGATTCCTACATGTAGTGATGATTTCGAGTAATAGGAGAACTCATAAATGTCGCCGCCGATGATTCTTGCCGGACTGGAGAATGTGGCGACTACGGCGTTCGTCATCGGCATCAATTTATCCGACAACAAGCGCTTCTGCAGTTGACGTGCAAATCTTAGATCCTGGTCCAACTGTCTCTCATGAGCACTAACCCGGGCGTATAACATTGCGTTATCCAGAGCAATCGCCAATTGAGACGCCAGGATCACCATCGCCTGAACGTGATTCTCAGTGAAGTAGTGAGGCGTTGTGTTCTCGATGTCGAGCACACCAATCAACTGGTCCTTTACGATAAGTGGAACACTCAGTTCTGAGCGGGTCTCCTCGTGAAACTTGATATAGCGGGGGTCGACCGTGACGTCGCCTACGACAACTGCCTGTCGGGTGCGGGCTGCATAACCAATCACGCCTCGATCGATCGAGATCGGCGGCTTGGTGATTACGTCCATGCCGGTAAATGAGAACACTGGCTCCAAATTCTTTCCTTCGGAATCAAGTAGCAAGACGGAGAACGAGTCGTACTCGATGAGCTGGTACAGCAACTCGCCGATCCGTTTTAGCAGCTCATCGCGATTCAGCAGCGAGCTTAATTCGCGACTAATGCCATTAAGAATCTCCAGACTCCGCGCCTGAGATACAGCTGATTCTTTTGCTTTCCGCAACTCTTCTTCACGAGCTTTTCGCTGCGAGATATCTCGCAAGAAAGCGCCGAAGAAGTTGCCAGCTTCAGTGCAAATGGGGCCGCTGATAGTTACTTCCACAGGAAACTCGTGACCCTCACGATGCCGCGCAGCCATTTCCAGGCGATGATTGACTACAGGCCCTTCGCCGCATTCGCTAAAGGTTCGCAGACAGCGTTGCAAGTCAGGATAAAAAGCTGCTGGAATGACCGTGTCCCAGAGAGTCTTTCGGAGGGCTTGTCGTTTCGTCCACCCAAAAATCGCCGTCGCTTGAGCATTCCAATTTAGAATTCGTCCATCAACGTCTACGCCAACAAAAGCGTCCGGAGCAGTTTCAACTACGAGTTCAGCCCGAGCCTCAGCGTCGGCGAGCCGTTTGACCACTCGCAGGACCTTCTGTTTTTGTTCGTGTAATTGTCTCTCGGTTAAGGTTTGTTCAGATGGAGTTGGACCACTCCATGGACGCACCGTTGAGGTCATTGTCTGAACCACGCGCTCGCTAGCGTCATGGAGATCTTCGGGCGGGGGCTCTGTAACCTTTTCATTGCGGGAGAAGTCGATCTCGATCGTGTCGGCAGATTCATCACTGCGAAAAGGCGAAGCTCCGCTTAATGGGCGAGTAAAGCGTCGGCCATCCTTAAGGTGATTACTGCCGGACATCTTCTGTTCCCTCTTTCGCGGCCCGCTGCAGCAGCGGTGAGAGGCGAATAATCCGCTAAGACTTAAATTGGAAACTAACTCGACCTTCCCTGCGGTTATCCCTCACTCATAGGTTTTTTGTGCCATCCAAATTAAGAACGAGCCGTAGCTGGCCCAGTCTCGTCAATGAACGCCGTGAGATCTTTGACTACTGACGCTGGTCTTTCCCAGTGTGGCGCGTGACCGGTATCCCGATACCCTTGTGCAAACTTTGTATCCAGTGTGGTTACCAGTAATTTCTGTTCGGCCTCAGGAAAAATCGCATCCTTATCGCCCCACAAAACGAGTACCGGCATCTTCAATTTAGTGAGTTCTACAACTGCATCATCAGCTAACATACCTTCCAATAATTGCCTCCAGGTACTCAGAGAGAGCTTTCCACTCTCTGAGATTACCTGCTCCATGAACGCTTCCGGCAACGGAGTAAAAACGGTGCTGTCTTGAAAGTCTTTGATGAAGCTATAGGGAACTGTTTCTTTAAAACTGTTCAAGTCGCGCCTAAGCGACTTTACTGACTCGTTTCTCAACGTGGTGCTCGAACCCATCAACACCAGGCGTTGAACTCGATCAGGAGCCATTGCGGCAACATGCTGCCCCACGAAACTACCCATTGAGTGGCCGACTATAGTCGCGCGCTTAATACCTTTAGCGTCCATAAAAGCGACCACATCGCGAGCGAGATCGTACAAGGCATAACCGGTTGCCGGCTGGTCAGACTTCCCGTGCCCTCGCTGATCGAGAACGTAAACTCGATAGTTACGATCGAGTAGCGGCAAGATTCGGCTGAAGGAAAACCACGAGTCAGAGTACCCATGTAGCATGATTATCGGTTCGCCGGTTTCATTTCCCTGCACCGCATAGTGCAATCGAACTCCTGTCTTGAGGCTGACCGTTGCGAAAGTGGGTACGACAGCTTCCGAGTTCGACATTCCGCTGTTAGGCGTCGTAATTCCGGCTAACCCTGCCACCGTGAGCTTTGTGTCAGCAGCAGCCCAGGCCCGTTCAAACTCAACCTGGACCAGCCGGCTGGAATTCAACTGATTTTGAGCCCTGAGACTTTCAGCTAGTCCAAACAGACCGCGACCGTTGCGTGGATGCTTGGCAATCTCAGCGCGAAATACTCTCTCCGCAGCAGGCGCCTCTCCGTTCAAAAGCAACACGGCACCGTATAACTCTCGCACGGGGAGATCCCAATCAGCTGGTTCGTTGTACGCGACTGCATCTTCCGCGATCACCGCCTTACTAAACAGATCCGCCGCCCCCTTCTTGTCACCACGAACAAAAGCAATCTTGCCGGCGAGCATATTGTCTGCAACTCTAAGAACGTCATGTGCGAGACTATTGCCCACGGGAGCATCGGCAGGGATAGTATTAATCACCGACTGCAGTGACTTGTATTCTGTTTCGGCATCGGCCGCCTGCTTCATTCCCGCGAAAGCCATACCCCGACCGAAGTGCCAGTATGCGGTTGTAATTTTCAAGGCCGCATCAGGTTTTGCAACCTTCAGCATCTCGTCCCAGCGCCCAAAGCGAACCAGCGACACGGTTGAGTAGGGCAAGAACATTTCAAGCATGGGCATCGCCTTCACATGAGGAAGCACACTTGCTTCTAGTTCACGCGCGGCCTTAATTGAATCTTCGTAGCGCCCCTTCATCGCATTTGCTGCGGCGAGAAAATGGATGTTGTGGTTGTAATACATCATGGTGTAAACACCCTGGTTTCCACCGTTTGCTATGTATTCCCGATCCGCAACAATCGCATCAGTGTTCGACTGGGCCGCTTCAATGTAATCTCCGGTCCGGATGTAGATATGCGATGGCATATGGACCAGGTGCCCGGCTTTCGGCGCCAACTTTCCGAGCCGAGCTGCACTCGGCAACGCACGCTCGGCATTTTGCGAAGCTTCGACAGCGTGTATGTAATAGTGGTTTGCGCCGGTATGATTCGGGTTGCGTTTTAAAACCCCTTCAAGCACCGAGACGATTTCGAGAGTTCCTTCGGCCGGCTTGCCATCAAGTGTCCAAAGTTTCCAGGGACGCAGATTCATCATGCTTTCAGCATATAGAGTTGTCGCATCAAGATCGTCAGGATATTTCTGGACCAACTCGCCCATCGCATTTTTATAGTCGGTCGCAAGTTTCTGCCGATCGACTTGCAAATCAGCGGAGTATCGCCTGGCCAGCGCATTTATGTAGGCTTGTTCGTTCTCCGAAGCTTTTGGCGCAAGAGCAATTGCCTTCTGGAGATTCGCGTATGCTTCCAGGAGTTGAGGACCTTCAACTTGAAGGTTGTAATTAGAGCCTTGTGCCAGCGCAGCACCCCAGTAGGCCATGGCGAGCTGAGGATCCAGCTCGGCGGAACGCTTGAACGACCGCACTGCCTCGTCATGGTTGAAGGCGAAAACATATGCTAAGCCCTGATTGAAAAACCTCTGGGCCTCAGGATTGTTAGTGGATACCGGGTGGTTCACATCACCCAACCCTGCCGCTAGCAATACTGGCGGCTGAGTCTCTGCGTTCGGCGCGTGACTGTGTTGACCAAAAGCGGACGCATGTAAAACCAGCACTAGGGTTACAACGATGTACTTCATATTCGCTCTCCTAACTGACGTCAAAAACAGAGTCCGGCACAATGTGTCACAAGAGCTAACGCGTAAATTGACTGAAAAAAGGGCCGGTCCCCGCAATACCTGACAAGAACAATCATCCACAGATTTTCGCTGATTCTGCAGATTTCTTCTGAGAAAGCACGCCACTCGAGTTTTCTAAGAAAAACTCTGTGTAATCGTCGTCATCGGTGGATTACTCCGCGGCACCGTACTTTAGATGGGCCACCTTCGCCTGTCCCTTCGCATAGACTGTGACAATAAACAAATCGTCGTACGTCTTCTCATCGATCGTTTTGATTGTTCCACCGCCCAGCGCCTTGATCAAATCCGGAATCGAGTTAGTGTGCCCAACAAGGAGCACACTTTGACCCGTATGCTGTAGAAGCTTTGCAGCACTTTCGTTAGTTGATTCATCGGAGATCCGCCTCGGATTAGCAGGATCAGATTTAAGAACGAACGGTGTGGTGGTAGCACCTGACTGTTTTGCCACCAGCTCGCCAGTCAGTTTTGTGCGTTGAAATTGAGAAGTATAGACAGCCTTAATATCGGAAGCCGACAAGAGTCGGGTAAGTTCTGCAGCTCGGCGGATTCCCTTTTCACTCAAAGGTGGATCCTGTCGAGGCTCATCAGCCTTCTCGGCGTGACGAATAATAAATATCGTTATCGGTGAAAACTGCTCCTGCGCCACGACTCGGTCGGCACCGGCCACGGAGGCGCTAAGAAAACCAAGCATCAGCAAAACCAGGCGAAACGAAAACTTATCCATCAGTTATTCCTCTCGTCTAACGTTTTAAGGCTAGCGCTGCCCCTAACACAGTCAGGGACATCACAAGTATCAAACCAACAAAACCAATGGCTTTGTCTACGCTCTTAAATCCTGTCCATTGCAAGTAATGGATCTTATAGAGTAGATCGATCCATGCGGTGTCGGTGCCTTGTTGCTGCAGCGTTAAGGTGGTCCAATCAAGACTTACTTGTACGCCTGTGCTGGTTCGAGCAGTCGAGTCCGAGATACTAACAATCTCGCCATAACGGCTAGGATTCGCACTAAAGGCGTCTTTAAGAAGCAATCTTATTTCGGCTTCAGACGGTTTTGCTCTGGGCTGCTTTGTAACTGGATCGAGTTGCTGCCAATCTGCTTGCGTTCGGACCAACAAGTGATCTCCCAGGACAGTTCTTAAATATCTCAACTCGCTCCACGCCGGATCGACAGTCAAAGTCGGCGAGCTGGCCAGACTATATGTCTTTACTTTTAGAATCTCATAAGCACCCACGTAGCCAGGTTTTATGAAGAAGACGAAGCCAGTCAGAGCCCAACCGAAAAAAGGCAGGATAAGGATCACCCCAATGACTCTGTGAATCTTTCGTGTCTTCACTAATTATTTCGGAGAGTAATTAGCAGGCCAGTTCGGTGGTGCTTCGGGCCATTGTTCGTCGGGACTCGCGGGCTCCGCTTGATCTGATCCAAGCCGCTCAGGATTCACCTCGGCAACCACAAAGTTCTCCGGCGGCACTGGCGTTCCAGCCATTCGGCGAAGCATTGCGAGTTGACCGGCGTGTGTCATAGCGTCTGAAAATGGACCTTGCAACAAACGCTCTTCGGTGATCTCTCCTTGAAGTTGATCTCCATTTTTGATGTGACTGGCTAGAAGTTCCAACATTTCATGAAAACGTTGAATCTCATCGTCAAACGTTGGTAGGGGTTCTGGCCAGTAGTTTCCGCCGATGAAGAAAGTGCGCGAATACCCAAGCACACTCGTCATATGTCTCACCAGTTCAGCTGGAGTACGCACATCTCTCATCACGCGAAAATCGCCAAACCCGGGAGGAGCACCGCGTAATGCTTTCTGAGTGCGATAGGCAAGAGCCGCCAAAAAGTGGACCAACAAACTTCGCTTTTCCGTCATGGTTACACGATAGCGCTAGATAGCCAGGGTTTTGTACATCCTCACCAGCGGTAGTTTAATCGCCTGTCCGAGTTCGAGCTCGAAAGGCTCGGCCTGGCGGTATCCACACGCCTCGTATAGCGCAATGCCTGGTAAAGTCGACATCAGTTCAAGAGAGCTGAAGCCGTGGGCCGCAGCATCCGATTCACAGTGCGCGAGCATTGCTCGTCCAATTCCATGACGAGCGAAGTCGGGATGAACAAAGAAGGCTCGAATCCGTGCTGGCTCCACGCGGGGATCTAACATTTCGGAATTACGATTCTCAAACTGATCACCGCCGTACAAATTCCTTCTCCGGCTCCAACCGCCACAGCCAGCCAATTGGCCGGAGTCTGTTTCGGCTACAAAGTAACTTTCATCGTCGATCAGATCCGTATCCACTCCGAACACCTCAGAGACCGCAGCTTCAATCTGCGAGTCGTCATAGTGAGCCCGGCTTAGACCTCGCGCGGACGCTGCGATCAAATTCTGTATCGCAGAACGATCCGACAATGCTGCTTTTCGAATCGAATAGTTCATGACCAATGTACGAACATTTAGTTGCTTCTTAACAGTACGAAACCACGAGCGAAGGGATAGGATGAATCATCTCTTGCTTAAATTCTGCTGAGCGTGGGGCGTTGAGTATCCATCCGGTCGCTTCGTTCCCGGTACGAGACTCATTTATCGACACTGATCAGGATAGACTTTTTGTGCACAACCCTCACTCTTGCACTCGCTTTGACGCGAACGCGAAATTAAGCAGAATCCACTGCGCTATTGTCAATACAACACCTTGCTGGTCCTTTAAATCACCAGGTCCGCCTGATCGCAAAAGATAAAACTGAACAGGCATGACGGCGAAGACGAGGACCATCAGAATGGTGTTTCGTCCCGTCCACGGCGGCATGACTTGCGTAGTGCGTTCGCGAAGATCCCTGACTATCCAAACAATGGCTAATAGAGTCAATACGAACCAAAACAACGGCGCGATCCAGGTGAGTGACACGTCTAATCCCATGGTGTCGCCTTTAAATCGGTAGTCATCCGGAAACTTGACGGCGTTGTAGATTGCATTAACCAGGGAAGAGCCAAGCCAAAGCAGCAACAACCAATGAAACGGTTGTCGGGCACCCCGCCAGCCGAAATAAATGATCGCAAGCGCGATGAGCGCCTGGGCTACTACGAACCAGTAATCACCGGCAACACCGTGTCCGCCAAAGTCCTTACCGAGAAAAGAACTGCCCCATTCGTAACTTGGACCATCCATCACCCCTCGAATCAACGGTAACCAAACGGCAAGCATTGTGACTGCGGTGAAAATCAGGATGACCTTTAGGAGTTGATCCGGGCGTGTTTTCATGCCAACCCCTCCAACGTCTCGACTATTTCTCGCGCCGCGTTGGGCCGTCCCATTGCCCGGGCGTTCCTGCGCATAGCTGAAAATCGCTTTGGATCGGAGAGCAACTTATCTAACTTATAAGCAAGCGTTGGTAAATTATTACAGCGGATACCGACAGCGGCCTCGAGCAGGTGGTCCGAATTCCGTTCCTCCTGACCGGGTATGGGATTCACGATCACAAACGCGAGTCCCTTAGCGAGCGCTTCTGAAGTAGTAAGCCCACCCGGCTTGCCGATCACAATGTCAGACGCAGACATAAATTCATCCATCTCGGTAGTGTAGCCGACAGGCTTCAACACTACGGTTGAATCGCGTTTTGACTTCGCCGATCTTTCCAAACGCAGCTTAAGCTCCTCGTTGCGACCACAAATCGCTACCACCTGGACCGGATGGCTCAACGGCGACAAAGAATCAATTACCGCTTCGACTGATCCAACTCCGAATCCTCCGGCGGATAGAAGAATCGTAGTTCGGCCGGGGTCCAACCCGTGCTTTAGACGCATCTCCTTCTGATCCTTTTTCTGAGCGAAGACCGGGTCGATAGGAATGCCGGTGACGGTGATCTTGTTTGCGGGAATTCCCAGCGCCTCGAGATATACGCGAGCTTCGTCGACTGCCACAAAGTACCGCTCGTAATGGTGGACCAACCACATTGCGTGGACATCAAAATCCGTAACCACGATTGCCTGGCGACTATTCAATCGCTCTTTCGCTTTCAACCAGGAAACGATTTCCGCCGGTAAGAAATGCGTGCAGACAATTATGTCTGGATGATACTCGCGCAGGAGTTTTACAAAAGGACGCGTATTCAACTTGTCGAGCGCTAGTCTTCTCCGCTCGTTTTTCCAGGGTCTATCGAGTTTGTCATAGATCCAGCCAGGGACTTCGGGGAGTTTGTTTACCAGATCAATATAGGCTTTGGAATACAGATGCCGGAACACCTTATTCGTGTAATCGAGAGTATCGATATGTCTAATTTCGCTTTCGACACCCAGGTCTGAACTGAATTGTTTGAATGCTTTTTCGAGTGCCTGTGCCGCCCTCACATGGCCAGCTCCAGCCGAAACAGACAGCAGTAGAATTCTTTTCAGCATATATAAAGGGTTAAAAGAGAGACCTTATCCAGCCCCCATCCACCTGAATTGACGTGCCGGTGATGTAACTGGCGCGTTCTGAAACAAGGAAAGCGGCTAAAGCAGCAAATTCTCGCGGCTCACCCAGTCTCTTCATCGGAATTTGGTTTTCCCAACTCGCCTTGAAAGCTCCGGGACTTGTCTGGTCCTTTTCTGCCATCATCTGGGCCAACTCTTCAACTCTCTCTGTTCGCGTGTAACCGGGCAAGATGTTATTAACCGTAATGCCTTCAGCCGCGACCTCGTTAGCAAGTGTACGGGCGAAACCGGTTACGGCCGACCGCAAACTGTTCGAGAGCATTAGATTATCTACCGGCTGCTTTACTGCAATCGACGTAATGTTGAGAATCCGGCCCCAGTGCCTCGCTTTCATCGAAGGCAACACACCACGAACGAGTTCAACGACGCTGAAAAGAGTCAAACGAACCGCAGATTCCCACTCCGCAGGACTTAAGTATTCGAAACGCCCTGCAGGTGGTCCACCCGCATTTGTCACAAGAATATCGATACTTCCAAACTCACTAATTCCGGAATCTACGACCCGCCTTACATCTCCGGGTAATGACACATCAGCGGCAACTGAAATGACTCTTGCTCCAGTCGTTTCACGAATGAAAGAAGCTGTTTGGTCCAGGTGAGTCGCGTCTCGCGCGCACATGATGAGTGAGGCGCCTTCGGCCCCGAGTTCTTCGGCCACGGCACGACCAAGTCCGCGACTCGATGCGGTAACTAAGGCAATTTTGTTTTTGAGTCCGAGATCCATCGGCCCAGGTTATTTCTGCCGCAGGTAATCGTCCGTCTTGTCGAGCCAGTCCTGTCGTGGCGGACTGAAAATGTCAACGTCAAGGGTGTCTTCAAGCGCGAGCGCTTTGTGATGAACAAAAGAAGGGATGTGCAGAACGTCTCCCTTCATAACATCTATCACTTCCGATTCGTCCTCTCCTATCCAGAATCGCAGACCACCTTCAAGGATATAGGTTACCTGTTCATTCTCGTGATTGTGATGCGGAACTATAGAACCCTTTTTCAAATAGACGTGTGTAAGCATGATGCGATCGCCAGTTATCAGGCGTCGTTCCAGGGTGTCTGAGACTTGCTCTTTTGGCATGTCTGCCCAGCGATAGAACGTAACTGTTCGTTGGTCCATTATTTCTCCTGCGATGTTTGAGTGCTTATTTGAACGCCCGTCGATTATGACGCGGTCGGCCGCGGAGAGGTAAATTAACAAGACAACGTGAAGATTACCAGACTTTTGGAGTGCGGCGGCCTGGCGCCGCTTTGTTACCCTGAACGCCGCTATTGGAAACTGAAACTGCAGAAGAAGGCCCGCCGCAAATTTGTGCTCGGCGACGGGCCTGTTTTTAACGAGACTCGACTTCGTAGAGTTGAGTGAAAAGCGCCGCCGGACCGGCGCACTCCAAGGTTTACATCTTTGCGGGGAGGGCTCGGCCGGTTTCGAGTAGAGTCTTCAGACCGGAGATCACCGCGGGCCACCCGAACGAAACACTTTGCAACATCTCCTGATCATCACCGAACTCTTCGTGCGTAACAGTTAACCGCACCGATTTCTCGAGCGCTTCCAATAGGTAGGTTACGCGCGAGTGTTTCGCCTCGTTGGCTTCATCGACGGGACGCGCCCAGCTTACGACTAGTTTGTGTGGCGGGTCAGATTCCAACACCTTGCCGACAATGTGCACCTTATCCTGGTCGCCTTTTAAGATATGTTGCCACTTTGATCCAACCGACCAATCCGAGACGTTTTCATGGTTGAACCAGTAGCGTCTAGTCAATTCCGGATCACTTAACGCATTCCACACCTTTTCGGGAGTCGATTCGATATAACTAACATAAACGAATTTTGGTTTGTCCATCTCAATTCTCCTCAAGAGCTTTCTTCAGATCGGCAAGCGCGCGAACCTGTTGGCGCTCGTACTTGCCTACCCACCGATCAAAGATCTCGGTAATGGGCATTGGGTTTAAATAGTGGAGCTTTTCGCGTCCACGCCATACGGTCACAACCAGATTCGCATCCTCAAGCAGCACCAGATGTTTGGTTACGGCTTGTCGGGTCATGTCGAGGTGCGCGCAGAGTTCTCCCAGAGTTTGACCGTTCTCTGCGTGCAGCAGATCGAGCAAACGCCGGCGACTTGGATCAGCAAGCGCCTTGAACACTTTGTCCGTATCAGTGACCATTTCTTATTATGCAACCAAATGGTTGCATAATGCAAGGGATATTTTTGAGACTACAAACCAAGCCCGATCACCATAAAAAAGGCCTGCCGGTTAAGGCAGGCCAAACTGATTATTTCAAGTTTAAATTAATTTCGTCGCCCGGCGCGTTGCGACTTCAAGATTTTGCGCAACTTCATCCGCGCTTTATGTAACTGCGATTTCGAAGTGCCAACCGCCACATTCAGCATCCTGGCAATCTCTTCGTGTTCGTGTCCTTCGACGTCGTGCAATACGAACACTGTTCGATAACCCGCCGGCAATTGCTTCAGCGCATTGTCCAGAGCAATTCGATCCAACACCGGCATCGCATTGGGATTCTCGGTCCCGCGAACTACCTGAACGGGCGTATCACCTTCTTCAGTTGTCCGCTCGAGTTTGACGCTCTTCTTTCGAAAGTGCATCAAACACTGGTTCACCGTCAGCCGGTGTAACCAGGTTGTGAACGCTGACTCGCCTCTGAAACTTCCAATCTTGCGGAAGAGTTGTATGAAAGCTTCCTGCGCAAGATCTTCGGCCTCGGCGGCGTTTTGAGTCATGCGAAGACATAATGAATACACGCGGCGATTGTGTCGCTCATACAGCTGTTCGAAGGCTGCCATGTCGCCCTGGCCGGCCGCGATCGCTAACGCATGATCTGAAAGTGGCGCCGGTTTCGCAGTCGACTTCGCCGCAACATTTGTCGGCCATACTGGGAAGACTTCGGTATTTGTCATGGCCACTCTTAGTGCAAGCTAGGGGCCACGCCAAAACCCCTAAAAATGGACGATTTCAGTGGTGATCAACAGAATTTATCCACGAAAGAGGGTGTAAGGAAGACGAAAGCGTGTAGCGTTTTGTTCCAAACGACATTTGACGCCCGTCGCCGCATATTTGGCGAATACGACGACAGGCGCCAGGTCGGCTTTGGACTATGGTTTTGCTGAGGATGTCGCTGCTGGACGCGCAGACATTCCCCGGTTCATCAGCATGCGAACTTCAACCCGACGGTTCTGTGCCCGTCCGGATGCCGTCGTATTGTCCGCCACAGATTCTGTCTTCCCGTAACCCATGGGTGTCACAAATCTGCGAAGCGGAATCTTGTGAGTGACTGCCAGGTATTGAACTACAGCATCCGCACGATCACGACTCAGCCTGAAGTTCTTGGCATCACCACCGGTCGAGTCGGTAAACCCGGCTACCTCGATCATAAACGCTCGCTGTCCGGTGATTCTTCCGGCGAGCCCATCGAGCGTTTGCTTAGCTTCGGGAGACAGCACCGCGCTGTTGGTCCTAAAAGTGACAGAAACGCTTTCCTGCATGTCATAGTCGTCTAAAGACGATATGCGCTCATTGGCATTGGCTGCTTCTGTGCGAGCTTCGGCTGCAACTGCGTATAACTCGTCAATCTGGCCCGCGATTCTCTGCTGATTCGCCTCCACCGGATTTACCCGTGTATCCGTAGTGATTGCCGCTCGCATATCGGACTCGTTAAATCTGATCTTCTCTGCGACTAACTGGCCTTGCGGGTCACCTTTTCCTTCAACCTCAACGATCAAGCCGCGAAGGATGTCGGTAACAGCGTAATCCTTACCACGTTTAAAGAAACCGCCATAGGTCTTGATGCTGGTGCGATCTGTAAGTAAAACCTGGTAATCGGTTCTTGTTCGATCTCTGATCGTAAAAGTATCAGCGTCGCGAGATATTACGACCCCTTTGAATTTCATTTTTGCGCCGCTTGGCACCGAACGAGCTGTCGTACTGGTCGCCTGTGGAGCAGTTGTTTGGGGCGAGGTCACTTGCCCGAAAACCAGGGAACTCATGGATAGAACTACAAAGACACAACAAGCTGTAGCCAGAGAACGGAATTTGCCGGTGATCATAGATTAGCTCCTTCAAACAGTATTCAGGCGACTTCCAAGAGTCGGTCTCTGAAGTTTGGCGTCGGGTGATTTATTGAGTGGGGGCTTCAAAATCCTACTGAAACAGATGCCAAAAATAAAGGAGATTCGTTGCGCTAAGATTGTGATTTAACTTCATTTGTTGTGAAGAAATTCAGACACAACCACGAGCTGGATGGAAGTTGTTCTCAGAACAGTCTTTGCTGGCGAGGAACGATTTTTTTCTTACGGTCGCTCAAGTCGTCGAAGACCGAACGTCCATTCAAAGATGGTGAGATTCTTCGCTCATATTCCAGGATCTTTTCAAAGTCGGCCGAAGGTTTCAGCCGATCCTCGACAGCATTGACGAAGCGATCGAGCCGCCGGAATCCATCCAGTTTTTCCCGACCCTCAACGTTTGACGAGTCGAGCGCTGTTTTCAAGAACCTGATCGACTCGTCGTATGTCTTCAAAGGCACGGGAAACGGATGTCGATCTTTTCCGCCGTGAGCGAATGAGAATCGCGCCGGATCCGAAAATCGATTAGGTGTTCCATGAACAACTTCTGCAACGAGCGCAAGTGATTGGAGCGTTCGTGGTCCAAGACTCTCAGTTAAGAGCAGCTCCGCAAAATCACGCAGGTCTCGTTCGTACGCAACAGCCAGGACAGCTCCCAATCGTTTCAGATCTATATTCGCCGACCGCACCTCGTGATGTGATGGCATCACGAGGTGACGGGCAACATCAAGCGCCTCCTCGGGACCCTCTCTTACAAGACTGAGCATCGCATCCTGGGCCGGTGCGGCATGTCGATCCACCAGGTTCATAATCTGGCCCTGGTTCTCGCCGACAATTCCAGTGTGAGGATCAGATACAAAATCTTTCACCGAAGCGGAATGCCAATGATATCGACGCGCCATTCCGGTCTCGTCGTTCAGGCCCTGTTGGACCACCGACCACTCGCCATCTCTCGTCAGGATGAAGTTATGTAGATAAATCTGAAAACCATCAGCGACAGCATTATTGTCTACCCGCGCGGTCAAGCGGCTGGTGCGGACCAGGTTGTTACCGTCAAAGCCTTTTCGCTCAGCGATTGCCATCAGCTCCGCTGGAGTGTTGCGCGAATATTTCCCCCTGCCACCACAGATATAGATTCCAAGCTCCTCAGAACGAGGCGTTAGACCACGTTTCAATGCTCCCATGACTGACGTTGTAATTCCTGACGAATGCCAATCCATACCCATTACAGCTCCAAAAGCCTGGAACCAGAATGGATCGCTCAAGCGCGAGAGAAAAGCGGATGTCCCGTAGTCGCGAACGATGGTCTCAGTAATTGCCGTGCCGAGCGCAGTCATCCTTTGGGCCAACCACTGCGGCACGCGTCCGCCGTGTAGAGGTAGATCGGCAACTCCTGATCGCTTCATGGCAGCTCGAATCAAATGCTCGGTTGGTTAAAGCGTTCAGCGGACCTCGCTCGCGCTTTTTCGGCTTCCACTGCTCGATCGCGTGGAGGAGCGGTGGTCACAAGACTTTCCAGTAATTGAGTGGCAGCCTTTGCAACCTGATCAACTGCGAGATTGAACGCCTCTTCGTTGGCTTTGGATGGCCTGGTGAAGCCACTAAGTTTTCGGACAAACTGGATCGAAGAGGCGCGAATCTCTTCTTCGGTGGCCGGCGGTTTGAAGTTATGCAGGGTTTTGATATTTCTACACATCAGTAATATTTCTTCTTTCGTAAACTCTGTCTTTACGTGGATGAACGGACTTCATCAGGTAGTTGCCTTTTGCGCAGGGTCAGTACCGATTCGCGGCAGCGTCGGGTGTCTCGAGCTGATATGACTTGCCGATAACTGGCTACTCACCCGACGCTGCCGCGAATCGTTACAGCCCGGCGAAGTCTCACTTGTTTCCGATCTTCTGCGAGCAGTGCCCAACGTTCATGATCTCGCCAACGACCGCTGATCTTCAAGTATCGTCGTGAATAACCTTCCTGAGTAAAACCAGCTCTCCTCACCAGGGCTATCGACGCCACATTTCCGGGTTGAATGTTTGCTTCGACTCGATGTAATTCTAACCTCTCAAAAGCATAGTTCAGTATCAATTGCAGAGCCTCCGTCATGTATCCGCGACTCGCATGTTGTTCTCCAATGTAATAGCCGAGGTACGCACTGCGAAATCCCTTCATAAAGATCTGGCTGAGGGTGATCGCGCCGACAATTGAGCCATCCGCCGCCAAACAGATTAGAAAACTTCGGCAGTCATCTCGCCGCGAGAATTCCATGTACGTCTGGAATTCATCCTCTGTTTTGGGTGGCGAGACCAGACCCCGATGCAGTCGACTGCTGGCCCGATTGAGCCTGAGCAGTTCGGCACTGTCCGACTCACGAGGTTGCCGTAGACGTAATCGAGTGCCATTGAGGACATTCTCATGTTTTGAAGTCATCTGTGGTCAGCTCTGACAAACCACGCTGGCATGCCTGGCAATTAGACGCCACTGTCCGCTGCGCTTCATCCAGATGTTTGTGTAACGACGGTGAATTGTCTTACCGGCGTCTGGTGAATCGCCCTTGGGCACTACAGTCTCCCTACCCATCACAATCACTGTGTTGCCATGGACAAGAATTTCTTCAGGTTCACGAACAAAAGACGAAAAAGTAAGGCGCTTGCTCCTAATCCGCGCAGCGTTGTCAATCTCGTTGAATGGATTATTGACTCTGAAGTCTTCTGTCCACAACCGGTCTACCGCAGCCAGGTCACCGCGTAACACAGCGTCGGCATGGGCCAGATCGAGTTTTCGTACGGCTTCCTGAATCGCAAGTTTTTGTTTGGGTGTCTGGCAAACCGCTGGAACAGCGCATCCCATTATCAATATGACAATGGCTCCAAGATGATGCCTCATAACTTAGACATTCCCTTCTGCCTAAAATCGGAACTGGCCGGCAATTGAATTTCACTAATAAACTTCGCAATCGAAGTTACCATAACAAATAGTTCCCGATTGTTAACTGATAACGGACAACTGGCCAACTTTACGCTAGAATACGGCCGTTGCACCAAGTTTTGCCCGTCAGCGCAGTCGAGACCCGGACTGCGTTTTTAGCATGAGCACCAGATAACGAAGCTGAACCCCTGAATTCAAAACTCGTATTGAGACTACATGACCGATTCTGAAGACTCGACAAGCAAGTTAAAAGACGAGGCAGCGAAAAGACGCCGGGAGGAAGCTCTACCCGAGCGCCTCTTGCGACGCGTACTGGAAGGAATGGGCGACATTGTCGATCGCAAATTCGGTCGCACGGTCGAGCCAAAGACGGGGCTAACAACCTCGAAACTAATCGAGCGCATGAAGAAGTTAATAGACGAGCGTGCTCGAGACGAAGGGTCGAAGGGTCGTATAGCGCCCCATCACCTGGTTCTGAAAGTCGAATGGGGTACTCACTCAGAAGCGCCACCTGAAATCTTGAACGATCTAAAGAATGAGGTTCTTGCTGCGGCAATTGACCACATCAACGACCATCGATACCGGACGCTTGCACCGATAAGTGTGGAGGCTGAGGTTGACATCTTTACGACCGGTATTTCGGTAGATCCTAACTTTGGCGAGTTTGAAGAGGACCTGCGACGACAAGACGAAGAAAAGCGGGCGGCCAAAGCAGGCATCGTAATACCATCGGCAGCACCACCAATGCCCGATCTCCAGGTGATAGCCCGGATTAACCAGGCGAATAGCTCGCGCGAAGTGGCTTTAAGCTTTAAGCCGGGCGGGAGACGACTTAATGTCGGTCGAGCCTCCGACAATGAATTGCGTATTATTGACGCGAGCGTTTCCAAGATTCATGCGGCACTTCTGATGACATCAGAGGGAACTCTGTTGGTGGCTGATACCGGCTCAACGAATGGAACTTTTATCAACGGTCGCCGGATAGCTTATGGCGAGTCTCGGCTTATCGAAGATGGGGACGTTGTAGGATTCGGTGACGTTGAAGTAAGACTCAGAAAGTCTGAGTAATCAGTTCTTACAGGCTTGACTAAGGAGATCCGCTCGAACAGAAACTAAATGAACCCTGTTCTTACAGCCCTGTTATTGTTTCAATCTCCCTCCCCTTCTCCCACGCCTGTCGTCGACGCGCTCGAAAGGATGCCGGCGCTCTTCACCATCATTTACGTCGCCGGATTTGGTTTCATAATCCTACTGCTGTTCCTCAGTTTACTTCGCAGCAGAAAGCGACCACCAGCAACGGCCGCAATACCAGCTGACTTACCAAAAGAAGTTAGAAAGCGACTTGGCTCTGCTTCAACTAATCGAGGACTTCGCGCCCTGCGTTGGCTGTTCATCCTTCTTGCATTTGGACTTTTTGGATTTCACATCTACTGGGCTCGCTACGCAGCCGAAGATAACGAGACGTTTCAACAGCTGAGTTACAAAGACCTGCGGATGCGCCGGCTGTCCGAATCGACGCTGCGCGGATGGATCCTTGATAGAAGCGGCCGGTTGGACCAACCTCTCGCTTATTACAAACGCGACTCGACGGGTGAAATTCAGCGTGAGTACCCGATGGATAAAGCGATGGCCCACTTGTTTGGCTCTGACCGCGGAGATCCGGGCCTGGAGCGCGCGTTGTTCGGAACCCAAAGTGGAGCGCTTCCGGAAGCATGGGACGTGGTCCGGCGGCGTACTCAGGAGTTTAAAGGAAATCAGGATGTTCGACTCACGATCGATCGCAACCTGCAACAGGCGGCGGTGGACCAGCTAAAAGGAAAACACGGTGCAGTTGTAGTGTTGAATCCTCAAACGGGTGAAGTACTTGCACTCTACAGCGAACCTTCATACAGCCTGAGTGAAGTGTCTGACGAGGCGACATGGATTCGATTGGAGTCGAACGAGAGGGACAAGCCACTTGTGAGTAGAGCGCTTGGAGCTTACTACATTCCTGGTTCGACCTTTAAAACAGTAACCATGACGGCTGCCTTCCTTGCGGGCGAACAGGACACGGAGTTCACCTGCAGCGGAGGTGGTTATTACGCAGCACCGGGCGCCAACGTTATCTACGACGATGGCGGTGCGGGTGAAGTACACGGCCGGATCGGCATAGACCAAGCGTACGAGGTTTCGTGCAACCAGTACTTCGCACAAATGGGCGTCAAACTTGGACCAGAACGGCTTAAGCGTGCCGCACAATTACTGGGAATCGGTACCTATGACACGCCGGTTGAAGCCCTACGAGGACGCAAACAACCGGAGATCTGGAATGGGAGCACCGACGCCGTCAAGCGAGCTCTGGCTCCTCGTGAAGCCACGATAGTAACTGGTAAACAAGTGACTCGCTACGACCTTGCTCTCATGGGTTATGGCCAGGGCTACGCCGGTCAGATGACGCCGCTGCAGATGTCGTTAGCCGCTGCCGCGATCGGAAATACTGAGGGCAAGCTGATGAAACCAAAGATTGAATACAAACTTCCTCCGCAAGTATTCAATCAGGTTATGCCTGCGGCGACAGCCGAAAAGCTACGTTCCATCATGGGACTGGTAACCGGTGGTCCAAGCGGAACAGCCCGCGGAGTCTTTGCACCGGTTAAAGCGGCAGGAATAAATACGGGAGGTAAAACAGGAACCGCTCAAAAAGTTGTCCCGGTTTATGATCCAAAGACCGGCGAACCGAAGCGGCAACATAAAGTTGAACGTGATAATCGGGGCAACATCATCCGTGAATACGACGAGGTCGTGATGGACGAGGAGCATCCGCGCATTGATGGTTGGTTTTTGTGCATCGCACCATTGGAAAAACCTCAGTTGGCCATTGCGGTGATTGTTGAGGGAGGCGGATATGGCTCCAGATCGGCAGCGCCAATTGCTGCCGCACTCGTCCTAAAGGCCCGGGACCTCGGTTATTTCAGCGGCGTAAAACCGGCAACACCGGCCAAGAAAACAGTTAAATGAAGAATCGCGCGTCATCGCACCTACTCATAATCTTCATCATTATCGGCCTTGAAATAGTCGGCTATCTAGGCGTTCACCGCGCCGCCGCTTTAAGAGGATATGAGACCTCTGTGATTGGCGGAGTTCGCGACCTGTTGATGTTTATTCCGCTGATCATTCTTGTCCTCTGGCTTTCACGGAGCAAACACTTCATTGGAAACTGGGTATTGTTTACGACGGCGATTCTGCTCTTCTCGTTCGGGATGCTGGTCCAATATCGCCTGTACAGTGATCCGGAATACAACGCGCGAAACAAGGCTGCCGCTCGCGAGGAAAAAATGCAGGCGCTCCGGACTCGCTACATCATGGAAAACTATGATCCCGTCAAGAAGCAGATGATGGGATTACCCCCAACTCCGGCGCAACCAATCCAGGTAAGTCAGATTCCACAGAAGCCCTCGAATTACTCGCTGTGGAATGCATTGACATCAAGCTACACATGGATTCCGATCTTTTCATTCCTGGCGCTGGCAATAGCTTATTCGTTGTGTTCACGCGATGGATTCTTGCTTTGGCTGCAACGTAACAGTTTTATCATCGTGCTCTTCACGCTCGTTCCACTTGCAGGAGCGGTCGTAACTTCGAGCGCAGGTAAAGCACTCGGAAACATGACGCCCTGGGAGCCGTCAAAGATTCCTTTTCTCATTGGCTTCGCTGGAATACTTACAGCTCGTTATAAAGATTTAGCTGAGACGTACTGGGGAATCCCAAGGGCAAAGGACATCATTCCGTTACTAGTGATGGCTGCCATGCCATTCGTCCCGTTCTTCGCGCTGAAAGACTTTGGACAGATGCTCATCTTCAGCGGTGCTTACACAACACTTTATCTCGTAGCCGTCCGCCGTTGGCCACAGCTTCTGTTATTCGTGGGATCGATCGTGGTGGTCATTTCAATCCTTGTAGTTGGCGCCTTACCTCGCGATATCCAGGAGAAAGTGCCGCTGCTGCCAACTCTCGCTCGTCCGATAAGTGCGGCTCTGCCCTCTCGTATTCAACAACGATTTCACCTCTGGCTCGATGGATTCGATCCACCTTCACCTGAAGTCTCATGGTGGAAGAAAGACTATGAGGAAGCACTACAGAGCGATCCACGTCTGAAAGAGCTGGCGGAACAGAGTCCGGCGATGCAGAAAGCAGTCAACATCGACATTTGGTTTGATAAGCTGGCCTTTCAACCGGCCCAGGCCGTGTTTGGTATTGCCGCGGGTCGCACCAGTGGACGCGGATTTGGGTTAGGTTTCCCGGAAGTGATTCCGATCGCCGACTCTGACTACGTTTATGCCGCGATCGCCGAAGAGACGGGACTATTGGGTGGAGCCATGGTGATACTAGCGGTGATCATTTTCGTGATCGCTGGAGTTCGCACTTCACTCGAGTCGCGTGATATGTTTACCAAACTTTGCGCGGCTGGTCTCACAGCATTCGTAGGTTTTCAGGCCTTAGTCAACATTGGTGGCATTCTTCGCGCACTGCCGATGACAGGAATCACACTTCCCTTTGTCAGTCACGGCGGATTTAGTTTGATTACTAGTTTCGCAATGTTAGGTATGTTGTTGGCATTCTCGAACCGAAATGCTCGTGACCGCGTGATCGCCGAAATACCGGCGGTTAAAAGCTCTTCTTCTCCCCTTAAGCTGGAGGCAGTGCAATGACCGAAAACACAAAGGCCTTCACCATCCAGTCCTCGTCGCTTTCAGACCGAGGGTTGAATGAGCGTCGACCTTTAAATGAAGACGCTTACCTGGCGGATGCCCAGCGATCGATTTTTGCAGTGGCTGACGGTGTAGGTGGTGCCGAAGCCGGCGAAGTTGCTTCGCAAACAGCTATCGAAGTGCTCGATGAGGCTTTCAGGCACCAAACTGAAGGTGCAGATATCGAAGATTTAATGGAGCTCGCGATCCAAAGAGCCAACGCGTCTATTCATCAATTGGCCCAGGAGCACCAGCGGTTCTCAATGATGGCGACGACAGTCGTCGCACTACATCTAAAGGATAACATCGCCACGTTTGGACATGTTGGCGACTCACGTCTTTACCGGCTAACTCCTGATGGAGAGCTTCACCGCGAAACACAAGATCACTCAATCGTCGAAGAAGAAGTACGCGCCGGGAGAATGACGCCCGAACAAGCCGCAAACCACCCTAGTAAAAACGTGATCAGCAGGGCTCTCGGAGCAGAACCGGTGGTCGAAGTTGATATGAAGACGATGGAGGTGGAAGAAGGTACTCAGTTTCTATTGTGCACCGACGGGATCACTCGGCACGTGTCTGACGGTGAGATTCGCCGCTTGCTGGTTATTCACGAAGACCTTGAAGCAGTTTGTAATGAACTAAAGGAGCGTTGTTATGAACGAGGCGCTGAGGACAATCTGACGGTAGTCGTCGTCAGGGTTGGACCATACATTTCTGCCGACCAACGCTCTGAAGATCTTGAGCCGACTATCTCTCCGGAAAGCGAAGCAATGTATGCACAGAAGGATGGCCATCAGACGATGATGGCTACTGCAAATCCTCCCGGATTAGTGCCGGCGTCGCGCATTGCCTTTCCAGGTCCACCTGCTGACGGCGCCGCCGTTCCGGTCGAAAGATTAAACGTCGCGCCGGAACAAGCCCACCAGAAAAGTAATGGTACGGCCAAGCTCTTTGGTGTAGTGGTTGTTCTCGCTCTCCTGGCTGCCGCTTTCGTAGCAGGAGCACGTTTGAAGGACCGCATCCCTCTTTTTGCTGAAGCAGCGAAACCTACTCCTACTCCGACTCCCGTGCCGCAGGTAGAAGAGCCATTTGTCCAATTCGAACGGGCAAGAAGACAAGTGGACTTGGATCCGCGAGCCTGGCTGGCAAACGACGTCGGCAAGGAACTCTTGAAGTCATCCGTTCAAGGTCCCCTCGACTCCCCCAACCCTGAATTTCTCTATTTGTACGGTCGGGCAAACTTACTGACTGGAAACCCTGACGAAGCGTCAAAGGCTTTTGAAGCCGCGATCGCAAAGTCTGATCAAAATCCATCGCCGGCAAATGCCACAGTGAAGAAGGATGCAACACTCGCGATTGCCGCAGTCAGTTTGAAGACCTTCCGAGAGCGACAAAAGGCACTCGCCCACTACGACGAATTAACAAAGCCACCAGCTAACGCCAACGCCCCCTAAAGATCGTTCGCTGATCTGTTTTTTTTGCATCTAAGCGATGCAAAATCGGGGCGGACTATGTCAGAACTTAAACTTCAACACAGCAGACTCGACGGCCGGTACGACATCCTTGAATGTCTTGGCCGTGGCAGTTACGCCGAGATCTACGTCGCGACGGACAACGCTGCTGTTGAAGGAGCGCCGCGAACGGTCGTTATCAAGGCACTGAATCTAAACCTGCAAGAAGAGACGGATGCTGAACTCGAACGGACCCTTGTCGCCAACTTCCAGAACGAGGCCGTTGCACTTGATCGAGTTCGCCACCCGAATGTCATCAACCGGTTAGGTCATGGCACCGCAATCGATCTGGGCGGCACGACTTTCCACTACATCGTCCTTGAATATCTGCCGGGTGGTGATCTTGCCGCCCTCACTCGCGGACGACCTTTGAATATTCAGAAAGCTGTTTCATATCTTGAGCAGGTCTGTTCGGGTCTGGCACACGCCCACAAGTGCGGCGTAATTCATCGCGACATCAAACCGCAGAACCTGTTACTTACGGAAGATAAGCAGACTGTCAAGATTGCGGACTTCGGAGTCGCCAGGATCGACGCCAGCGACGGCGCGATAACGCGGGTAGGAACCAATATCTACTCCGCGCCGGAACACAACCCACTCGTCCAAACAGGTCAACTCTATACTTCGGGGCTACCGTCGGTACGAGATCACCTGACTCCCGCTGCCGACATCTACTCGCTTGCCAAGACAACCTACACTTTGCTTGCTGGGGAGTCGCCCAGGCGTTTTGCCCAACATTCAATTACTGAACTGCCGCTCACGATGGCGCAGGCCGACTGGTCACAACCGGTTTTGCGCGTCCTCAGAAAAGCGACACAGAGTAGGCCAGAAGAGAGATATCAGACGGTTGAACAATTTTGGGACGACTTTGCTGAAGCTACTTTACCACCGACTAGACCTTTGAAGATGCCCGAGATTGAAAATGAGATGCGGCGGAAACCGAGCGCTGACTTGTCGATCGAACCAGACGAGTTTACAGAAGCAGCGCCACCTCGCCCTCATTTCGCCCAGCCGGAACGAGTGCCGGTGCTGGACGCAGAACCACAAAGACGTCCGCGTATTGTTGTGCCTATCCAGCTTGAAAATCGGCGCGAAATGGACCATTTGGCTCGTCGAGCTGAGACTCCGGCTGCTGCAAACAAAAGGAACCAACGGCAATCTCTTGATAGTGTTATGCCGCGCGGACGGACTCGTCGGGCGGTAGTCGCCGCAGGGTTAATTCTGGCTTTCTCGGGAATGTTGCTGGCGACGCACAAGTACGTAACGTCACATTGGAACCCGCTTAGCAGTGTTCCGCAGTTAAGCGACACTTTCATAATTGGCCGGGAAGGTGTTACAACGACTGATGTTAATTTACGCCCTGTGGCAAATACGCAGAATGCTCCGATTGGCATGGCCGAGTTTGGGTCGAAGGTAAAAGTGCTCAGCGCTGACAATAACTGGTACGAGGTCCAAGTGTTGGAACACGCTCGGCCCAAGTCCGATCCCTATTCATCCGATCGTGGCTGGGTCAATAAGCGCTTTGTAAAGTTTGATTGAGTGGGTACAAATTAGAGTAACTCCACGTGGAGGCACGGCTTGGGACTGCTTGACTCGATAAGAAAATGGATAGATGGCGAAACTGGCGAAGATCTACTCGAGGCCGCTGGTGAGCACGCAAAGCCACGGCGGGTTTGGGAAGAGTTCTTAGTCAAGATCGCACGTGAGGTTGAGGCGGCCATGCAGCGGGAGATGTTCACTCCCCCGGGTGGTCCAACCTATATCCCTCGTGAGTACATTGTCTACTTGAGTTCGGAAGACGACAAAGATTGGCAAGGCGATAAGCGCCGTGGTTTGGAACAGGGTCTCTTTCATGTGTTGTCGGAACGCGCGCGAGAGTTAAGCGGGTCGACTCAATTGGCGGTTAAGTCGTTTGCGGTTGAATTAAGAGTTGATGGCACGCTCAACAAAGGTGAGTTTCGCGTCCAGGCGGTATGGGATGAAACTGAGAGTGGACACACGATGGTCACACCTCGAGTCGATCCATCGCGTTCTGCCCAACCGTTCAACCCGAACGAGACTATCAGAGAGATTGCTACTGAGACCGGTGAAACTGAACAAACCGTCGTCCGGCCAAAGGCTCTCCCGCTTTTCTCTGTAGAGGTTTGGCGCAGCGGTGTTCGCGAGGCTGTAGTCCCCATCATGAAGAGTGAGATCACAATCGGTAGAGGATCGCGAAGTGTTTCAGTTGATCTACCGCTCAAAGGTGATCCTGAGGTCAGTCGAGTACACGCTGTATTGTCGCGCGATAACGAAGGTAGGTTCTGGCTGGTGGCGAAAGGACGTAACCCGACTACAGTTAATGGGCGTGAGTTACCGCGTGAGGAAGCGACTGAAGTTGCACCTGATCAGCGAATATCGATCTGCATGTTTGTCCTTCGGATTCAACCCGCATAGTCTGCCAGCTCATAGCGACTGAGCTTCAACCAGCACTCTCGACTTTTACTTTCATCTCAGAGTCGAGGTCATCAATCAAATCTTTCAGAAGCAACGGAGCTTCGTCAGGATTGATATAACCCTTGCCGAGCATCTTCATGATCCGGCGCTCTTTCGCTTCGCCGGTTACTTCCTTCAACATCGCCCTGGCAAAGGCGGTAACAACCTTACCGTCAAATTGCTTTCCACTGTTTTGCCTGAGGTCGCGCACCACATCCGGAAACGAGCGACGCCTCCGGTAAGGACGATCCGTTGTCATCGCATCAAATGAATCAGCGAGCGAAACGATCTTGGCGCCAAGCGGAATCTGTTCGTCCGTTAGACCATCGGGATAGCCCCGACCATCAAGGCGTTCATGGTGATACTTAGCCATCAGCGGAATGTCTGCGTAAGGATGATTGATCGGCCTTAGAATTTCGTATCCAGCGGCAGGATGGCGATTCAACTCGCTCGACTGTTTGGCGTCGATTTGATAAGGCGCGTTGATTATGTCGCGTTCAACTATCAACTTGCCAACATCATGAAGGTATCCAGCTATCTGAATTCCCTCGACCTCTTCTTCGCTCCAACCCAACTCTCTCGCGATGATTTCACTGTAGCGCCCTACTCGTTCGGAGTGTCCCTGGGTGTACTTGTCTTTGATATCTATGGCAGCGGCAAACGCCTTCACGGTGTCGCGATAGATGGCCCTCAAGTCTTGGTAAAGGCGTAAATTCTCTTCTGCTCGTTGGGCCAATTGTTCCATAAGCCGGTGAGTATGAATCCCAACGCCTATATGACGGACCATAGCGTGAATCGTGTCGAAGTCTTCGGGCGAGAATCCTTCGCCGCTGGCTTTACCACCAAGCAGGACAAATCCGGTCGTCTCGTTGCGAACAATCATGGGAATCACGAGTTCGATTCCCTCCTCGGTAAGACGGTCACGGTGTCGCTTAATAAAACTATTACTTCCCTCGATGTCTTTGACGCTCAAAGCGCAGTTATCTTCGATCAGAAATGCCGCTCTTTCTGTCTCATCGATGGACAACTCTTTGGCCACCGCATCATCGAGACCCCAGATCGCAACGCACTGAAGTGAATCACTATGACCACACTCGACCACGGCGCCGCGGCGGAGTGCAAGCGTGCCCAGGAGCAAGTGCATCGAGGTGCGCACCATTGCTGCAAAGTCACCGGTATTGGCGACTTCCTGGCCCAGATCTGCTAGCGCACCGAATGTATGGATCAGTTTTTGAGTCGATGGCTCCATCTAATCAATGGGCTACTGTTTTTGCGTCAAAACCTGAGAGATTCGAGAGGGCTTCTTGCTCGTTCTTTGCGAGCACTACGTGTCGGGTCAACCCTAACATTTCAAAGAGTTGAATGGTTTGAATGTTTACATCGGAAAAAACTATGCGGGCGCCATTTTTCTCGGCGACGTTAATTATACCCAGGAGGATAGAGATACCAATGCTATTGACGAGTTTAGTGTCGCTGAAGTCAATCACGAGAGCACGACAACCAGAATCCAACTGACGGCGGCACTCGCGCTCAATCTTTTCGCCCGTTAGCTTGTTGAGGTAGTCACTGGCATAAATCACGGCCGTAGTGCCAACACAATGCGAACGTACTGCACCACTTATTATCTCCACCAGACAGTCCTCTCTGCCCTGAAAATAAAATGATCGTTGTAAGACGTTGTAACTTTTGGATGTGATCTTCAAGTAGAGCGGAGACCACATCGAATCCCTGTTAAGAAGTGCGACTACGGAGGTACTTTGTCATTCGGAGGCTAGTACCTTCATCAACTCGTTCGAACTCGACTTCATCCATGAGTGTCCGGATCAGTCTAAGTCCCCAACCGCGTCGTTCTTCTGCGCCCTCGTCGGGTTCTGGCTTAGTCGTAATCGCGCCGTTAGTGCCGATATTGGTTGGCACAATGCCGCGGCTCGAAATTGTGACGACTAATCTATCACTTTCGACCCGAAAACGCTGATAAATTTTTCTTTCCGGGCTAAAACTGTGCTCCGCAGCGTTCAGACAAGCCTCCACGATCGCCGTTTTAATCTGATTGATCGCTTCGGAACCAAAGTCCAGCCTCCGGGCTACCTGCTCAACAGCGTTTGCCGCAATGAGTTCATTCTCGTCGCCCATTGGTACGATCATCACGAATTCATCGGTATCTTCAGGGACGCTGGCAGGCTGATTTTCACCCAAAAGTGAGCTAAGTAGCTCAATTTGAGACAAACTCGAGCTGAAACCGTGACGGCGCTCAATTTCTTGGGCAGCCTCGTCCGAGAAACCCTCTCTTGAGATTAGCCACAGCTGAGAACGCCTGAAACTCAGCCGGCTCCCTACGGACTCCAACCGCTCCAGCCATAACTGAGCGACATCCAGCGCCACCTCAAGCTTCGAGTCAATTTCCGCTACCAGCCAGATAACTTCATTAGCGTCGGTGTAGATTGCTTCGCCAAAAGAATGAGCGATGACGCACCTGTCATCATCACAAACCTGGCGCATGTCGCTGTCAAACGCTACACAACTTGCAACGTGAATTGTCTGCGGCAGTTTTACGAACTCTGTCTCACTCTCAAGTTCTGCCGGTAGTTTTTCGCGGTCCAGCCCTCTGTACTTCTGGTTAAAGCCACCGTTGTTCAGCAGGACACTCGGTATACGCTGGCAATCAAATCGCGTCATCAGGTTACGCAGATCAAGACGGCCCATACGGCGATAATGACGAGCCATCGTATGAGGAGCGCGCTTTAGGGAATCAGTCAACGCATCGGCCGCAACCAGGGCTCGCGACTCATTGTTGACGTCCAGCCTGTACCGTACTTTTAAATAGTCGTGCCATGGTTGTGGTCCAGAACCCGTCTCTATCGTGCCTTCGTTCCAGTTGATAAACTCCTGAACATGCAAGCGATGCAGGATGTCCTCGAGTTCTTCGGCATCAAGTCGAAGGTGTCTGCGCCAGGTTTCGAAGGAAGACGCCTGGTCCTGGCTGGCAATTGCTTCCCACAACAAACGGATCAAACCCTGGCGGGTATCGAGACGAGGCGCAGCTTCCTCGAGTAGATCGCTGAAGTGCCGATGAAGATGGCCACCTAAGAGTTCGTCGACATAAAGCCGTTCACAATCAAGGTAAGAAATCAGTGCTACATTTCTTTCGCGCGCAGCTTGCAACACGGTGCTAATGAAGAAAGGACTTCCCGCAAACTGCTGGACCAGTAGATCTCTAACCTCGGTGCTTATTGCGACTCGTTGGCGACTTGCTACTTGCTCAACAAGTAAGCTCGCCTGTTCGGATTCAAGCTGTTCAAGGCGAAGGATATCCAGCTTTTCAAAATCGACTTCGGCCTGGTGAGCGGCGGAGAGAATTTGTCGCCTTAGACCAGCAACAACGAATGAGAAACCGCCGCGAGCGAAGACGCGCATTACCTCCGTTCCCAACACGACAGCACCGTTCAGGTACTCAGCCAGCTGTGCTCCATCCAATATAACGAACGGCCGCCCTCTGGCTGCGGGCACACGTTGCGGGGCCCCAAGGCAGAATCGGACCAGGGCGCGATCATCGTTACTAAACCGCAACCGTCCATAAGAGCTAACCATCTGTTGGATCCACGGGAGGTCTGCAGGCGGAGCGAGATCCACCAGGTCGTCCAACGTTAGAGACGCATAACACAACGATGGTTCGTTACGACGGAAAGCAATGTACTGGTGTAGAAATGCGTTTAGAAACTCTATAGCAGTACTGACTGCGGTCGTGTCGTTTCTCGTGAAGGCAAAATATATTGGAATAACTTCAGAACGAAGATTGAAGATCTGATCAAAGCTTTGACGCAGAAGTTCAGAAACTCCCGCGGAAGGAGCCATCAGCACGAGCAGACCGCGCTGGGACCTTTCAATGGCGGTTTGCTCGATCAGTTTTCTTAATTCGGTCGTGCGCCCGATGAAACCTTCCCGGGCAACCCGAGCCAGAATCCGGCTACTTGGTTCATTCGGGTTAGGCTTCATTTGAGCTCGCACCTTCGACTAAGTCCTGGTAGAACTCAATGCGATCCTTTCCCAAACTCTTTGCTCGATAAAGCGCTCGGTCCGCTGCCGCAATAACCGTTTCGGCCGAGTTGACGAGTGACGAGAAACTCGACACTCCGATACTGATGGTAACGTGGCCCTGTGGTTGCGACTTGCCGTGGGGAAAGTGTGTAGTAGCAACACGCTGGCGAATACGGTCAGCGATCACAGCGGCTTCTGTCGCAGTTGTTTGCGGCAAAAGGATAGAAAACTCTTCGCCTCCGTAACGGGAGGCAACGTCCGCGGATCTGAGAGCCCCTTTTAGACAGTGTGCCGTGATTTGCAGAGCCAAATCTCCAGCTTGATGTCCATTGTTGTCGTTGTATGCTTTGAAATCGTCAATGTCGATCATCAAAAAGCACATCGGGTCTTCGTTACGCTTTGATCGATTGACTTCTTCCGTTAAGCGTTCTTCGAGATATCTTCGATTCGGCAGACCCGTTAAAGGGTCTGTGATCGACATCAACTGGAAAGCAGTTGCGCGCTCTTGCCACTCGGCTTTTTCGAGGGCCAGTGCTACCTGTGGTCGAATAATCTCCAGCAGACTAAGGTCGACCTCGTCATAGTTTCGACCGCCGACTTTATCGGCAATGTTCAAGACGCCAATTTTTCGCCCGCCTATCGTGATCGGAAAACTGATAAACGACTTCGTCTTGTAGCGACGCTCTGCGGGTGCAGGTGTAATGGCTGAACTCTCGACGTCATCGATGATCAACGCTTTTCCCGATTCAATGACCGAACCTGAAACACCCTCTCCAACTCGCATGTGCCCGACGGAACCCGGATCAACACTCATTCCAATGGCAGCTTTCAAAACAAGTTTGTCAGCACCCTCATCGAAGACCATCAAAGACGCGCGTTCTGAATTGAGTAACTCCCTGGAGTTGCTGATGATCGAGTAATAAGTCTTGGTTGGATCGTCGGAGCTGATGCGTTGGAGAAACCGCTGGAGAGTATCTGTAAAGCGCGAACTATGTTCGAGTTCTCCCCTCAGGCGTTCAATCTCTAATTCCAGGCTCCGATCCGTAACTGCAGGAGCAGCGGTGTCGATGCGCGCTATTGCGTCAGTTGTTGGACCACTTGCGCCATTGGCCTGAACCAGAGAGTGGGTTGAAGGCCCAGGTGCTGCTCCATACCTGACAGCGCCCTTTCCTACTCGTTCAGCCAGGTCTCGCAATCGATGTCGTTCCGCAAAGATTGCATTCGAGAAAAAAGAGTCAGACTCGAGTTCTTTCAATTCACCGCTGCGATATCGCTCTACCAACAGTTGGTAATCAGCTCCGTTGACGAATGCTCTTCCACCAATTACCGCCAGCGCTCTGCCCTCGATTTGAACCGGTTGAGCAAAACACATGAGGCCTGCATGGCATTTGTATTCGATGGTTGAGTTTGCCTGGGTGGCTTTACGGTGAGCTTCCCCGCAAAAGGGATCACAACGTTTCTTGTGTGTATTAGAAGATTGAAAGGCTGAGCAGACAGAGTTGTTGTTGGACACAACGAGGGCTGGCGGCTGAGGGCCGCTCACCAAAAGCATCGACAGGCCGAAAGAATTTGCGAGACCGTCCTGGAGTTCTGGCCATCCAGTTGGGGCATCCTCACGGTTTTCCTGTCCCCTTGAGGAACTGGGGGAGTTATTTGACATCCAGCATTTCGGGCCTGCTGTTCCGTCGTTTGAGTCTGGCTCGCTCTGGGCAAGACTAAATCAGCAGCCGTCTCTCATCTACCAAGTATAGGTTTCAAACGTATGTCCTACAACCACTTAGCGTCTCTTCCGGGGATTGCCGGCGCGCTTGGGGCATGACTATTGTGTTAAACGGCGAATAGCATTCGTCTTTCACTATGCTTGCCTGTTTTTCGTTAGAAACAAAGAATCGCTGTGAAGATCCTGCCAGAACTTTGAAGCGACTCCGACAAAATAGCAAGTGGAAGAAGTGACTCATCAAGACCCGTTACACGACCATGAGTTGAGCAACTTGCTGTCAACTCGGCTCACCCAGAAACGGAGAGTTACTATCAACCACAATTTCAGCAGCCACGACAGTCGCTGCGGTCCTGGTTCTGTGAAGGGTTCACAATGCTCGGAGGCCGGGGGCGTCGTTGGGTGCGACGGTTTCAATATCGGGCTGTTGCGGACTAATCCTGATGCAGGCGGCGAAATGATTGGGCTTAATCTCTACAAGTTCCGGAACTACCTCTTTGCATTTATCGATCGCATAAGGACAGCGTGTGTGAAACCGACAACCTGACGGTGGATTGATTGGCGAAGGAACATCGCCTTCGAGAACGATGCGTTGCCTTGATGCTTCGACAGCGGGATCGGGCACGGGTACGGCCGAGATGAGGGCTCGGGTGTAAGGCATCAGAGGCTCGTCGTAAATTGTCTTTGCATCGGCGACTTCAACCAGCTTTCCCAGGTACATCACTGCCACTCGATCCGAAACGTGCCTGACGGCGCGTAGGTCATGAGAGATGAAAAGATAGGTCAAATTCTTTTCGCGCCGAAGTCGTTCGAGCAAATTCATGATCTGAGCTTGAATCGATACGTCAAGTGCGGATATTGGTTCATCAGCAACGATAAAATCCGGATCTACCGCCAGGGCCCGGGCTATTCCAATTCGCTGGCGTTGACCACCAGAAAACTCATGAGGATAGCGTTTGATAAATCGTTTGCTGAGACCAACTGTTTCCAGCAGCTCTTGAACTCGACGTTCACCATCTTTGCCGCGGGCCAAACCAAACGTATCAAGTGGTTCACCGACAATCTGGCCAATCGTCATCCGCGGATTCAGAGACGCATATGGATCCTGAAAGATCATCTGGAGATTCCTGCGCTGCTCCCGAAGATCACGCGAGTTTAACTTGGACAGATCCTTGTCGCGGTAAAAAATCTGTCCGGACGTTGGTTCAATCAACCTTAGGACTGCTCGACCAAGTGTCGACTTACCGCAACCTGACTCACCGACCAGTCCCAGGGTCTCTCCTTTGAGAATCTCTAGTGATACTCCATCAACGGCTTTCACTACTCGTCTTGTCGAACCTGCACCAAGCAACTTGTCGAAGACGCCACCACCGCCCATGTCGAAATGCACTTTCAAATCTCGAATCGAGATCAGAGACGAACCGTTGGTTTCTGTATTCGTGGCATTCATTGTTGGCTAACTGGCTTGCGAGCTGCCTCCGGATTCTGCGAATACATCTCCTGCAAAATGACAGAGCGAGAAATGGTCGGCGTTCAGTTGTACAAAAGGTGGAAATTCTTGACGGCAAATTTCCTCAACGCGTTCACAGCGCGGAGCAAATGGACACCCGGGCTTTAAATGTGCAACGTCTGGAGGCAGACCTGGAATCTGATAGAGCTTTCCCTGTTCGGCCGTCGGATCGGGCACCGAACGTAATAACCCCTTGGTGTAGGGATTCCCCGGCGTAGCGAATAATTCTCTGGTCCTGGCCTGCTCAAATATTTTGCCGGCATACATAACGATGACATGGTCCGTCATACCAGCAACGACACCCAAGTCGTGTGTTATCAGGATGACGCTGGTCCCGGTATCCTGTTTTAGTTTTTTAATGAGTTCGAGAATCTGTGCCTGGATTGTGACGTCAAGGGCGGTAGTAGGTTCATCGGCAATCAGGAGTTCCGGATGGCACGAGAGCGCCATCGCAATCATGACACGTTGGCGCATGCCTCCTGAGAACTCGTGCGGATAATCGTCGACGCGCATCCTCGCATCAGGAATTCCAACGGTTTCCAGCATTCGAATCGCATGCTCGTAGGCTTGGGCTCTCTTATGACCGAGATGCAGTTCAGTCATCTCCATTAACTGCCTCGAGATTCTCATAAAGGGATTCAGCGAGGTCATAGGATCCTGGAAAATCATCGCGATACGCCGGCCTCTAATTTTTCGGACCGCATCCGAAGGCAACAACAAGATATCTTCACCGTTGAAGAGAACTTCGCCAGAAACGATTTTCCCGGGCGGATCAGGAATAAGCCGGAGAATCGAAAGATTGGTAACTGATTTGCCCGAGCCCGATTCCCCGACGATACCAAGTGTCTCGCCGCGATGGAGTTGGAATGAGATTCCATCGACCGCCTTCACCAGGCCGTCGTCGGTATTAAAGTAGGTCCTTAGTTCGTTTACTTCGAGGAGTGTTCCGTTTTTTTGGGTCATTCGACAGAAGTTAAACAGTTCTCATTTGTGGATCGAGTGCGTCTCGTAAACCATCGCCCAGGAAGTTCAGGGAGAAAAGGGTGAGCGCCATGGTTACGCCCGGAAAGATAAGCTGCCATGGGAAAATAGCGATGTTCTGTACGCCATCAGCGGCTAAGCTACCCCAGGAAGCAAGCGGAGCTTGAACACCGAATCCGAGATAAGAGAGAAAAGCCTCGGTCAGCATGATCTGAGGAATCGTCAGTGTGGCATAAACGATAACTGGTCCAAGTGTGTTCGGAACGAGATGACGAAATACGATCTTGGTATTCGAAACGCCGGTTGCGCGAGCAGCAAGAACAAACTCCTGGTTCTTAAGTGACAAAACCTGACCGCGTACAATTCGGGCCATCGTTAGCCACGAAACTGAACCAAGCGAAATGAACAACAGGATCAACTGGCCCCGCGCAGTTTGACTACGAAACATCGACAACAAGACGATAACGACGATCACGTACGGCAGTGAATAGAGAACATCTACAAATCGCATCATCACATCGTCGACCCGACCACCTGCATAGCCGGCGACCGCCCCGTAAGTTACTCCAATCAACAGCGAGACAAGGGTGGCAATGATACCGACGAAGAGTGAAATCTGGCCGCCTTGCATGACCCGAGCTAATTGATCTCGGCCCGCGTTGTCAGTCCCCATCGGGTGTGTCCACGAAAACTCCCCGTTTGGTCCAGTAAACGGAGGAAACGATTTGACCAGCCTGGGGTCGTTAGAGGGGATATAGTCCGGTGTAAAACCCAACGTGCGCTTGATCACGGTTGGACCAGCAACCGAAATAATCGTTACAAGGACGACCACGACCAGGCCAAAGACCGCCAGTTTATTTCTGAGAAGACGACGCCATGCATCTTGCCAAAGTGATGTACCGCGTACAAATTCATGCTGCGGTCCAGGATCTACATCACCCTCGGCCACTGCCATTTCCTGTCCGACATGAAGCATGTCCGGATCCACTGGATTGAGCCTGGACTCAATGTGGTCTTCTGCTTCGGTTAGCTCTCTCTTTTCTGATTCGAGGTCCATACTCGTTGTTTCTAATATCTGACTCTTGGATCTAAAAACGCGTACGCGACGTCGACTACAAGATTCATCAAAAGCAGGGTAATGGCGATAAAAGCCACGATTCCAATAATCAGTGGCTCATCCCGATTAAGAGAGGCCTGAATAAAGTAATTTCCCAGCCCGGGTAGAGCGAAAATCCTCTCAACGACGACCGTCCCGGTCAGCAGAAATGCCAGGGCAGGACCAGTGTAAGAAACGACCGGCATTAAACCACCGCGGAGTGCGTGCCGGACAACCACTTGCGTCTCACTCAAACCCTTTGCGCGAGCTGTGCGAATGTAATCCGAGCGCAAAACCTCGAGCATACCGGCTCTTGTTAAGCGCGCGATGTAGGCCATGTAGACCGCTGCAAGCGTAATTACCGGCAGTATCAGGTTCCGGCTGGGAAAGCCACCCCAACGAGAGGGCGGCAGCCAGTACAAACTCAGGGAGAAAACCAGTACCAGTATTGGACCAAGCACGAAGTTCGGTACCGAGATTCCAAGCATCGCCAGAGCCATCGAACTATGATCCCATTTTGAATTCTGTTTCAAAGCGGCGATGGAACCAGCCGTGATGCCAACAACGAGTGCGAGCACATAAGCGAGTAAACCTACGGCCGCCGAGATTGGCAGCGAGCGAAAGATAATTGAGTTGACCGATTGGCCCTCGTATTTCAGCGAGGTGCCGAAATCACGATGACCAATAATTGCCCACATCATTCTCCCGTACTGTTGATACCAGGGTTTATCCAGGCCGTACTTTTCGCGAATATTCTTCTCGATTGCAGCGGGCAGTTTTTTCTCGCCAGAATAAAAGTTACCAGGAGCAAGGCGCACCAGGGCCCACGTGATCGTAATAACCACCAGGATTGTTGGAATTGTTATCAGAAGACGTCTGATTATGAATCGAACCATACGTTCCAGCCGGCGGATATCCGGCACATCAATTTATCGAACAGTGCGTGCAAGCATCCAGCTTAACGTTGTGCCGACAGTTCCTCGTTGAGACTTGGCGCCGTCATGTCCCATTTAGCCCGGTCACGTTCGATGTACACGTATTTCCAAGGGAACAGAGACCCGGGGTTTGGGTACATACCTTTCACATAGGGCTTCTTAACCCAGTTGACGGCAGACGTATCGATGGGGATGACCGGCTGATTGTCGATCATGTATTTCTCTGCCTGGGCCAGCAGCTCGTATCGCTTTTTTGGATCGAGCATTCGATTTGCCTCATCAAGCATAGCCACATATTTCGGATCCAACCATCCAGTGCCACTTTCGCCGCCAGTATAAAACAGACTCAAAAACGTAAATGGATCCATGTAATCGGCCGACCATGCGCTGCGCGAAAACCCACTGTAATCAAGCTTCGATCGGGTCTCCAGAAATGTCTTCCACTCCATATTGCGCAGGCTGATGGTAACGCCGAGGTTTTGCTTCCACTGCGCCTGCATCCATTCGGCCATCGCCTTGTTCGATTCCTGGGTATTGTAAATGTATTCGACTTTATCAACCGGAAACTTCGGACACGAAAAGCTACCGTCCGAATTTTTCGTTACGGGAAAACCAGCCTCGCCGAGTAATTGCCGAGCACGTTCAGGATTAAACTGATCGCCTTTAGGTTGCGGATAACCCTGGAAAATTCCTTCAGGCGTAAAAGCCGTCAAAGGTTTAACGATTTTTCGCCACTTGGCCCAGGCTTCTTTGTCGATCGCAAAGTTGAAGGCCTTTCGTACGCGAACATCGTTCATGGGCGGCCTCGTTACGTTGATCTGTAGAAAATCGATCGCTGCCTCTGAACCATCCATGTAATCTTTTTTGGTGCGCACTGTCTCGAGCCACGCATTCGGCACCGTATGATTGAGGACCGCATCTACTTCGCCAACCTTATAAAGATTCATGATCGACGGATTGTCAGCCATCGGATAAAAGTGGATTTCGTCCAACTTAACCGTCGCGGCGTCCCAATACATCGGATCTCGTTCAACCACCAGGGTATCGTACGGCTTCCATGTTTTTACCTTGAATGGACCACAAGTCACGATGTGGTTTGGCTCGGTCCAGCGATTTCCGTACTGCTCGACGGTCTTTCTGTTAACCAGGCGAAAAACCTGGTGGGCCAGGAGTCCGGTAAAGAAAGGAGCAGGTTGGACCAACGAGATTCTCAGGGTGTAGTTATCGACCGCCTCTACGCCAATGTCTTCAGCCCGGACCGGTACGAACTCTTTTCCCGCCACGGCACTCTTCAATTTCGCATCTTGATTTAACCGGTCGTTGCGCTTTTTTTCATCTCCAGGCAAGACCAGGCGCAAGGGCGAATGCATTTCCTGGTGAAACCCTGAATCCGCCACGGGTGTCGATCTTTGCGCGGTGGTTGGGTATTCGCTAGTGCCAGGAGCGATTGGCTTCAGGCTGACAGGCTCGTTGGCATCTTCGTTAGAAAAATCCTTTGCCAGGAGAAATTTGCCTGTCTGCTGATCCCGTACGAATACCATCCCGGAGTTATAGGCCTGGGCGTTCTTTATGTAGTAAGCAAGATAAGCATTGCGAGAAGCTAACTCTTTAGAGAGGGCACGCCTGAAGGTGTAAACAAAGTCATTCGCATCGATCGGATCACCATTGGACCAGCGCCCGTTATGACGCAAATGGAAAGTAAGCTCGGAAGAATCATTATTGACTTCCCATGTTTCTGCTAAAGCCGGGTTGGGAGCAAGCGTCTTACCGTCGTAGTCAACCAGTCCATCGTAGAGGGCCATATAGATACGAGCTTCTGGTTGACCAGTGCTTATAGCCGGATCGAGCGATTCGGGCTCGTCACCAGTCACATAACGGAGGATGTTACGTTCTGGTGGGACAGTCTTTCCGAAGAAGGTTTCGTTACGTGAGGTGTCGGTGCACGAGATCATTGTGCATACCGTTGCGACAAACAGAAAGATTGTGACGCAGACTCTATTCATGTTGCTCAGCAGAATCACTCCACTCAAAGCCCGGGGATCTGGGCCGCTAGCACGGTTAATAAAGCAGCGAGCTTGAGTACCCGCCTTGTGAGGAACTGGGGAGAGACTCCAGGAACGGTGAAAGACGGGTGAAAATTACCATGCAAAGAAAGCGCAAAGCAAGAAATTACTAGTGCTTTCTACTATGAGCTTTGTGAGCGTACTCTCAGCAATCACTCCTTAACCGCATAGCCGAGTCCATCGCCGATCGGTAAAACTTCGGCAAGCAGGCGAGGATGATTCACAAAGTACGCATTGAACTCTCGGAGGGCTACGGTTGAAGCATCACTATCATTAGCCGCATTTTCAACTGCAACTTTCCCACCCCATAGAAGGTTGTCGACAATAATCACTCCTCCAGGTCTTAACATTGGAATGCCGAGGTCGAGATATTGCTTATATTCTTCTTTGACCGCATCGATATACAGAAGATCGAAATTGTCCTCGATGCCCGGCATAACGTCGAGGGCTTTGCCTCTTTCAATCTTAACCTGGCCCATAAGGTTTGCTCGATCGAGAAAACCTGAGGCAGCGCTGATCATTTCCTCATTTGGTTCAATCGTGACCACCAGGCCGCGCTCTCCCATCCCTCGAGCAAGATGGACCACCGAATAGCCAATCGCCATTCCAATCTCGAGGGCCTTGCGAGCCTGGGTGGTACGAGCCGTTATCTCCAGGAATCTGGCAACTTCACGGTCAGCAATCGGAACATGATGCTCCGCAGCGTACTTTTCCATCTCGGCCAGTAAGGGATCGTTGTTGGTTAAAAGACTATCGAGGTATTCCGCTTGTTCGCGTTGAATAATTGCGTCAACCCTTGCTTTCATTTTTCCTCCAGAAAATTGTAGGGGCGGCCCTTCATGGCCGCCCGCTCCTGATCAGATTGCTAAGACTTCTTATTGAGGGTAGCCTACCACGCCACCAGCATATCAACTGTCGGAATTATCTGGCGGGGCGCCGCCCACCGAAACGTACCGGCGACCGAGGCCGAGCTGACGTAGTTTATGCTGAAGCGACTGGCGATGCATGTCGAGAATCTCAGCGGCACGGGTCACATTTCCCTGCGTATACTCAAGGCATCGCGTTATATACCGCCTTTCAAACTCTCGACGGTCCTCACGAAAATCGGCGGTAAAGGGCACTCGCACTCCATCATTTTCACCGGACCCTTCACCATCGGCTGGTACGGAGCTACGCATGCCGGCTGTGATTTCATCAGGAAGGTCGCTGACTCTAATCTCGTCGCCTTCAGCCATGATAACAGCGCGGTCGATAGTGTTTCTTAACTCGCGTACATTTCCCGGCCAATTGTATTCAACCAGTCGTTTAAGAGTTCCCTGCCCCAGCGATCTTTGGGGCAACTCGTATCTTTCCGCCGCGAGCCGTACAAATGTTTCGGCCAGCATAGGGATATCTTCGCGCCTGTCTCGAAGTGGTGCGATGTCAACGGTTACAACGCGCAAACGGTAGAATAGGTCAGCCCTAAAGTTACCGTTTGCTATCTCTTGTTCTAATGGACGGTGAGTAGCGCTGACGATGCGAACATCAACGGGGATGGAATCATTGCCACCGAGTCTCTCGATCCGTCGTTCCTCAAGAGCTCGAAGAAGTTTTGCCTGGACGTTCGAGCTCATGTCCCCGATTTCGTCAAGGAAAAGTGTGCCTCCGTCGGCCTGTTCAAACTTCCCTTCACGCCTTGCCGCCGCGCCAGTAAAGGCGCCCTTTTCATGACCAAATAACTCTGACTCTATTAGCTCGGAGGGTAACGCGGCACAATTAACAGCCACGAATGAAGCGTTGCGACGGGCACTGTTTCGCTCGTGGATCTCGCGGGCAACCAGTTCTTTACCAGTTCCCGATTCACCGCGAACGAGCACGGTCGCGTCAGTTTCCGAAACCTTGTCAATCATCGCCCGCACGCGCTGCATTGCATCGGAATTCCCGATCAGCGAACCCCTTTGATTGCGTTCAACTTCAATTCGACGTCGCAGTGAAAAGTTTTCCCGCCGGAGTTGAACAGTTTCAGCAGCATTCTTCACAACCAATCGAAGGTCATCGAGTTCGAAAGGCTTTGACAGGTAATCGTAAGCACCTGCCTTGACTGCTTCAACCGCCATCCGCTCGGAACCATGGGCCGTAACTATTATGACAAGTGGTCCATTGCCATTGGAGGCTTTGATCTCTTTCAGGAATTCGAGACCGCTCATTCCCGGTAAATTTACGTCAAGCAACAACAGGTCGGCGTCCTGTTGCTTAAGAAGCGCGCGTGCGGCTTCAGCTGAACCAGCCTCTGAAATGTTGTAACCAAAGGTAGTGAGGGCGCGGCGCATGCCGTAACGCGAGGCCTCTTCGTCATCAACAATCATTAGTCGCAAAGTATCTTTTCTCACTTCCGGGTAAGTTTAAGACCTGAAACCACAAATCCCCTAGCGCATCTCGTGCCACACTTTGGAAGTGCCCCGGCCCGGCGGCGCTTTGTCATCCCCACTCTCCTTCCCCGAGTCATCCCCTCCTCCATAAAAAAAGGACGAGCAAACAGTGCTCGTCCCTCGAACTGCGCCAGCCCAAGCGCATTGGTATGCCAACCCCTTAATCAACCACTCACCGCTGCGTACGCTTCGCAGATACCACCAGAATAATCGCATCACCCGACGGTCCAACATTCAGCGTACCCACAATAACCGGCTCACCTTCTCGCATGCTGATATCGGTCGCCAACCCCGTGTTCTCGTAATTGAAAACGGGAGCCGCGGACGTCGATGCCACTGCCGCTCCGGTCTGAATCGGTATTCTCGCACCAAAGTTGAATCCGTTCATTTGAACTATCTGTTGGCCTTCGCTGTTGCGCGTAAGTTTCACATTGCGAACTTTGAACTGGCTGAAGCTTGGCGTAGCAGGCATGCTCGGCGATGAGTTTGCCAACGGGCCACCAATCCAGCTGAGCTCAAACCGACTTTCATTTTGCACTCTATTTATGAGAGTTGCCGCGAGCCGATAGTTCTTGAAAGGCAAAGTGGCTCGCAATTGCTTGATCACTGAATCTAATGACGCCGGTAACCGTGGATCCTCCACTTGCTGGTTGGTACCGACAATCAAGTACATCTGCGTATCTAGATTGATCTCGCTACTAGCATTGTCCTGCTGGTTAGTAGCTGCCGAGGCAGTTGCCTGGGCGCGAACACCGGCCGCACTAAAAGAAATTAGAATAAGACAGGCAACAAACGCGACGAACTTCAATAGTCTTTTGGAATTCATCAGGCTCAGCTCTCCTTCAAACGTAATCAGGGGACATTGGACCACATCCACTCGTTGTGGAGTTGCGGTAATAACTGGCAGCACACACGCCTGGCAAGCTTCAAAGTTCCCGATCCTGACTCAAATGCGCTTTTCACAGAAGGCGACATGCCTACTGTACCGCGAGCGAAGCGACCGGATGCTCACTGTCAACCTAAGCTTCGAGCCTCGGTGAATTTTCCGTTGAGTCGACCGTGCTGTCGCTTCGTTCCCCTTACTTCGCCATTGAGGCCACGAAGCTTGGCTGATCCGTTAACGGAACACGTAGTTGAAATGATGCACCTGCACTCTCCTCGAGAGGCAATAAGACTGCACTACCACCGACTTCCTGAAGACGCTTTCTGACAATAGCTAATCCCAGACCGGTACCGCGTTGACGAGTCGTAAAGAAAGGCTCCCAGATTTGATCGCGCAGACTTTCCGGGATACCGGACCCCGAGTCCTGGACGTTAATCAGCAGATGTCCATCAACGGTAGATGCCGAAAGCATGATCCGTCCACCACGAGGAGTGGCCTGAAGCGAGTTCAAAAGGAGATTAGAGAGTGCATCGCGCAGAGCCGATACTGATTTTCCGGTTAACTGCACATCAACCTTTACCTCGTAACTCAGTACAGTTCCCTGCTCGAGTGCGTTTACGCGAAAAAGATCGATGAGCGAACGAAAAAGCTCATCCGCGTTAAGTGGCTGCTCAGCCGGCGTCTCTCTTCGAGCAAAGCTCAGCAGCTGGGTAACACTTTGACTGAGGCGATCGGTCTCGCCGACGATCAAACTAAGATCGCGGCCATAATCCTTACTCAGTGTTTCATCTTCCCTCATCACCTGGGCGATTGATTTGATTGCTGACAACGGGTTCTTGACCTCGTGCGCAACCGTGGCGGCCATTCGACCAAGCGCGGCGAGACGTTCACGTTCAGCAAGTTCACGCTCCAATCGCAGGTTCTCGTCCAGCAGGCGCCAGTCATCAATCGCGATTGCCACCTGGTCGGCGAGGACTTCAATAATGGAACGCGCATCGTAAGTCATCCCGCTTGGACCAGCATCAACAGCCAACAGGCCGGCAACTTTTTCCTCGCGTCGCATCGGATATGCAAGGGTGAAACCCTTTGCAGACAAAAGCTCATCATCTTCCACAGGTAACCATCCGCTCAAACGAGATTTTTCAAGCACCTGGCTCACCCAGGCATATGGCGCCAACTCGTCACCGTTAGTCGAGACTGGCCCAATCTCACCATCAACAAATATTTTGAGCTGCCGTATTCCGAGCGCATCAGTTGCTCGCTCTTCCACGAACAACAGAAGTTCCGAGATGTCCTTGTAGTGACCGCGGTATGAGCCAATTCTTGAAACAATCTCCTTGTACAAGACTGCTTCTCTTTCAAACAGTCGATGGAAGCGCCGCGCAAGCCAACCACGTAGCGGCGCAGCAAATAGAGCCAACGCCAGAATTAACAAGGCTTCAACCAGGCCCGGCCTGACTCCATACCGTTGGGTCAACCAATCCCCAATGGTCCGAATACCGAAGACGTAAACCGTCAACACAACCGTCGCGAACGTGACCACGATGAGGCTCTCTTCGATGATCAGTTCCAGGTAACGATAGCGATAGATGTAATAGGCAAGGAGTGCTGAAGGCAGTAATGAGCCAAGGTTAGCGAGCGTCCTGAAGTAAGGACCTACAACTGTTCCTTCGCCGAGTCCAAACCCGAGTGCTGCAAAGATAAACACTCCGACACCCACAAAGGATGCGGCGAGCGTTTTCATGATTTTTCGCTCGCTGGGATTTGAGGTATCGCGAGCGATCATCAACTCTGTTATGGCAATCAATCCGAGTACGTAGGCAATCCAGAATGAGAATGGAATGACAAACATACCCAGCTTGGTGAGCATTGGCGCGTAATCGCCCGACCACAAACGCGGAATCGCGATAAGGAGAAAAACCGTCGGCAAGTAACAAAAATAAACGCGTACTCGTTCACTTCGATTCAGAGGACGATCGTGAGCATTTGCCCAGAGATGGAGATGAACGTGGAGCAAAAACGAGTAAGCAAACGTGATACTAACAACCGCGACCGTATCGGCAATTCTTAACAGGGTGGTCCAGCGGTCGAGGCCAAGATCAAATAGACCATGAAGCGTAATCAGCAGATTACTTGTGTGCCAGCCGCCCATGGTTACGGCGAGCAGGGCCAGCAATCGCTCAAGTGAGGAGAGTTTTTCGCGGTGTGAAACTAATTGAACGGCGAGCCAGAGCGGCAGCAGCGCCCCGACGCCATAACCAACGACTTGAAGGATTTCGAGTGGATCAAGTGGGAACATCGAACCGTAGGGGCGTCACTCTCCGTGGGCGCCCCTTGTCGCCAGACTGAGGCTCCGTTTCGGCAACGGGCGTCCACGGAGTTGACGCCCCTACATTCAATTTGCGGCAGTACTGCGGGCTACCGGCGATGTAAAAGTGATCTCAATTCGACGATTCTTCGTTCGGCCGGCGACAGTGGTATTAGGCGCAACAGGATTTGAGGCACCCATACCATTCGCTTGAATCTTTCCTGGATCTACGCCAGCAGTCTGAAAGCGATCAGACAAAACACGAGCCCGTTCCTGTGTCAGTTGCTGCAACGAGACTTCGTCTCCTTTGCTGTCCGTATAGGCCTCGATCAGAATTTGATAGTCTGGATTGCTTGCTAGTAGCGCGGCAAGTGGCTCCAATTTGGCCGAGGCCGAGGAGGCCAGGGTTGCGTTTCGAGCCCCGGCCCACATGGTTTCAGGCAACACCAGACGAAAGCCGGTAGCAGTCTCTTTAAGTGTTCCGAACTTCGAGAGTGTTTGCTTGAGATTCGCTTCGGAAGCGCGACGCTCCTGCGCTCGTCGTTCTGACTCGACGCGAGCTGTCTCCGCCTGTTTTTCACCTTCCAGGCGAGCCAATTTTAGTTTTGCCGATTCACTTTCCGATCGCAGTGACTGCAATTCGTCACGCAACTGCGCAATCTCGACTCGTTTTTCGCGGAGTTGATCATTAGCAGTACCGGCGTCTCTCTCTGCTAATTCACGAGCGCGCTGTTCTTTTTCAAGTGCAGCCCTCAGCTGGGCCACTTCGCGCTGAGATTCGTCGGCTGTCTTTTCCGCCGAGCGCACTGCTTCATCTCTTCGTCTGATTTCATCGCGCTGTAACCTCGCTGCTTTGCGTGCGTACGCCACTTCTTCAGCGTGAGCACCGGCTGAAGTAGCTGAGCGGGCTTCCATATCAATTTCAGAGACCGGTTGATTCAAGCGCCATTTCTTCTCCGCTGACTGTAGTTGGTCCTCAGCAATTTGTAATTCATCTGGCGCCTCTTGTGACGCGCCCGCGTACTTGGCGAGGTTGACTGCTTGTCGCGCTCCCAGTAATGAGACTGGCGTCAGCCTGTAATCAGCATCGGCAATCTCGGGCACGCGCGCATTTCGAAAATAATCACTTGAATTGCCGATGTATCTAACGTCTGCAGTGGCGATTTGACTTCCATTGGGTTGGGTAGGTGGTAAGTTCTCCATGACCACCATCCGACTTGGAACCTTCATCAAGAAATGTGGTTCCGCAGTCAAAATCAACGCAAATGTTTGAAGCGGCGTCGTAACATCCAACTTCGAGTCGACAAACGAACTGCCACTCCGTTTGATCTCACCCAGGTTATCGACGTGTCCATCTGGTGAGATGGCCCACAAGACGTACGTGGTGTAAATGCCACCTAGTTCGGAGGCCCTTGGAAGATCGTCAATGTGCAGTTCGACCCTGGTTCCACGGCGACCAGCTCGCTTGACCTTAGCTTCGCCCTTTAGACGGGGAAGCAGCGTGGTGCCTCGAAACTTTACAGTCACGGTTTCATCGAGGGGATAAGTGATTGCAACAGTCTTTCTTTCGAGATCACTTTGAGCGAAGCCAAATGCCGACCACACCAAACAGATGACCGCTACCAGAGCGAGTTTTCGATGAGACAGTCTTAAACTCATAACAAACCTACTCCTGATATTCCTTCAATTTCATTATTACTGCAGTTCGGGGAGGTTATTTAGAACAACGCTCAATGTCTTGATGCAATAGACGAAGGCATTGTTGCCGAAGGATTTAAGCAGGTCAAGTGAATGTTTCGGGTTAAGCCAGCTTTAGCCTTTGATGTTTGCCTTTCATTCTCCCCAAGCTTTAGATTGGAGTCGCGAGTCCGCCCTAGCTCTCACCAACCGTTTTAACAGTTTTCGCGAATTCACCTTACATCACCGATCTTGCTATAAAGGGGGAAACGTTGAAACGGTTTCACCCAGGCAATAGTGATGACCCCAGCTGAAGCATGGGGGGCGAATGAGAGGCCTTACTCCAAGGTGAAGCCCGCTAAGACTTATTAGACAGTGAGCGTTGGTATTTAGTCTTCCGGTAGGCTGCGATCTGAATCACCAGGAAGGCAAAGCCTGCGAGCAAAAGCATATGGACCCAGCCACGCTTGTGGACCAAAAACGCCAACACAAACCACAGCGCAATCAATCCTGAGCTAAGCCACCAGAGCATAAGGTCTTTATAAAAAGGAGCAGGGTAATCAAAGTCAGGGTGATTCGTTCAACTTATAACCAACTCCCCGAACGGTGAGCACATAACGAGGATTTTTGGGGTCAGTCTCCAGTTTCTTTCTTAGTCGATTGATATGAGGATCAATATTCCGCTGATAACCTTCGTAGTCAGTGCTCCAAACCCGATCGAGCAGTGCGTTTCGCGACCATGCTCTCCCAGGCTCGGAAGCGAGTAACTCGAGAATCTGAAATTCGAGCGGGGTAAGATCAATGCGCGAACCCTCTCGCAAAACTTCATGACGGCGCTTGTCAATAATCAAGTCGCCAACTTCGATCCGTTCCTCATCGATGGATTCGGTGGTAACAACACCACCCCTCCGAAGTAACGCTTCAACTCGGTACTCAAGTTCTCGAGGACTGAAAGGCTTCGCAAGGTAATCATCAGCTCCGGCCTCGAAGCCGGCGACCTTGTCGGCAAGTGCGTCGTGAGCCGTTAAAAAGAGAGTGGGCGTTTGGACCCCGCGGTCACGGACACGCTTTAGCAACTCGAGTCCAGACATACCTGGCATGGAGACGTCGAAGATAAAACAATCGAACCGGTTGGCCATCGCTGCTTCCAGCGCCGCCAATCCGCTCTCTTTTTCGTCCACCTGAAAGCCAAGCCGGCGAAAATACTCCGCCAGGAGCAGACGCATATCCGTATCATCGTCTGCAATGAGAAGGCGCTTGCCCGCGTACTTACTGTTTAATTGTGCCTGCTGTGCCAAATCTTGATCCTGCCGGGGATAGGGATCTACGAACCAGTACCCGAATTGTCCAGAGATTATAACTCACGCCACAAATAGCCAACCGGAAACATACAGCGCATACTAACATGCGAAACAGAAGGACAGGGAAATGTGTCAGCCTTGACGCAATTAAGTAGGGGTAAGTATATTTTCTCCTTAGACTTTGGGCCGACTTCTACCCTTCCTTATAGCAACTGAACAGAGCCCTTCGCAACCAGAGATGAGTGATCTTCGGCGCCTGCTAAAGTATTTAAGACCTCACTGGCCAGTTTTCACGCTCGCGACGATGTCGATGCTCATGGTCGGAATTCTCGAGAGCGCGATTGGCGCATTGATTGTTCCCATCTTTGATCAGGCGTTTGTTCAGAACGGCGGCCACCGAACTTCAACCCTGTTTGGACTGCAACGAATCATTCCGGAAGCTCCATTCGACGCGTTGAAGATGATCTCGATTTTGCTAATTGTCTTCACCCTGGCCAAGGGCGTTGCCGAATACCTCTCTACTTATTTGATGGCCCGCATTGGTCAATCCGCCGTCCTGAAACTCCGGCAGGACTTGTACAACCATGTACTGGCCCAATCAGCTACATTCTTCGAACGCCACCGCACAAACTATCTAGTCTCGCGATTAGTTTCCAGCGCAGCCGCTATCGAGACAGCGGTAACCAGCACTATCCGCGATATGCTTCGCGAAAGTTTTACATTGATCGCTTTTTTAACAGCCTCCTTTTATTACAGCTGGAGACTTACGCTCGGGTCACTCGCCATAGCGCCGATCATAGTTGTGCTGACTGCGAAGTTTGGCAAATCACTGCGCAACCTCGCGAGGGAGAGTTTCGAAGGTAGCAAGCGGTTGACCGATACCGCACAGGAAGCGCTCGCGAATCAGGGCATCGTCAAAGCGTATCGAGCAGAGAAAAGAGAGGCCAGCCGCTTCACGATTGTGGCTCAAAGTATTGTCCGTGCAAACCTTCGTAGTGCCAGCATCGCCGGGATCTCGCCGCCGACAATCGAAATAATAGGAATTCTGTTTGCCGTTTTCCTGCTCTTTTTCGGACAGCGCGAAATTATCGCAGGTCGAATGAACCAGGCTCAGTTCCTGGCGTACATTTTCTTTCTGTTTCGCAGCTATGACCCGATCCGCAAACTCTCAAGACTGCAAAACAGCATGGAACAAGCATTCGCGGCTGCTAATCACGTGTGGGAAGTGATGGACGAACACTCGGCTTTGAAGGAAAAACCAGATGCTCGAGAATTAAAGCCGCTTAAGAAAGAGATCGTCTTAGACAATGTCTTTTTCGGTTACGACAACGAGTCACGCGCCGTGTTGCGCGGTGTCAAGCTGAACATTCCTGCTGGAGCAATGGTTGCACTCGTCGGCGAATCAGGGGGCGGCAAATCAACGCTCACAAAGTTATTGCCGAGGTTCCATGATCCATCCTCCGGCTCGGTTCTCTGGGATGGAACTGACCTGCGAGACGTCACGCTTTCGAGTTTGAGGTCTCAAATTGCTCTCGTAACCCAGGAAACGGTGCTTTTCAACGATACCGTTCGGCATAATATCGCCTACGGGAAACCTGAAGCGAGTGACGCCGAAATTGAGGAGGCCGCGCGGATTGCCTTCGCACACGACTTCGTCAAAGAGATGCCGGATGGCTATAACACCATAGTTGGTGAGCGAGGCATCTTTCTGTCTGGAGGGCAGCGTCAGCGACTTGCAATCGCACGTGCGATCCTTGTTAATGCCCCGGTTCTGATTTTGGACGAGGCCACCTCAGCGCTTGACGCCGAGTCCGAAAGGCTAGTTCAAAGAGCAATCAGCAACCTGGTCCGAGATCGAACGACGATCGTTATAGCTCATCGCCTCTCGACGGTGAGACGCGCCGACCTCATTGTTGTGATGGCTGCCGGCAAAATTATTGAAATGGGCACTCATTCTGAACTTCTTAATCAGAACGGTAAGTATCGGAAGTTGTACGAACTTCAATTTGCAGATGAAGAGGAAATGCTGGCTGGTGTGCAAGAGTAAACCCGACCTGCAACTTTAAAGTAACGTTATGAAATCAATGACCGGCTATGGCAGAGGGACAGTATCCGCAGACGACTTCTCCGTGTCTGTTGATCTCAAGACCGTCAACAATCGTTTCCTCGACATTCACTTGCGTGTCGGCACCGAGTGGTCTTCACTTGAAGCCATAATCAAACGTCGAGTGAGTTCACGATTGTCGCGTGGCAGAGTCGACGTCGCAGTCAGCGTCGAACGCACGACGCAAACGGCCTACGAACTAAACCGACCGTTGATTGCGGGCTATGTTGCCGCGCTCCGACAAATGCAACAAGACTTTGGTATCGGTGGCGACATCGACATCAACGTACTCGCCCGAATTCCGGGCGCACTGCAGCCGGCGAAGAGTGGTCCGGATGAACGTATTGGTACAGCGCTGGAACAAGCTTTGGACGAGGGACTCGATGAGCTCGAGAAAATGCGCCAACAAGAAGGCGAGGCGCTACGCGTGGAGTTGCGTGAGCGCGTCGAGCGAATCGAAAGCCTGGTACCCACAATCGAGAGTGCTGCTGCTGGACTGGCAGATGCGTATCGGCAGCGACTCCAAAAACGAATTGCAGAGTTACTGAATCGCGGTGGACAGGTAGTTGAAATCGATCCGGCAAGATTGGCCCAGGAAGTTGCTTATCTTGCCGATCGCAGTGATGTGAGCGAAGAGATGGTTCGGCTTCGAAGTCATCTTTCCCAGTTCCAGGAAGCACTGGACGCGCAGGGAGAAACCGGTAAAATGCTCGACTTCTTATTACAGGAGCTGAACCGCGAAGCGAACACAACCCTGTCAAAATCAACAGACTTGACGATTAAGGAAGCCGGCCTGGCAATCAAGGCGGAGGTCGAAAAACTGCGAGAACAGGTTCAGAATGTCGAGTAGAGTGACTGAGGTAGTCTCGCAAACAACAAACTCGGGTCGAGCTCCCCGAGGAACACTCTTCGTGGTGAGCTCGCCGTCGGGTGGCGGAAAAGGAAGCATCATTCGAAGGCTGCTTGACGTTGTGCGAGTGCCGAATCTAAGTTACTCTGTTTCCTACACTACTCGCGCGCCTCGTAACGGTGAAGTTGAAGGCCGCGAGTATTTCTTTGTAAATAGGAATAGTTTCGAAGAAATGGTCGCGGCCGGTGAGTTTTTGGAATGGGCCAATGTCCACGGGAACTTATACGGAACGGCAAAGCGACAAGTACTCGAAGAGACAGCAAATGGCGTTGACATAATCCTCGAGGTCGACGTCCAGGGCGCTGCCAGTGTTCGCAAGCTGCTGGTTGATTCCATTAGCGTTTTTATACTGCCGCCGTCTTACGAAGTGCTTCGCGAGCGATTGATAGCGCGCGGCACCGACTCGCCGCAGGAACTTGAGGTTCGGCTGCGTAATGCCCCTCAGGAACTCAGTCAATACACCGCGTTCGACTACGTCATCCTGAACGACCGCCTCGATCGCGCTGCTGCTCAACTTGCATCGATTATCGATGCGGAGCGAGCACGCTGTGTCCGACAAGAGACTTTGGTTAACGCCGTTATCGAAGAATTTAAAGCAAGCGATCTAAAGTGATCGATAGAAATTGAAAGGGATTAGCATGCCGACATCGACTGAGCTGGAAAAAACTGAAGTGGAGACCCGCGAAACGCCAGAGGTAGACTCAAAATATCGATTGATAATTCTCGCGGCAAAACGTAGTAAGCAATTGCAGCGAGGCGCCCAACCTCGTATCGAAATTGATCCTCAAAAACATAAGCCGACCCGAATCGCTTTGGAAGAAGTTATTCGTGGTCGAGTCCATTTCACCATTAAACCTGACGGCCGTGGCCAGTCACCATCTGAATAGGATCGCCTACATCCCTTTATAATCCGGTCCCCCGCCACCCTCCGGTGTCACCCAGTTAATAATCTGGTAGGGATCCATGATGTCGCACGTCTTGCAGTGGACGCAGTTTGAAAAGTTTATCTGCAGGCGCTTTTTGCCTGTGACGCCATCGTCCACCATCTCATAAACAGCGGCCGGGCAGAATCTTTGGCAGGGATTTCCAAACTCTTCGGCACACCTTGTCGAACAGATGTTTGTGTCCAATACATGTAGGTGCGCAGGCTGATCCTCGTCGTGCCCAACCGCAGCGTGATAGACATCCGTAACTTTGTTGAACGTAAGCATTCCGTCGAACTTGAGTCCATCGTAACGCTGCTCTAAACGGTCACCCCGATAACCGAACGATGATAGTTTCTTCATCACCAGGTGACCGGCATGAGCTTTTTCACGATCAAGAATTCCCCAGGCTCGACCGCCGGTAAAAAACTGAAGACCCGCATTTACTATTCCCGGCCACCTGCCCAGTTTAAATCCCGCATGGAAATTCCGGACCTTGCGCAACTCGGGAATAATCCAACTGTCCTGCAATCCCTGCTCATAACTCTTGAGTTGCAACGCCGAGTAGTCCTGGGCTAGCAGCGCTTGAAAGATAGATTCCGCAGCGATCATTCCGCTCTTGATTGCCGAGTGAATACCTTTTAAGCGTTGCGAATTTAAAAGCCCGGCAGAGTCGCCCGTAATTAAAACTCCATCAGCAAATGTCCGCGGCATCGCAAAATAACCACCGGCGGCGATCGTCTTGGCGCCATACCGAATCATCTTGCCCCCGTCGAGTAGTTTGGCGATATAGGGATGTGTCTTGTATTTCTGGAACTCGGCATGCGGATCCAGTAATGGATCCTTGTAATCAAGTCCAGTTACGTAACCGATGTTAAGAATGCGATTCTGCATTCCATAGATCCAGCCACCACCATAGGTCTGCGAGTCAGACGGAAAACCCAGAGTGTGAGTTACCCGGCCAGTCGGGTATCGATCATCGGGCAACTCCCAGAGCTCTTTGACTCCGAGGCTGTAAACCTGTGGCTCCTTACCCTCGTCAAGACCAAGTCGGCCGATCAGCATCTTGGTAAGTGAACCGCGCGGTCCTTCACCCAAAACTGTAACCTTGGCTCGGAGGTCCACACCTGGTTCGTAATTAGCTTTCTGCTTCCCTTCCTTATCAATTCCTTTGTCACCGGTTCGTACGCCAACCACTCGATCGGAATCATCAAACAAGAGTTCAGCACCTGGAAACTCTGGAAAGATATTTACACCAGCCTCTTCGCACTTCTCACCAAGCCACGCAGTAAGACGGTTCAGCGAGACAATATAGTAGCCATGGTTTTTCAAAGGAGGCGGAGTTATCGGAGACCGAATGGCGTGCTTTGCGGTCAGGTAAAAGAAAAAGTCTTCATTGACTGTCGACTCGAGCGGCGCGCCCTGTTCAACAAAATCGGGGATGAGTTCCTTGAGCGCCCGCGGATCCATTACAGCGCCGGAAAGGATATGAGCGCCAACCGTCGCACCTTTTTCTATCACGGCAATCTCGACGTCCCCCAATGGTGGTCCAGGGTTTGAACCGCTCGCGACGGCTTGGTTGTGCTCTTTGATTAATTTGTTGAGGTGGAACGCGCCGCTCAAGTTAGCGGGACCAGCGCCGACAAATACCACATCAAACTCTAAAGTTTCACGTTCCATTGCTCATGAGTTCCTGGGATGAGAGTAAAAATGAATGGTCATTCAGTTTGGAGTATAGCAAAACGAAGCAAAGGCGCTAAACGCAGAATACTGAAGCTTCTATCGATCGTCATTTGGTTGCGCTGTGTCTTCGGGGTTGCAAACAACGGATAAAGATTACAGTGCGCTGGTTTTACCGAAATTCTTTGCAGCGATGAACGCATCCGTGGTGTAAACTTTCGCATCGTCATGAAAATTTTGCTGCGGATCGGAATCGGAACATTGATCATTTTCGGGATTGCCGCGATCTGCATCTTCGCGTTCCGCTCAAAAGGCAAGGAGGAGACAGTTCGGAGTTCTCATCTGCCTCAAATGATGATTTGGGCGTGGGAACGTCCTGAAGATTTAAAGTTCATTGATCCAGCAACTGTGGGAGTTGCCTATCTAGCCAAAACCCTTTCCCTCTCAGGACAAAAGGTCGTCACCCGTCCTCGATTGCAACCGCTCGAGCTGCCTCAAGGGACCGGCGTAGTTGCAGTCGTTCGAATCGAGTCAAACCGCCTTGACACTCCATCTCTGAAAGATGAGCAACTCAACCAGGTAATCGGCGAAATAACAAAACTGAAAGCTTCCAGTATTTCCTCGATTCAGATCGATTTTGACGCCACTAAGTCTGAACGTACGTTCTATCGCAAACTCATTCTCGAACTAAGTAAACAGATCTCCCCGATGCCGCTTTCTATTACGGCACTCGCATCATGGTGTAGCGGCGACCAATGGTTGCAGGACCTGCCAATTGCTGAAGCCGTCCCCATGCTCTTTCGGATGGGGGTCGAGCGTGGTGCGTTCGCGTCGCGCCTGGCCAATGGTGCCTCGACGTTCACGGCTCCTTGCGACCGAGCCGCGGGAGTCTCAACCGATGAATTGATCTCTCCACCAAAGGTAGACCGGCTCTACGTCTTCAGTCCAAGACCCTGGACGCCAGCATCCCTCAAAAAAGCAATGGAGGATTTCAAACGATGACCCCTTCGCTGAGACGTTTCATAGGAAGTGTCTTGCTTCTGGCTCTGGTGTGCAACACGACAGCTTTTGCCTGTGGTCCATTCTCCCTCGAAGCCATCTTTGTTCATACAGTGCATCCGAGTTACCCACTCGAGAGATTCGCGCGGGGCCAAATCGGCGTCGTGCAACCTACCTATGCGCGCTCATATCTCTACGTTGCTTACCGCTACCTAAACGGCTCATCTTTCTCCGAGGCAGAACAAAACGCACTTACGGAGTTTTGGAAAGACCGGCTCGAGTATCGCTGGAACCCGGGAGAGGAAGACTGGATCAAGTCATGGGCCACCGCGAGAGAGAAAGTGGCCGGACTGACCGAAACTCCCAAGATTGATGTGTACCGTAGCCGTGAGAAGCCGAACGAGTATGAAACATTTCTTAACTGTCAAAAAGATGCTTTCGATACCGCGATTTCTACTCTAAATGAACGAATCGCAAAGTATGGCGGCGACAGTCCGGTTGTGCGTGAGTGGGTGGTCGCACAGGACCAGGTTTTTGCTAACTGCTCTCAAGGAGCTCAGATTCCCGCCACTCTTACAGCAACTTCAGACCAACTAGCAATTGCAGATCGCAATTATCAAATCGCAGCCGCACAGTTCTATGCCGGGCTTTTTGATGAGGCTAAGGCCGGCTTTGAAGCCATTCAGCGCGACCAAACATCACCGTGGAAGTCGAAGGCGTCCTATCTTGTCGCTCGAACCTTAATTAGAAAGGCCAGTCTTGGTCCAGGTGAAACAAAGGAGAAAGACCTGGCGCAAGCCGAAGTCAAACTCAAGCAAATCCTGAACGATCGTAGTCAGACAGACCTTCACGGCGCTGCGGCGAGACTAATGGACCTCGTTAAGATTCGTCTGCATCCGGCAGAACGATTACATGAACTCGCCAAATTACTTGTAGCAGCCGATCAAAATCAGCGCTTGCAGCAAAGCCTCTGGGACTATACAGCTCTGTTAGATCAGTACCTCGAAACAGAGGATGCGACAAAACTGGAAACCGTATCCGGAATAATGCAGGCGGATGACCTCTCTGATTGGATTGCCACTATACAAATTGCCGGAGACAAAACAAAAGCGCATGCAATGGCTCGTTGGCAAGCGACTCACTCTACTGCATGGTTGATCGCGGCTCTTTCCAAAGCCACCGGCACAACTGAAAATAGCAATGATTTGATTGCTGCCGCGCAGAAGATTCCTGCCAGCTCACCAGCTTTTGCCTCAGCCCGTTTTCATGCAGTTCGGCTTTTGCTTGAATCAGGAAAGTCGCTGGAAGCTCGGCAGCTCGTAGAACAGGCGCTCAAAGACAATGCAAGAGAACTGGACCAGTCTGCGATGAACCTGCTAATAGGCCAAAGGTTGAGAATGGCAACAAACTTGAGCGAGTTTCTGAGCGCTGCTCCACGCATGCCTTCCGCCTTGAGCTGGAACGATGATGGTCGGGAAGTTCCCGCTGAAATAGCGCCTGAAGAAAATAAAGAAGTGATTGGCAAACCGTTCTTCGACGACGACGCTGCTCGAATCATCAATCGAGAATTACCACTCGAGCTCTTACAGCAAGCCACACTCGCAACGGAACTTCCTGTAAATCTTCGCCGGGATGTCGCGCAAGCGACGTTCATAAGAGCAGTCCTGCTCAATGACTTAAAGACTGCGGACGCTGTGGTTCCTACTCTTAGAACTCTGTTCCCGGCTATTAGTCCTCTGCTCGATGAATTTGCGAATGAAAGTCTGCCCGATGCCAAAAAGTTCGCTGCAATCTATTTATGGTTAAAGACTCCCGGAATGGAGCCAGTGGTGGATGAAGGCATTGGGAGAGAAACGCCAATTACCGAACGTGATACCTACCGGGACAACTGGTGGTGCTCTGCGTCGTACAACAATGTACCCAACGCGGACGAAACCACGAAAGAAAGCAAACCATTCACTTCGCAGACCGATGGCGCACCTCAATTTCTCAGTCAACAACTCTTAGCCACCGGAGCAAAACAGTTTCAAACAATCTCAAGCGGAGGTAGTGCGCCGAATTACCTTTGCCAACAAGTAATCGACTGGGCCAATAAGAATCCGGCCGACCCAAGAGTGCCGGAAGCACTGCACCTCGCGGTTACGACCACGCGACGCGGATGCACTGACGCGAACTCTGGTCGTTGGTCCAAGGCGGCTTTTGATCTGCTGCATCGCAAGTATGGAAGCACAACTTGGGCAAAGAAAACGCCCTACTGGTTTAAGGACTAAACGGGAATCATGACACAATCTACAAATCGACTTATCAACGAAACCAGCCCCTACCTGCTACAGCACGCTCACAATCCGGTTGATTGGTTTCCCTGGGGAAATGAAGCGTTTGCCAAAGCTCGCGAAACAAACAAGCCGGTCCTATTGAGCATTGGATACTCAGCGTGTCACTGGTGTCACGTCATGGCCCATGAGTCGTTCGAAAATGAAGAGATTGCGAAGTTAATGAATGAACTGTTCGTCAACATAAAGGTCGATCGTGAGGAGCGGCCGGACCTCGACAGCATCTACATGAATGCCGTTCAAATGATGACTCATCACGGCGGTTGGCCTATGACAGTCTTTTTGACACCTGACGCCATTCCCTTTTACGGAGGGACATATTTTCCACCACAGGATCGTTACAACATGCCGGGCTTTCCACGGGTTCTGATTGGCGTTGCCGAAGCGTACCGCGTGCGACCAACTGACATTGCTGAAACTTCCACCAGCCTTTTGGCCGAACTCAGAAAGATGAGTGCGAAAAGTGGCGAAGACCAGCCAATCGAGAATGAACTGCTTGATGCCGCGTACCTGGGAATTATTCGAAACTACGACTCAACAAATGGTGGATTTGGGGGTGCACCGAAGTTTCCGCCAGCGATGTCATTGGAATTTCTTTTGAGAACACACGCGCGGACCGGCAATCCGGATGCGCTCGAAATGATCACCAATACCGCTGAGAAGATGGCCCACGGCGGGATCTACGATCATCTCGCTGGTGGGTTCCATCGCTACTCGACCGACGCCAAATGGTTGGTCCCTCACTTCGAGAAGATGCTCTACGACAACGCGCTCCTATCACGCTTCTATTTGCATTACTTCCAACTCACCAAGTCTGATTTGGCGCGGACGACTGCAACGGGAGTACTTGATTACGTCTTGCAGGAAATGACAAGTCCCGACGGCGGCTTCTATTCAACCCAGGATGCGGACTCAGAAGGTCACGAAGGCAAATTCTTCGTTTGGGATCGAGCGGAGATTATTAATGCGCTTGGAGAGAAAGATGGTGATTTTTTTTGCGAGTACTTCAACGTCACCGAGGATGGAAATTTTGAGGGCAAAAACATATTAAATGTGACCGCAGCGGTCGATGAATTCGGTCGCCTGGCGAAGATCTCTGAACATGAGTTGAGTGCAATCATAGAACGTGGCAAAACGACGTTACTGGAATTGCGAAATCGACGAATAAAACCTGATCGGGACGAAAAGATTCTGACCGCCTGGAATGGCTTAATGCTAGCGAGTTTTAGCGAGGCCGGCGCGATCTTGGGGCGAGATGACTACACAAACGCTGCTCGCCAGAACGCGGATTTTCTAATGGGCCAACTTTGGCGAGACGGACGTCTTTTGCGAACCTTTAAGGACGGTGTAACAAAATTAAATGCCTACCTGGAAGACTATGCGTTTCTCGCGGAAGGACTGCTAACTCTTTACGAAACAACTGGTGAGTTAAAGTGGCTGAAGAGTTGTATCGATATCACCGAAACGATGGTGGAACAGTTCTGGGACGACAAGGAAGGGGGCTTTTATTTCACCGGTAAAGATCACGAAGACCTGATTGTCAGGACCAAGGACTATTTTGATAACGCAACACCAGCGGGAAATTCAGTGGCTGCGAGTGTTCTCTTAAGATTGAGCGTTCTCTTGGATAAAGAGGGCTATCGCAACCTAGGTATTGCGGTGCTGAGAGAGGTTGCTTATTCCGCTCGTCGTTATCCTTCAGGCTTTGGCTATGCGCTCTCCGTCGCCGAGTTCTTGCTTGCGAGCAAAAAAGAGGTCGCCCTGATCGCAAAGAATGAGGAGATATTGAAGGAGTTTATTGGCGCTACATGGCGCGAGTTTGTTCCTAACAAGGTTGTCGCGGGTTCGTTGGAAACAGAACTCAATAACACACCTGTTCGTCTACTGGAAAACCGGATCGTTGCTGAAGGTTCCGCGGTCACAGCCTACGTTTGTGAGAACTACACCTGCAAAATTCCCGCAACCGAGCTGAGCACATTTATGGACCAATTACTCGAAAAGTGAATTTGGTTCCCATGAGTTAGTACCGGCCCGCGGTTGGGCCGGGTTACTTTCGAATTGCTATTAATGGACAAAATAGAAAATGGGAAATGACCCCATCCGCCCCCCAGGAGTTTTCCCACATCACCACCTCGCTCTTGACGCCAACATCCTGATACAGCTATAGTTAAACCTGTGCCAAACAGTGTTGGGCACACTTACCTGCGAAGGTTAGTGCGGCTAAACCCTCGCAAACCCAAGTCAAAAGCCAGTTAAGTGGCGCTAACGTGCCCGTTAGAACCTTCCCCCCGCACTCTTAATTCAGCGGAAGAGTGGTCAAGCAGTTTGGTCCGCTACCTCCAGGAAGGATGTGAGCCCCAGGATGTCTTCCCTCAGTCGGAATAGCACGGTTGTATTGCTATGCGCTGCGCCTGTTTGTCTAGTCATACTGGTTTGGGGCGCGATCAGCACTCTCAGCCTGCCCTGGTCTACTCCAGCAGGCATCTTCTCTTTTGTCGGTATCGCCCTGCTCACGATGATCTCGGCCGGATTCTCCGTCGCTGTTACCGACTCAAACCGGCACAAATGGTCACATAAATCTGTCGCCGACGCGTTTGTTCTACTGGCAATCATTACCTACTCAGGTTCGGCCAGCGGGAATGCTGGTCCATCGGTGATTCTCGCAGGTATCACCGCCGTCGCCGCTTCTTACGGCGTTTACAGTCGACGAGCAATAATAGGCGTTACGTCTGTGTCAGTGATATCGACGCTGCTGATCGCTTCGATTTATGACATCGTAGTGGATCTCGTTGCCGGCAAATCAAATCTGGCTGGCGCCAGCGGAATCCAGTTCAAGACTTTTCTCTTCCCTCTTTTACTTCTGGCGACACTCCAATACTTTCTGAGTACGGTGGTAACGGCGTGGTTCCTGAGTTTAGAGGCGGGAACCTTCAGGTTGTTACCTTCACCTGAAAGCATTGTTTGGACGGGTGCAGCTCAGCTAGCTTCACTTGCTTCAGCAGTACTAATTTATTCAGCCATTCAAACGGCCGACGCTCTTTATGCTTTTACCGGCGTATTGACTTCAGCCGTCGTCTATTTGCTCTACCACTTCAATGAGAAGCGGCTCGACGAAGTGAGACGAGCAGAAGCAGAACGACGCAGACATGCCGAAGAGATGGCCACGATTCACATGAACACGATTGAATCGCTGGCCATTGCAATCGACGCCAAAGACCAGACTACTCACGGGCACGTGCGGCGTACCCAGATCTATGCCGAACAGATGGGCAAATTGCTGCGTGTGTCGCAACTGGAAGTCCAGGCCTTGCTTGCCGGCGCGCTACTTCACGACATCGGGAAACTGGCCGTGCCGGAATACATCCTGAATAAGCCGGGCAAGCTAACTGAAGCAGAATTCGCGAAGATGAAAATTCACCCGACCGTGGGTGGAGATATTCTGAAGCGCGTAAACTTTCCCTATCCAGTGGAAGATATTGTTCGCTATCACCATGAGAAGTGGGACGGAAGTGGCTATCCCAAAGGCCTTAAGGGCGAAGCGATTCCGTTAACTGCAAGGATCATTTCGGTCGTCGACTTTTATGACGCTACGCGCTGCGATCGTCCTTACCGCAAGGGAATGAAGCGCGAAGACTCGCTCGGTCTGTTGCGAGGCATGATTGGAACTGCATTCGATCCAAAAGTGGTCCAGGTGTTCATCGATCACGTGGAAGAGTTTGACCGGCTGATCAAAGCTGAGGACATCCAGGAACAGGTGCCATCTGAAATACCAGAGCTTGATCTCGAGACTAAGACTCGTCCGGATGCTGGTCTGGCTTCTGATGTAATGGGCACTCAGGAAGAACGGACAGATGGATTTCGGTCCATCAGCGACGCCCAGCGTGAAGTTTTTGCCTTACACGAAATCGCTCAAACTATCGGGTCTTCACTCAACCTCAGTGATACGGTCGCGCTGGTCAGTAATAAATTGAGAGCGATCGTCCCGTTCGATAGTTGCGTAATCTTTGTGGTGGACGAACGTTCGGGCAAAGCAGTTGCAGCGCACGCGGCCGGTGATCATCACGACATATTCTCTCGACGCAAAATCGAGATAGGTGAAGGTATCACTGGTTGGGTTGTCGCTAATTGCCGGTCTATGTGCAACGCATCGGCTGAGCTGGACCTCGTTGGCGTGCCTGACAGCGTTGCCAAACAATACCGGGGGATACTCGTTTCACCATTGCTGCGTGAAGACGGGGCCTTTGGCGCCATCGCGCTTTACTCGAAAGCACGCACCTCTTACACGACTGAACATGTCCGCTTATTAGAGTCGGTGTGCCAACACGCATCAAGCGCTCTTAACAATGCGTTGACGTACGAAAAAACCAAAGAGAGCGCATTGGTTGACCCACTCACTGATCTTCCAAACGCACGTGGGTTCTACATGATGCTCGAACAGAAGATTGCCGAGTGCCAGCGATTGAAACGTGAATCGCTCGCCGTAATAAGCATGGACATTGATGAATTCAAGGTCATCAACGACAAGTACGGTCACTCAACCGGCGACCGTTTACTGGCAAGTATCGCGGGAGCAATCCGACACGAGCTGAGGCAGATGGACATTCTCACTCGTTACGCTGGCGATGAATTCGTCGCAATTATGCCAATGGCCTCGAACAACATGGCCCAGTCGGTGGGTGAGCGAATGAGAAACACTGTCGAGGACCAGCTATTCTCTGTCCGACCCGGAACTATGATCGGAGTAGGATTGAGTATGGGAGTGGCTTGTTTCCCGGAAGATGGAGAGACAAGCGAGGAACTGCTCACGGCCGCTGCTCGCAAGATGCAGAAGGACAAGCACAGGCGCAAGAGCGTCTTGACGCTGGCGTGTGCTGGTGTAAGCTCAATTGACGCCATCACCTAGTCTGCTCGTCTAATTGACCTCAGAGCTTTAAACTAAAACCAGAACCTTTTAGTGCGCGCTTTTGCACGCCTTTGTTAATCTCGCGTATAATTCCTCGCTTAGCTTGAATCCGTTAGAAACGCGATCTTTCATATAGCGCCCGCTTAAGATGCGGGCATTGTTAGTGCGCAGGTCTGAATTCTGCTTATCATGAGTAAACAAACCCAATCGCCCTCGGCAGGCGGAGCTGAAGATAGAGCTTCCACCTCAGTCATTGACCCACCCGACCAGAACACACGTCAACAACTGAGTCGTGAACGAGACGCTGCGAAAAAGAAACAAAAAGAGCGCCTTAGCCAGCTTGATCAGGAGTCGTTGATTGAGCTCTATCGCCAGATGTTGCTGATCCGACGCTTTGAAGAGAAGGCGGCTGAAGCCTATGTGGCCGGAAAGATCGGCGGATTCTGCCACCTCTACATCGGCCAGGAAGCGGTCGGAGTTGGCGCTATCTCGGCACTTCGACAGGACGACTATGTCCTGGGAAGTTATCGCGAACACGGTCAGGCGCTTGCCAAGGGGATGCCCGCCAAAGCGATCATGGCTGAACTATTCGGCAAGGTCACCGGTTGTTCAAAAGGCAAAGGCGGTTCAATGCACATGTTCGATAAGGAGCTTGGATTCCTTGGCGGACATGCAATTGTCGGTGGACAGATTCCGTTAGCAACGGGCACCGCATTCGCTTCGAAGTATCAAGGAAAAGACCAGGTCACCGTTTGCTTCTTCGGAGAGGCTGCCGTGAACCAGGGAGCGTTTCACGAGTCGCTAAACATGGCCCAACTCTGGAAGATTCCCTGCATCTACATCTGCGAAAACAATCAGTACGGCATGGGAACTTCGCTCGAACGGGCGATGTCGCTCCGCGATATTGCGCAAAAAGCCTGCGCGTATGAGATGGCTTCCGAGTTTGTGGACGGTATGGACGTGCTCGCGGTCCGTGAAGCAACGATGCGTGCGGTCGAGCGCGGTCGAAAAGAGTCGTTACCTACCTTGTTAGAGGTCAGGACCTATCGCTTTATGGGTCACTCGATGTCAGACCCGGGAAATTACCGAACCAGAGCTGAAATCGAGAAGTACCAGGAGCGCGATCCGATCAAGTTATTCTCGGCAAGCTTGCTCGAAGAAGGAATAGTGGATCAGGCAAAACTGGACCAGATGGATAAAGACATTCGAGCGGAAGTTGAAGAGTCCGTGAAGTTTGCCGACGAGAGTCCCGAACCACCGCCTGAAGATCTCTACACTGACGTTTACGCGAATCCAATCAATTTTGAAAAATAGAATAGATAGATACTGAAT
>DASROI010000031.1:0-23417 GCA_035646955.1 Pyrinomonadaceae bacterium
TTTTTGAGTCGGGGCGCGGATCTTACTACGACCGGAAAGAATTCGGCTAGTATCAGAACCCTGAAATCGTAAATCAACTTCTCGTCTCCGGGAGAGCTTTGCACAAAAAACTCTAATCTGGGTGAGTGTCGAGCGATCAGTACAGTACCGCGAGCGAAGCGCGGCGGTGGCACACTCGACATTACGCCTAAATTCTGATGGTTGGTTCGTTGAGTGTGCCACCGCCGCGCTTCGCTCGCGGTACTGTACTGATCGCTCGACACTCACGAAGATTAGAGTTTTTGTGCAAAGCTGTACTCAGCCGACTCCCTCTCCAACGCTTTTATCTTCCTGTTGATTTTTCTTTTCGGTTATTCAGTCTCTACGGCACAGTCCTGTGATCCAGAGCCGCAAGTAGGTGGTGAGGGTATTTCTGTTAGCGCATCGATCGAGGGATCTACCACTCCAATCTATTCAATGAGGCCTCACGACTATGAGGCAATCCGTTGGGTATACCTAACTTTGATTGAGATATTGAGTTAAGCTTCGCTCCTGGTTCTGTAATGTATAGTCGTCGCCTTTAATGTGTTCAAGGTCGCTACAATGGCAAATGAGAATTGATCGATGATCAATAATCTTTTCCTTATTGACCCTGTGTCGTTATTTGTACTATTGTCCCGTCACCTCGCTCGAACTGGTCCTTGCATTCATGCCTTGCCAGCTCAACTAATCTCATTGGAGGGACTCCATGTTTTCGTTCAATCGCAAAACTTTTTTTGACAGCTATCGCAACCGGTTTGGACCACTCACCCAACCCCTCGTTGAAGCTCTCGAATTCCTGCTCGGAAAAATTGAAACAGATTCTCGGTTTGGAGAAACTGAAACTGATCGCCGCCAGCTCGCTTACTGTCTCGCAACCTTTAAATGGGAAACAGCGCATTCAATGCAACCAATTGATGAAATCGGCACCGCGGCGCGCTTCAATCGTCTTTATGGACCACAAACGAACGTAGGTAAGATGTTGGGTAATACCAAAGAAGGAGATGGCGCCCTGTTTCACGGTCGAGGTTACGTTCAACTAACCGGTCGGCGGAATTACACCAAGGCCAAGAGCCTTACTGGCGTCGACTTGCTTTCAAATCCAGATGAGGCAAAGGATCCCGATCTTGCATATCAGATTGCAATCCAGGGAATGATTGACGGATGGTTTACCGGAAAAAAACTGAGCCAGTTCATCAAGGACGGCTCGGCTGACTTTGAAAATGCTCGAACGATTATCAACGGTCACGACAAAGCCACAATCATCGCCGACATCGCCCGCCGCTTCAGTGAGGCCCTGCTAGAGGCATTGTAGGGGCGGCCCTCCGCGGCCGCCCCACCACCGTGAACAACTCGTTTGGAATGAGCTACCAATAAGAAGCATTTTCCTTCCCTTAGGTCTCACCTTCACGAGGTGGGGCGGCCACGGAGGGCCGCCCCTACAACTCGCAGCAGGTTTAAAGCTCGGCTAGCGTCGTCAGGACCAAGTCGACGTCGGTAAGATCAGGCAACAGAGCATCCGGTTCACATGCCAACATGTCCTCTTTCGAGTAGAGCCGGCCAGTTTCCACTCCTACTACTCGCGCCCCAAAATGACGCGCACACGCGATGTCATTTGGTGTGTCACCGATCACGATAAATTGATGTGGACGCAAAGTTGACTGCAAAGCCTCGTTAATTCGCTCTGCCGCGATAGCCGGTAGGTCTCGCCGGTCGTGCGACTCTTCCCCGAACGCTCCAGGCAATGTAAAAAACTTTTCCAGGCCTACGAGTTCCATCTTTAGATAGGCCATTGGTTCAATGTTGCCCGTTAAGAGAGCCGACCGGTAACGAGGTTCTTGTGAAAGTCGCTCCAGAGTTTCTCGAACTCCGGGTAAGACCTCAAAAAATGGTTCACCGTTACCAGTCACCCTCTTCGCTTCCTGGGTAAGTCGCAGGCTAACGTCGTGAATGCGCTTCCGAATGTCCTGATGGGTGAACCCTTCTTCTTTCAAAGCCTCGGCGATAATCTGGAAGTCAGTCATGCCTGACACTCTCATACTAGCCAGCGTTCCCGAGGTCCCAAAGATCTCTTCCATCACCGGGATTGTATATTCCTTGTAACCACCCGTCTTTAACGAGTGAATCAAGGTCCCATCAATGTCCCAAAGCAAAATTCGAGTGTCGGCTGACACTCGAGCGTTATTGTGGTTGCCGTTAACTGAATTCATTTTTTACTCGACGATCGCAAGAACATCCCCCGCGTTGACAGTATCACCCGGTTTGACGTTGACTGCTTTAACACTGCCTTCTCGCGGAGACTTCATTTCGTTTTGCATCTTCATAGCTTCTACAATAACTACTCCCTTCCCTTTTTCGATCTGTGAACCAACCTCAACCATGACTCTGACAACCTTTCCTGGCATGGGGGCCAGAATCTCCGCACTCCCATGGTGATGGTCACCAGTGTCGTTGGCGCCTCGCAGCCTCCTGGGATCTGAAATGCCAACACTGTAGCTGCGATCGCTAATGGCAACTGCGAAATTTTCTTTCCTGGCAGTGCGATTAACTCGACAGTCAAAAACCTGACCGTCTTTCAAGACCAGGTAGCTGCCATCTTCCCGTCTATGAAATTCGAGCTCGTACTTTCGGCCGTCGACTGTAGCGAAGACACGCGACTCGTCAATTGTCAGGGTGAGTTCAGTATCGCGATCATCCACTCGAGCTTTTACTTTCATGACTTCCCCCAACGCGACGGTGAGGGCTTATTAACTATCTCCGCTCCATTGAGAGAAGCTATTCGCCCGGACAAACGCCAACGACTGGTGGAAGTGGAGGCCACGGGAGTGCGATTCTGTTGCGAATACTCGAGCGCAGCCACAATGGCCGCGATATCCGCTTGTTGATCACTTTCATGCACTTCTGTTTCCACCGCTGTCCGCTGATTGAAACGACCGATAAACCCCGTGTCGAGCCGGCCGCTGATAAATTCATCATCTCTGACGACGTCGCGAAAGAACGGAAGGGTGGTCGTTATTCCGAAAACCTGGTATTCAGACAGCGCGCGTTTAAGTCGATCGATAGCTTCAAATCTATCTCGACCCCACACCGCCAACTTTGCAATCATAGGATCGTAATAGATCGAAACCACCGAGTTGGCCCGAACACCACTATCAACGCGCACGCCTGGTCCAGACGGCTCCACCAGCGCGGTTATTGTACCGGGCGAAGGTAAGAAGTTATTCGCGCCGTCTTCCGCATAGATACGGCACTCGATCGCATGACCCCGCCAATCAATATCTGCCTGACTGAACGACAATCGTTGTCCGGTCGCAACTGAAAGTTGTTCACGAACTAAATCAAGACCAGTAACTAATTCGGTCACCGGATGCTCTACCTGCAAACGCGTATTCATTTCGAGAAAATAGAACTCGCGGGTCGCATCGGCTACCAGGAACTCGACTGTTCCCGCACCCGTGTAGTCAACAGCTTTTGCTATCAATACTGCTGCCTGGCCCATTCGCGTCCGCAAATCGGGATCATTAATTGGCGAAGGACATTCCTCGATAACTTTCTGGTGCCGACGCTGAATTGAGCATTCGCGCTCGCCGAGGTGAACGACGTTCCCATGTGAATCCGCAAAGATCTGAATTTCGATGTGTCGTGGTCGTTCGACAGCTTTTTCCAGATAGAGTGAGGAATCGCCGAAAGCGGCGGCGGCTTCGGCCTGTGCAGTCTCAAAAGCTGATAGGAGATCGTCGGGGCCGGTGACGAGCCTCATGCCCTTGCCGCCACCTCCGGCAGACGCTTTAAGCATCACCGGATAGCCGAACTCGGCGGCGGTTTCTCGCGCCTGCGCAAATGAAGTTAGCGGCTCGATGGTTCCGGGCACGACTGGAACGCCGGCTTGAAGCGCGACTTGCCGCGCTCCAATCTTGGAACCCATCAATTCCATTACTTTCGGAGTTGGACCAATAAAAGTCAGACCGGCGTCAATGACTGCGCTGGCAAACTCGGAGTTTTCGGCCAGGAATCCATATCCGGGATGTACGGCTTCAGCAGAAGTGGTCCTGGCTGCTGCGATGACGGCATCGATGTTGAGATAACTCTCCGTGGAAGGTGCTGGTCCAACACAGATGGCTTCGTCCGCCATTCTTACGTGGAGACTGTCGACATCGACATCTGAATAGATTGCCACCACCCGGATATCGAGCTCGCGGCACGTTCGAATTACGCGTACCGCGATTTCACCACGATTTGCGATCAGTATCTTCTTAAACATGCGGAATAGGAACCGGGGCCAGAGGCTGGGGGAAAGGAGTCATTGGTGATTGATCATTTCTGAATTCTCAATTGTTAATTCATTTGCAATTCGCAACTCGCCATTCGTAATTCTTGGAGGAGTAATTCGTAATTCGTAATTCATTTTTTTGTCTGGGATCCCCGGCCCTTTCAATTAGAAATGATCAATGGACAATGACCAATGATCAATAAATCCCTCAACCACCCCGCCGTACCCCTGTCCCGGCCCTATATTCTATGAAACCCTTTCAAAATGTCGCGGGTCGTCAGCCTTAAAATCACTGGACGGCCGTGCGGGCAAGTGGTCGGTGATGAAGTCTGCAACAAACGATCAATCAACCAGCGCATCTTCTCTGGTGCAAGTGGCATATTCACTTTGATGGCCGCATGACAAGCAAGCGACGCCGCGATCTCGTCACGTAAAGTGTCGCGAGCTGAATTCTTCTTCTCTGGATCTACGGTGTCCAGCAACTCAGCAAGCATGTTCCGAGCCTCGCTAGCCGGCAGATCTGCAGGCGTGGCCTTGATGGCAACTGTGCGACCCGATAGTTTCATCAACTCGAAACCGTAATGCTCCAACTCAGGCGCCAGCGCATCGAAGACGGCCGCTTGCGCTGGTGTCAGATCAAAAGTCTCAGGCACCAGTAGTTGTTGCGAATCAGTGCGACGCTCGGCTTCAAGAGCACGATATTTATCAAATAACACTCTCTCATGGGCCACGTGCTGATCGATCAGCAACAATCCATCATCATCAGTCGCAATGATAAAACTCTCTTCCAACTGGCCCAGCGGGCGAATATTCGAACTAAGAGACTCCGCTGTTACCTCGCGTGCAATCTTTTGCGCCGAGTTTAACGGCGGCAACACGGTTTTTGGCACACGCCGATCTTGAGACGCCTCTTCCCGGAAACTCGTCGTCGCGCGGAACATCTCTTCGACATCGTGGGCTATTTCATCGCCTGATGGCTCAACCGGTGCGGACGTTATGGGCACTTCCCAATCATCATCGGGAGTCTGAGTCGGAATAAAATCGATTCTTGGCTGAATCGGAGATACGGAAATTTCATTCCTAACGGGAACGTTCGCTGGAGCGTTCATCTCGCCTGACGAGACTGAGAACCGGTAATCGGGTTGCGATGTAGATGCTGCCGCAACACTCTGACTCAACTCAACTGACGGTGCGGGTCGCTCTTCAATGCGTGCGTAACCAGCACTCGCGAGAGCCGAACGTATGGCCTCTCGAACTGCGTCTGCGACCGCTGCCTGGCGTCGAAAACGCACCTCGGTCTTGGCCGGGTGCACGTTGACGTCCACTTCTTCGAGAGGTGTTTCGATAAACAGTAAGGCAGCGGGATAAACGCCATAAGGAAGAATTGAGCGGTAACCTTCCGACAGCGCTCGTCCGATCATACGATCGCGAACAAAACGGCGATTAACAAACAGATACTGCGAATCACGAGTAGTGCGTCGATCTCTTGGAGCTGAAACAAATCCGCTCACTCGAGCCAGTTCGGAATGGCCGCCGTTTACCTCCAGCAGGTTCTCAAGAAACTCGCCGCCAAAGATCTGATATGCCCTTTCGCGCAGGTCCTTTGCCGCAACTGCTCTTACTACTTCACGCCCGTTATTCACAAGGGTGAACGCAATCTCAGGATGGGCCAGCGCGTAATGAGTGACTAAATTGGTTAGGTGAAAAGTTTCAGTAGCTTCCGAGCGAAGAAATTTTCTTCGCGCTGGGACGTTGAAGAAAAGATCGCGGACAACGATTGTAGTTCCCCGAGGGTGAGCAGCATCTTTTACGTTACGCATGCGACCACCCTCGATATTCACACGAGTTCCGGTAGCATCCCCTTCCCGACTCGTCGTCAACTCGACCTTCGCCACCGAAGCGATGGAAGCGAGAGCCTCGCCGCGAAATCCGAGCGTGCCGATTGCTCCCAAATCATCTGAGTTCCTTATTTTGGAAGTTGCGTGGCGTTCGAATGCGAGGATAGCGTCGTCGCGTACCATGCCGGTACCGTCATCGGAAATCTTCAACAGCCTGCGCCCGCCCCCTTCGATTTCTATAGAAATGCGGGTGGCGCCGGCATCGATACTATTTTCAACCAGCTCTTTGGCAACTGAGGCTGGCCGTTCAACAACTTCTCCGGCAGCAATCTGATTGGCTACGTGATCGGCGAGGACGCGAATTATTGACATGTTGGTGTTGGGTCTTAGGTCTTGGGTCTTGGTGCTTTGTGTTGGGGTAACGTCAAAGTTTTAAGCTCAAAGTACCAATTACAAAGCCCAAAGGCCTAAGACCTAAGCCCCAAGACCACCTACAAATAAACAACCTGATGATCATTACTCCCGAGATTGATAGCGTTATAGATCCACTCAATCACGTACTTGCCGTGGCGAGCCAGCAATGAAGTAATGTTAATGTGCCGCTCCTGTAATTCCTTATTTGGATATAACTGATCAAACGCTCGCTGTAGCTGCCGGTGAGCCGCTTCATCTCTCGTCATCTGCGCCTTGATGAACCTCGTTCTGAGTCCATCAAGCTGGTACTTGATTTTTTTCCGGCCAGTATCGAGCGCGCCCGCCAGAGTCGGATCGATAGTTTGCAACTCTGCGCGCAACCGGTCGAGCTCGTTGTTAATATTCTGCTCGGCAGCATCAAAACCTTTTGCGGTGCCGGCGCTCAAATACTCCTCAACGACGCGCTTGATAACGGTATCGATGCCTTCAAAAAAATCCGGTAGACCAAGTCCATATCGTTCAAGCACGCGCCCGGTATGTCGTTCGATCATCGTCAAACTCGAACGCGGTAGAATCGGAGTCGCTGGTCGTTCCAATACGCGGTAGACCTCCGCAGTTTGCGCGAAGTAGGCAATCTCAGCCGCGCCACCACAATAAGCGATAGTCGGAAGCAGATAATCCTGGATGACTGCCCGCAGTGTTACGTTTGGACTAAATCGCTCCGGACTCTTGAGCGCTAACTCCGACAGCGCTGCTGCAGAGTATTCCTCGTTCAGATCCTTAGCCTTGTAATTACCATTGTCGAGACGCGTAACCGAATGACGCCGTCCCTCATTGTCGTGCAGAAACAGCGGAAAGGAGTTTGCCGTTGCTAACACCTGCGCATGGTAGCCGGCGGCTTCGAGCGCGCGACTCCGACTTTCAATAGCGCTGGCAATTTCCGGCGCATTCCCCGCTGCTTTCGAATAGAGCGGCGCAGCCAACTGCTTCAGTTCTGAATCAAGTGGATCGAGGAAGATTAAACCGTACTGATCGAGCAACGCGGTCATCATCGATGCAAAACTCTCAACGTAACCACGACCCGGACGCCAGGATGACTTAACCAGAGCTTTCATGTCAGCGGCAAACTCAGAATTTGGCAGCAACTCAAACAATTGATTAACCACTCCATCGATCGACTCGTCGAGAATTACCCTACCGACAGGTTGGCCCTCATAATGAAGCGAAGTCGACACTTCGGCCTGTTTGAGTTGGCAATCACGTCCAATGACTTCAACCTTGGCAACTTCATCAAAATCGTGATCCTCGGCAGCAATCCAAAATACTGGAACCGCCTTTGTACCTCTCTGCTTTAGGCAACCGGAAAGCTTCACTGCCATTAGCGCCTTATAAATCGTGTAGAGCGGACCGGTAAAGAGTCCAGCCTGCTGCCCGGAGACAACAGCGATACAGTCCGGATCTCGCAATAACTCGATATTCTTTAATGTCTCACTGCCGGCGTGCCAACGACTGTTCATTGCCTGAAGCGTGTCGCAAACTCGCTTGCGATCCACGCGATACGCGCCAAGAACCTCAGGAACTCGGTCCTGTAACTCATGGTGAAAGCGGACGGCTGAGGGGTAAAAGTTTCTCAGTTTTACTGGATCTTTGACGTAATCCAAAAACAATCGGGATTGATGCGGAACTATATCGAACGGCAAGGTCTCGACACGCAAACCGGATTCTTCAGGGGTGCTATAACAGGCGGCTTCAGCTGTACTCAAGGTTGTTTGGCTCCTGCGCGACATTCTACGCAGGATAACGAGATTTCTGCCAGCGCTCGTTGAGTCGCGCGTGGCAAGGGCCAGTACGATTCGCGGTAGCGTCGGGTGAGTCTCGAGCTGATATGACTCGCCGAATACTGGTGATTCACCCGACGCCTACCGCGAATCGGTACTGACCCTTGCTATTCCCGACTGCCAGGAATTTGGCTTTCGATCACTCTTTCGACACGCAAGAACAGCTCGCATTTAGAAACTCAAAGAACAAATCATGATTCTCAAATGATCAGGTTGCGGGTCTTTACGGAGCGGTCCTGAGGTCGGATGCGAGGGCCTTGAGGAGTGAGCCAATATCGAGCGTCGCTTCTTCGCCGGGAGATTTCAAGGGAGCTCTCACGGAACCGCCGCAATAGCCGTTCAGATCCATCGCAGCCTTCAGACCACCGATGCCGTACTTCGTGGTCACTGCCGCCGCGAGTGGAGTCAGAACTAATTGCAGGGTTCTTGCCTCGTCGACTGCATCAGTCCGGAAGCTATTAAAAATTTCCAGGCAAACATCAGGCACAACGCACCCAACCGCGAGAATTCCACCAGTAGCGCCAGCATCAAGCATCTCAAACAGAACGGTTCCGTTGCCTGTCATTACTGCAAAGTCTGCGGGGCAGTGTTCGACAGTGGCTCTGAACCTGGCAACATCATTCGAACTGTCCTTAACTCCGATGATGTTTTGATGATTGCTAAGTTTGGCAATCGTTTCAGGATCAATCTTTATTCCAGTAAGAGCGGGCATGCTGTACAGCAATACCGGAACAGGTGAGTCGTCCGCGACAGCCTTGTAATAGCTGACTAATACCTCCTGAGTGATGGCGGAGCGATAAAACGAAGGCGTTATCACAAGAACAGCATCTGCCCCGGCGGCTGCGGCTCTTTTGATCTCAGCGAGGGTTCCTCGAATGCTCTGTTGGCCGGCGCCGGCGATAAAAGCGCGATCGGACGGAACGAACTGACGAGCCACCTCTACAAGGTTCAGGTACTCACGTTCATCGAGATGTACTCGCTCGCCTGTCGAACCCATAAGAACTATTCCACTGATACCGGTTCGCAACCATTGAGCGAGATTTTGTTGCAGAGCTTTGATGTTTATTTCGCCGTCATTGGTGAAAGGAGTTGTCGATGGAAGAAGGATGCCGTCGAGCCTGTTGAGAATGTTTTGTTTGTCGGTCAAGTCGAGCAATTATATTGACGCTCCGTAAAAAGGATCAACTCCCCTCCGCATTCCTGTGCGGTTCTTCTCTGCGTAACTCTGCGGTCCTCAGCGTCACTCTGCGCTACCGTACGGACGACACATCAGGATTAAAGCCGGAAAGCAACGCAGAGTGACGCTGAGGACCGCAGAGTTACGCAGAGGCACCCAGAGCAATTACGCGACTAACTTCTTAGGGGGCTCCTTCACTAAAACTCCGTCGACAAATTTCATCCGCAACTCGAATTCGAAATTCACTTTAACTTTGTCAGGGGTAATATCAAGCACAAGCGCAAGAGTCTTTATCAAACTATCCTGGTTCCCTTTGAACGCGAGTTCGATCGTCGCCTTCATGCCACCAGTTCCCTTTTCATTGAGCCGCACCTGAAACGTCAGCGTCCCCCCTTTGAAAGCAAACTTACCCTCAACCATCAAATCGTAAGTCAGCTTCCCGTCGCTAGTCTGTACATTCACCACAAAGGTGAGTTTGTTGCTCTTGTTGAACTGATAACTTCCCTCTACTTTCAGATCGATTTTGGTCGACTTTCCAGCTTCGTGTTCCAGGTTCATCTTTCCGGCCAGCACAAAACCTTGACCTTCTTTCGTGGTCTTATCGATTTGGCCTTCGAACGTAGCCTGGAATTTTCGCTGCGAGTGGCCCAGCGACAACTCCCATTTCGCGTTGGCTGAATTCCACCGGTGCTGACCTTTAATATTGAAAGCCAGCTTCGTCCCATCCTTATCTGCAAAATAGGCAAATCCAGCTGAGACCGCCTTGATAGAACCCGCAAAAGCGATCGCCACATCCGGCTTGGTCAAGTCGCCTGTAATCTTGCTGTGAAATACCAATTGACCGTTGTCTGGATTGACGTCCCACTTGCCGACGAATTCAATTTGCGCCTTCCTGGGAACGCGAACAGCAGACGTATTTAGATCATTGCGTGTGAAGGCGATGAAACGCAGTAAATCGTCGGCCTTAAATTCCTGGACCAGGTTCTTCTCGGCTTTCAGCATGGCTGTGCCGGACAAACCTTTTTCGCCCTTTATCTCAGCATGGGTACCATCATTCATCTCGATCGAAAGATTGTTGCTGTCTTCAGTAAAACGCAGACTTCCATAGACAGTAATCCTGGTAGCTGCGGCAACACCGTCGGGTGTAATGACGGAGTAGACCAGATCGTGCGCATCATCGATCAGGATTTGGCCCAGGAAGATGCACTTCTCTGAATCGGCGCCGCCGTTGGCTGCCGCCGGAATCTGGGCCGTCAACTGATTGAACTCGTTGAAACCATATCGCACAGGAACTGGTGTCTGTGTCGCCCCATCAATCTCATAGCGAAGCAGATTTTCCTTTGGCTCGGTTCCCTGTGCCTCGGTACGCCAACTGCCCTTGACGCTGCGACTACCGTTCGACAAGAGGACGGCAACTTTTCCATCCGGTTGAAAAATGTGCTTCTGAGTTCCTGCGTTCAGTTGAAGTTCTTTCATTTCAGGCTCCTCTTATTCGTGAGTTCAATAATCAGAAGGTGTATGAGACACCAGTGTAGATTGTCCCGGACTTATGAAGCGCTGAGTCTGGAGAGTAAGCGTAGCCAATAGATAAATTGATATTCTTGCCGCCTAACTGTCGCAGCTCAAATGCCAGTCCGTAGCCTCTAGTGTTTTTCGAAACAGGATCTAAAAACGAGTCGGGATCATGGACGCGGCCAAGATCGTAAAAAACTTTTAAGTAAGCATTGCTTAAGTCGATTGGCAGACTGGGCGTTGAATCATCCAAACAATCGCGAAGTAGCATTGACGCAACGGGCTTGCGACTAACAAAGTGCCATAACACAAGCGCGTTGACGCCAAATTCAAACTGATCCGCCGAAAGCTTGCGTCCAATAATCTCGCCTTCTTCCAACCCTCGCACCGTAAGTGGACCACCCAGTCTGGCTAATTCGAAGAGCGGGGTTCCATGCGTGCTGGTACTCATTACCCGGTTGTACCGTACAAAAAAATCTTTAGCGGATGAGACGCCAAATGTCATGTCCGCGCTGATTAGCGCTCGCAACTTGTTGAATTGGTAATCGGCTCCAAAAGCTTCGAACGAACGCGCCATCGCGCTCTGCATTGAAAGATTGAAGACTCCTAAGCCGGCTCGCTGTCCACGTCTGAAATCGTGACTGACACCTGCGTTAACATCCAGGGAAAGCGAAGTGACTTGCGTTCGCGAGCGCGGCAACAAACTCGTATCGAATGAAACCAGCGTGGAAAGAAACTGGTCTTCTCGTATATTCACGTCACGATATGAGAACACCGGATTCGCCACGAGATAGAGTCGTGTTCGTTTGCGATCTTCCTCCGAGACGCAATTCTCCCGACTATGGTCCAACAATGAAAACGAATCGTAGGCGACTGAGAAACGTACCATCGAGCCCGCTTCACGAGCTGCGACCTCATCAGGGGTGAGGTTACCGAATCGAGTGTCCTTATCACTGAAGTACTGAACGGTAATGTCGAACAACTTCGCGTGCCAGCCTTTAGTGTCTTCGTTGAAAAATGGACGGGCGAAATTGAACCTGACCTTCTGGACCTGTGGTCCACCTTCGTAGGCGAGCTTTGCGCTCTCAGCAACCCCGAGAAAATTGTTTTCTTCGAAAGATAGAGAGCCGGTGAAGTCTTCTTCTGGCGAATATCCAACTCCGAGCCTCGCGGCCAAATCCTTATCGGCCTGCATCTTTCGAGTAACGGTGTAAATAAGGTGTTGCGCCTGACCATCGGATCTTATTCGTTCAACCGAACTGACATCCTTATCGGTTGAGAGTTTCTCCTGGTCAGCCTTGATCTGTTCAGTGGTGAGAATCCTGCCCGGCCGGGCTAACAGACTATTCGAATGATTCTGCAACAGCTTTTCGCGAAGCCTCTGCCGCTTAACGGCAAATTTCGGTTCTATAGACGTGTTGTCGTACTCCATCTCTCTGGGATTCTTTACGACCTCGATATCGATTTCTTGCGAGAGTTGGAGATTGGAGACGGAAATGTTCCATGGCGAGCCCGGTGTTGAATCAACAACTCCGACTCGCACTTTAACCCTGGCCCAATCAACCTGGGGATCAAACAGGTTCAGGTTGTAAATATTGGTCAAAGCATTTTCCACGTTTTCGGCGACAGCCTTACCACTGCACGGGTCAACTCGCGGCACTCCCAAACTCGTCAGTAATCCTTTATCGATTGCTTCGTTGAAGGCTTTCGCAGCGACAGATAGCAACTCACTCGAAGTGCGTTCAACGGCTGCAGCATCAGAGTTGATGGTCACGTCTCGTTTAGCATCTCGTAAATCAATGTCAGTAAATCCAATCGTGACAGCTATGTGACCTGCGGGCGTATTTGCTAAACCTGGGATTGCCACTGAAAGGTCGACGGTCTTTGAAATTTCTGACGCCGTTCCGCTTGCAGACGCTAGTGTTTTGATATTTATCTGGAGTGAATCCGGAATCTTGCAACTTTCATATTTAAGACAGAGTCGAACCGTAAACAATTTGCCCAGGTCACTATTGAGCGGAGGATTAGTCAATTCGACAGGCAAGATCAATTCAAAACCGGGTCTGACTGAGTCGAGATCCGCCAGCAACAACTCTAGTTGATTAGGATCTCCCGGTTCAGGATTGCCACCTTTCCCGACCCCAATCTCGAGGCCGCTATCCTGGATCTGTTGCATGATCTCCATAATTCGTCCCTTCAACAGATCATCGCCCGGCACAACGACTGGTTCTGGACCAGGAGTTCCGGCCAGAACCCAGATATTCCTTGAGGGACTATTCTCTGAAGCCGAAACGGTCTTTGCTGTTAGACGAATTTCGATGAACTTATTCTCCGGACTGCAGACAGTGAAACGACCCTGACCGTTAACCAAAAAGGGGAACAACAATAGAAGGGCGACCAAACTCATTAAGGTCTGACCCCTGTTGAACCGCATGTCGCGACCCGGGCGTTCCAAAACACAAGCCTGATCGAAATCCTGCATATTGGGATTCAATCTAATTTCTTTCGCAACTTTGTTTTGACATCTTCGAGAAATACTCGTGAGCGTCGTGATGCCAGAAGATAGGGCGCATACTCACGACTCTGTAAGTCTGGCGAGGACCGGACCAGGTGAAGTCCACAGAGTAAAAATTCTACCTCTTAACGACCCTTTTGAAATTGAAACCTATCACGACAAAAGGCCCGAGGGAAGTGTCTTAGATGGTCCTGATCGTGTCTTGGAAATGATCTGAAAAAGTATTGACAGTGGTAGCAGCGACATTTATTGTGCGATGTCCTTGAAACAATCGGGCCAGTTCTTCCTCGCGCATGCCAATCGGGCTGACTCAAGCAATGCCAAGACGGAGGTCTTATGAGCGCAGAAAAGCTTTCCAACCCTTTCATGGCCACAATTGCGGACCCTAAAGAGCGTCGTCTCCTAATCTGCGAAGTTTTGATTGAAGAGTACGAAAGCCTGGCCCAACCTCAAATCGACTTCACCAGTATCAAAAGCGAAATTGCCAAGTTTCGAGCCGAATGCGAAAAGCTCGACAACGACGAGCTAGTAAAACGCGAGTATGAATTGAATGACAGAATGCTAAAGCGGATCTACTCGCTGATGGCGAAAGCCCAGAGTAACGCGGCGAATGAATTTGCTGAGGCAGAGTTCCAATCGCGCCGTAACGCGTTGGCCGAAAATTTCAAGAACCTTTCACCTGATGAGCTTCACCGCGTAGCTGAACGCGGAGTCGCTGCTCAAATCTATGGTCATATTGCCGAACTCAGGTCCAAGTTCACGGGTCAGTTCATCGACGTCACCGACGAGCAGAAGCGAGACGCGATGGTCGAACAAGCGATCCTCGATAGTCTGGTCAAGGAAGCACTCGGCCCCCCGGGTAAAAAGGGTGAAGCTTATGGTGGTGATAAGCCGAAGAAAGGCGAGGGCATTAGTCGTAAACAAGCAGAACGCGTACAAGCCGGGACGTTGCGTTCAGCCCTTTGTTTATCCGGCGGTGGAATTCGCAGCGCGACTTTTAACCTGGGAATTCTTCAGGGCCTTGCTCGCCACGGATTGCTGGAAAGATTCGACTACCTCTCCACCGTTTCGGGAGGAGGATTTATTGGCGGCTGGCTCTCAGCCTGGATCTGCCGCCAGGGCATGTCCACAGTAATGGACCAGCTCAAGATCAGGGCAAACCCCATGCAACCTGATCCGAAACCGGTTGAGCATCTGCGGGTCTACAGCAACTATCTAAGTCCCAAACCAGGACTCTTGAGCGCTGACTCGTGGACCTTGGTTGCGAGTGTCCTGAGGAACCTGCTCTTGACATGGTTAGTCTTCCTGCCCGTTCTAGCGCTCTTTTTACTCTTACCGCGCATCTGGACCTCCATCCTCTTGCGCAGTTTCATGCACACGAAATACTCAGTTCCGATCTCGCTTATCGTCGCGTGCTTGTCGGGAATGTGCGCAATGATCTACACCGGGCTCAGCCTGCCGAGCGCAAATGCTTCAGAAAGCCCCACTGAAACTGATCCCTATAAGGTCCGACAAGGAAGGTTCATAGTTCGTTCCCTGGTGTGGTTAGTTATTAGCGCCGCTGCGTTTTCCATCTTTTCGTGGGCTGCTGCAAATGCAGGACTTGCCGTGCTCAGCTGGTTGTCCTTTTATTTGGTCGTTATATCTATCGTCATTGGACCAGGCTGGATCACCTGTCTTATCAAGACCATCCAATCTACTAAACCGGAGAAACGTAATCGGAACTTATTTGGAGCCCTGACTGGAGCTACTGTCCTGATCGGCATCGCCGTCTTAATAATCTCGTTTATGGCTCGGTTTGCCAGCCACTCTTTTTTACCGGGCAGCGAACCGAACGATCTCGTCTACTCCATCTTCTCGGTACCACTCGTCCTGGTGATGATGATGCTAACAGGTGCACTTATCGCCGGGTTGACGAGTCGATTCGCCAAAGACGATGACCAGGAATGGTGGGCCAGGGCCGGAGCATGGGTGTTCATCGTTATTGTGGGCTGGACTCTAATTCATATTTTGGTTTTATATGGACCACTGCTGCTCCTCACACTCGTAGTTACTTTGAAGAAGGTCTATACCACCGGATTAAGGACGCTCAAGTGGGGTGACATAGGAACGATTGCCGGTACCGCACTCGGCATTGTTTCCGGAATCATTACGCTGATCGGTGGGTTTAGCGCGAGGACCCCCGCTAACGCGAAAGAAGCACAGCGGGTCGGTGTCGCAGGCAAGTCTCTCTCCCTTTTGACGTCAATCGTCGCGCCAATCTTTCTTGCCTTTGTATTTATAGTCATTTCACTGGGTACTGATTTTCTACTCGTTAGTCCCCTGGGGCAGCTCCTCTCGCGCGCACTTGGAGGTCCCAACTTGCCATTTCCAACTGAAGCTACGCTGTACGCAAGTTGGCACCTCACGCTCTTGAAAGAGACACCATTTCGGTTGATCGTGTTGCTCTGCGCAGCAATTATCGTCCTCGTTTACATTATTGGCCCATTCATTAGCACGAACGCTTTCTCCCTGCAGTTTATGTGGCGGAATCGGATCATTCGGGCTTACCTCGGAGCGTCGCGTGAAAAACGGAACCCCAATGAATTTACCGGATTTGACACTTTCGACAATCTGCAAATGTTCGAGTTGCGAAAGCAACCGGGAGACGATAACAGGGCCCTTCGAGCAGGACGACCTCCAGATGACATACAAGCTGAGCCGCCTCGCAAGCTACTTCACATCCTGAATCTCGCGCTAAATCTCACAGGCGGAGAAAAACTGCAGTGGCAAGATCGTCGCGCCGAGTCGTGCACGGTGTCACCATTGCACACCGGGAGTTACTGGCTCGGGTATCGCCGATCGTCGCACTTCGGTGGACCGGAAGGCATCTCGCTAGGCCATGCAATCGCCATTTCCGGCGCGTTTGTGAGTCCGAATATGGGGTACATGATGACATCTCCGGTCGTCCGTTTTCTGATGGCTCTATTCAATGTGCGATTCGGGGCATGGCTCGGCAATCCTGGGCCAGCCGGAGATAAGCCGGATCTCCTTGAACGATTACTCAGCATTCCACTTCGCTTGTTTGGGTTTCGCGTTGGCCGTCCATTTCTGCTCGGGTCTCCCAGTCTTTCCGTCCTACCTTTTATATCCGAGGCGTTTGGCGACATCGATGACAAATCGCCTTATGTCTATCTTTCTGATGGTGGCCACTTTGAGAACCTGGGACTCTATGAAATGGTACTGCGGCGCTGTCGCTTTATTGTGGTCAGCGATGCGAGTACCGATCCTGACTACGCCTTTCAGTCACTAGCGATGTCAATTCGTCAGATTCGGGTGGACCTTGGCGTTCCGATAGAACTACCTGAATTGTCGATCAGTGCTCCGACCCAGGATCTGAAAAACAAGTACTGCGCGATCGGGACAATCCGTTACTCATGCGTTGACCGCGATCCGCAGGATTACACAACCAGAGATAAGGATTTCGACGGTGTGTTGATCTACCTAAAGCCGTCGCTCATCGGTGAAGAACCTCGTGACGTAGTCAACTACTGGCAAGGAAGCAACGCGTTTCCGCAGGAAGTAATTACGGACCAATGGTTCAGTGAGGCTCAATTTGAGAGCTATCGCGCTCTAGGCTCACACATGATTGATACTATCTGCGGCGGTGAGAGTAGCAATCCCATCAATCTTGCAGCGTTTGCCACGAGAGTGCGTGATCATAATGAGATTGACTTCAGATCGTTCCGCGAGAAGATTAGCTATCTCGCACTTGAAGAGGTTTTCAAAGAAGGCATGAAGCAAGAGAGCATCGACTCGTTCCGCCTAAAAGTACGTCGCTTCGCCGAACGAATCTTCCGATCGTGATCCTTTGCGCCTGTGAATAACTCAAAGCCGAACCCGTACCACTGTAACTTCCGTACTTGACCAAACATCTAGCATGACCGGATGATTGATCCATCTTTTCCAGAGGTACCAATCATGCCGGCTAATCGATTTATCCAACTCGACGTATTCACGCGGAATGCTTTCCAGGGTAACCCTCTCGCCGTTTTTCCCGAAGGCGACCACCTTACCGATGAACAAATGGCCAAAATTGCGCGCGAGATGAATCTTTCCGAAACTGTTTTCGTGCAAACTCCCACAGATCCAAAAACTCGTCCTGACCCCAATAAAAATGGACCAGCGCCTGAGGTCTTGAAACGTCTAAGGATCTTTACACCAATGCGCGAGATTCCGTTTGCGGGCCACCCAATAGTTGGTACATGGAACGCGCTCGCTCGGGAAGGGCTTGTTCAGCTGCCTGAAAAGGGAAACGGTTGGAAGCGTATTTATCACGAGGTCCAAATTGGCATCCTGCCTGTAGACATCGAGTTCCATGACGGCCAACCAATCCAGGTTGTTATGACGCAGGGTAATTTCGAGATTCTCGTCGAGGTAAATGAGGAGAAAAAGAGAGACGAGATCGCAAAGTCTCTCGGTCTTGGACCTGGTGACTTGGACCACGCTCTTCCGATTCAGGGAATCAGCACTGGACTTTCCTGTTTGGCTGTCCCAATCAAATCTCTCGACCGTCTGAAGGAGTGTAAAGTTAACGCCTCCAACCTGGCAGATCTCTACACCGGGCTCGGCACGACGGGATGTCTTGCGTTTACAAGAGAGACTCTTGAGATTGGTTCAGGAGCGCACGCTCGCTTTTTTGCTCCCGCTGACAACATTCCGGAAGATCCCGCAACGGGAAGTGCTTGTGGTGCATTAGGCGCGTATCTGGTTAACCACAACGCCCTGAAACTTAAACCCGAGGAAGGACGATACAAGTTTGTGATCGAACAAGGCGATTTCATTAATCGTCCCAGCCGCATTAACCTCGATGTCAAAGGAACTGCTGGTAAAGTCGAGGAGGTTAAAGTCGGAGGGGCATCGGTTGTGGTGGCAAAGGGCGAGGTTTTCATCTAAGAAGAGGCGAGCATAGAGCTCAATCTGGTTCTAAAAAAATGAGCGAGTTACTGGATCTACTTATCATCGGAGCTGGACCAGCCGGTCTTTCCGCAGCAGAGTCAGCCAAGGTCGAAGGTTTAAACTATCTCGTAATTGAGAAAGGGACGATTGCCGATACCATCCGGCGTTATCCCGTTGGTCGAACCATGTTCTCGACGCCAAATGAAGTTGAAATGCACGAGGGGACATTAAGACCGGTCCAGGAAAAACCAACACGTGAAGAACTCCTCTCTCATTACGTCCATTTCGTATTGGACCACGACTTGAAGATCAATACGGGCGAACGAGTCACTGACGTTTCCGGCGACGTGGACCATGACTTTCTAGTTAAGACTGATAAAGCTGAATATCGAGCAAAACGGATCCTGTTCGCAATTGGTGCAATGGCAAGACCGCGGCTGCTCAACATTCCCGGGGAAGATCTTCCAAAGGTACATTTTCGGTTCGTCGATCCCTATCCGTATGTGCGGAAAGATGCGCTTGTGGTTGGTGGTGGCAACAGCGCGGCCGAAGCCGCCTTGTTCCTTTCTGAAGAAGGCGCTCGAACCACGATGGCCATCTGGCGAGAAGACTGGGAGAACCGCGATCCTAAAGCGGGCGCGATGAAACACTGGGTACGAAAGCCTTTGGAAGCACAGGTGACGGCCGGCCGCTTAAACGTTGTTCTATACAAAGAAATAAATGAGATTAAAGAGGAAACCGTGACCCTCACGACCGAGGCCGGCGAAACCTTGACGATCGCGAATGATGTTGTCTTCGTCTTAATCGGAAGCGATGCCGATCTGACTCTTTTAAAACGACTCGGAGTGAAAACTGAGTCGGGAAAATTGACTGAAGTGCCGGTCTATAATCCTGAAACTTTTGAGACCAATGTTCCAGGCATCTACGTGGTAGGCCACTTTACTCACGCTCGTCACATCAAAATGGCCATCGACATCCCGAGGCGCATAGTTCCAGTAATCGCTCAAAGCCTGACAACAAGAGTGAGTTAAAGTGTCTAAGCCTTGAAAGAGGAACAATGCAAAAGCTACCTCTGGCATTCTTTGTTCTGCTCGCACTCATCACCGAGACGACTTCGCAAACAGCGAAAGACAAAAAAGTTCCGTCACTAACACGATCGACCCTTTGCACTAAAACATTTGCGCTGGACACTCTGAAGCAGCAGATGGCCCTGGCTCGAACCATCGACGATCCGGTTGCCCGGATAGCGGTCCAATTGAAAGTAGCCGATTTGCTGTGGCCCGCAGACCATGCTCAGGCTCAAGCGTTCTTTCTCGAAACATTTGACGTCGCAGTTCAGCACTTTAAGGCGAACGGGACCGAGACAAAGCGTTCCGGCTTGCTGACAATCGAGACGCCCGATCAACGTTTCGTAGTAATAACCGCTTTAGCTAAACGCGACCCGGCGATTGCTCGCAAGCTCGCTTCGCAAGTTCTGGAAGAAGATTCACGGAACGCGACCATGACCGCTTCCGACAATCAAGCAGGAAGAGCACAGGCACAAAAGCTGTTGAATGTCGCCATGATGCTGGTAGCGGAAGATCCTGCTACCGCAGTGAATTTTGCTCGTGGAAGCTTGCGTTATCCCGCGAGCCTATACTTGTCGATCTTCCTGTACAACCTGGCGAGAGCAAATCGATCGCTGGCAAATCAGCTTTACCGTCAGGCGCTGCTTGCTTATCGTGAGCGCCCCATGGACCAACTCTTATACTTATCGTCTTTTCCCTTTGGGAACGATCGGGAAGCGGGCGAGATGCCGGTCTACACCACTTATAGCGTTCCGCCTGGTTTCCTGCCTGACCCTGAATTGCAGCGTCTATTCTTAACAACCCTGCTTGCGCGAGCGAGCAACGCTCAGGAAGTGGTGGCGGGAACTACACCTAATGATTCGCTGTCCGACGCAGCACAAATGTACCTGGCCCTCGCAAGACTCGAAGAGAAAATAAAGGAATTTGTGCCCGATCTGCTTGATGATAGCGTTGCGGCAAAAGAGCGGCTCAGAGCCATGTTGAATCCTGCTACACAAGAACGGGCCACCGGCGCACTCGGAGGAGTCAAAACCCCTCTGGGGAGTTTTGACGAACAAGTTGAAGCGGCTGAGAAACGCCCGGACGTCTCGGCGAGAGACGCCGATCTCGTGGGAGCTGTCGTCAATTCGTCGAACGAACAGACAGTCGAAAGAGTCCTGGATGTTATCGACAAAATTTCTGAAACAAGTGTCCGGGAAGAACTGACAGATTGGTTTTTATTCTTCCGATCGCAACGATTGATCGGGGAGAACTTGACTGAAGCCAAAAAGCTAGCGAGCAGGCTTACCCGATTGGACCAGCGTGCTTACTTGTATTCGCAGATAGCAGAAGTTTTGCTCAAGCAAGCGGAAGACCAGAGTGAAGCGCGGCAAATTTTGAATGAGGTATCCGACGCAGCCAACAAAGCGCCTAAGACGGTCGTCACCGCACGTGTTATTTTGGCCCTCGCACACCGATACGCTCAAATCGATAAGAACCGCGGCATAGAAGAACTAACTAATGCCGTAAGATTAATCAACGCTATCGAGAAACCAGATTTTTCTCAGGATTGGGTGATGATGAAAATCGAGGGAAAGTGGATAGGCATATATGGCGGCTTCTCCGCACCGGGATTCAGTCCCCCAACGGCATTTCAAGAGGTTTCTAAGATCGATTTCGACAGCGTCTTTGTACTTGCTGGTACCTTCACGGATAAGTCTTTGCGGGTCCTTACTACTCTGGCGGTGGTTGAGCCGTGCCTTGAGACTCAGAAGACCAAGGCGGCAAACAGAAAATCTAATTGAGAAGTCGTTCAGCCTTCTGGTCCGACTGGTTGAAGTTTTCGCCGCACGCCTCTCCTTCAACTCTGCGTCACTCTGCGTCACTCTGCGCTCCTCCGCGTCTCTCTGCGTATTCTCTTAACTACTGATTAGGGGCTAGATTTTAAAGAGACTACGCAGAGTGACGCGGAGTGACGCAGAGTGACGCAGAGATCACCTTGAGCAATTAGACGCTCACACAACTCGTTACTAATCGGCAGATTTATTTAAAGAAGTCTGTCGAGTCGCCTCGGTCGCGTCTGGCTACTCCAGTTTCGTAAGCTGCCAACTCGACATCTCGAGCTACTGCTTCAGCCACTCGTTTATCGAACACAGAAGGAACGATATATTCCGGATGCAATTCCGTTTCGGTGATAATTCCGGCAATAGCGTGGGCGGCTGCCAACTTCATAGCCTCGTTGATACGAGATGCTCTACATGCGAGGGCTCCTCTGAATATTCCGGGAAAGCATAGAACGTTGTTAATCTGGTTGGGATAATCCGAACGACCTGTCGCCATCACCGCAACGTAGGGCGCCGCGTCTTCTGGCATGATTTCTGGAGTTGGATTTGCCATCGCGAAAACGATCGGTTTGTCAGCCATATTTTTGACGTCTTGCTCGTCGATCACTCCGGGCACTGACAACCCCAGAAACACATCCGCCCCTTTGATTACCTCGTGAACAGTTCCCTGCTCTTCCTTAAAGTTGGTGTTTTGCGCGTACCAGTCTTTAACCCAGTTCATGTTTCCCTTGCGACCACGATAGATCGCACCCGATTGGTCGCAACCGATTATGTTCTTCACCCCGGCCGCCATGATGATCTTTGAGCACGCTACACCTGCTGCTCCCACGCCGTTAACGACTACTTTGATGTCCTCCATTCGCTTGCCGACAATTTTCAACGCGTTGATGAGTGCTGCGAGCACAACCACGGCCGTTCCATGCTGGTCGTCATGAAAGACGGGAATGTCCAACTCCTCTTTTAGCCGCTCCTCGATCTCGAAACAACGCGGAGCAGAAATGTCTTCCAGATTGATTCCGCCGAAAGCAGTTGAGATAGTCTTTACAGTTCTTACGATCTCATCCGGGTCCTTGGTGTTCAAACAGATCGGAAAAGCGTCGACGCCGGCGAACTCTTTGAAGAGCATTGCTTTGCCTTCCATCACCGGCATTGCTGCTGCTGGTCCAATATCGCCCAGGCCCAGGACCGCGGTTCCATCGGTAACAACAGCCACGGTGTTCTTCTTTATGGTCAACGTAAAAGCCTTCTCGGGATCCTTCTGGATCGCCTCGCAGACCCGAGCAACTCCAGGCGTATATGCCATGGAAAGATCAGCACGAGTCTTGAGGGGGACTTTTGACACGACCTCGATCTTGCCACCAAGGTGCATCAGAAAAGTGGGATCCGAAACTTGAATTAGTTCGACGCCGTCAACATCTTTGACGGCCTCAATTATCTGCTCACTGTGGGCGGTAGAGGCTGAGTTTACCGTGATGTCGCGGACAATATAATGATTTCCGACATTTACTATATCGATCGCACCGATGTCGCCGCCTGCACGACCGATTGCCATCGTAACTTCTCCGAGGGTGCCTGCTCGAGAAGAGAGTTTCAGGCGCAATGTCAAACTGTAACTCGCGCTAGGTGTTGGTTGCATGATTTATTGGGCTAACATTCTCGCTTAACTTAATAAAGAAAATTTAACGGCAAACCCGAGGCCGCGCAACTTCCCTTGGAGTGCGCCGTCCCGGCGGCGCTTTGTTATATCCGAGACTCCCTTTATCGAGCCTACTTTGGAGTGCGCCGGCCCGGCGGCGCTTTGTTATATCCGAGACTAAACTTTCATTGTTCTATCCGCGCCAATTCCAACCAATACCCCACTCATCAACAGGCTTAAAAAGCGCCGCCGGGCCGGCGCACTCCAAGGTTATTCTAGAATGCGCTTGATCTTTTTAGCGGTTGCAGTGTTCAGGCCGGCACTCGCTGACAGTTTAAGCGAGCGTCGTCCCAGAATGCGGTAGAGTTCAC
>DASROI010000032.1:0-2749 GCA_035646955.1 Pyrinomonadaceae bacterium
CGTTGGGCCAGCGCGAATTGGTCGGGTTACGTTTTCAAAGAGTGGAAAGTCTCTTACCTATCGTGAGATCGAATTCGGCTCATTAAACGGATCGGGATTTAAAGCGAATTTTTGGAATTCGGAGACAGGAGTGCAATATTGGATATCGGGTTGTAAGAAAGATGGTCTCGATTCGCTTTATGCAAACGAAATCGAGATCGATGAAGATGTTCGTGACGAATATTGGGTAACTATCCGCAATAGGCCGGATCTTAAGAAAAAGAGCTCGTTTAAATGTGCCGGCAAGTATTCTAAGTAGCCAATCGATTTCCGCGGCGCGCAGAACAACCGCTTGGAGCGGGCTCCCATGAGCGTGCTTCTTTGGTGAGTTAAGTGCGCGAGTCGCTCAAGCGCAGCGTTCGGCTTCTATCGATCCATTTGGACGAAAGTTCGGTTCCTGTCAGCGACGGCATTCTTCTTATGGGGCGTGTACTGGATCCTCCTCGCCCACAGTATCTGTGCGGCCCGATTAATTCTCATGATCTCGTGTTTAGGAGGGAAGCTTATGATTACGGGTTTCAAGAAACTGACGGCTGGTGTCATTCTTCTTACAATTTGCGGCGCTTCAATCTCGCCGACGATAGCACAGCAAACATCCACATCCACATCCAGACCTCAACCTCCCGCCGTGATCAAATACGATGGGGATATGGCGTCTATGTTGGCTCATCTGACGCGAATCTATGGCGTGACTATCGGATTGGAGGTTGATCCGCATACTTTGATTACCCTCGAACGGATGAAGTAGTTATGCATTCTAGTGGAACTGAACGCATTGTAACTAGATAGCCATACCAGCAACGCCTGCAAGTTGCGCGCGATCAAACATGATGCCAATATGTTCTTACCGATTTTCCCTGCGGGCCACCTGGTCAGGCTAGGTCCAGATCGTGAATTGTTCAACTCTAACCTTAGACGGCTAAGAGGAACGAAAAAGTATCGCATCCGCACCTAAAACCACTGCCACGTCAAGGTGGCTTCGGTCCAATCCAAGCGAAATGAATGACAGGTCAATCCGGCACTTCGGTAAAGAAGAACCTATGATCTTAGTCTCAGATGGAGAGCTGCACAGAAGCCGAGAGCATTCTTCGCGTGTCGTTAAGAATGATTGTGTTTCTCTCGGATACAAAATTATGAGGCAGCGCTCCTTTCTGGTGTCTCTTTTGATTGGGTTGGTGGCACCGGTGTTCATGCTCGAGGCCAGTGCCTCTTCGCGCATGCCCATCCAATCCAGTGCTGTTATGCGGGGAAGAGTCGTCGATATCAATGGGGCTGTTGTACCTCGCGCTCAAATAACATTGCAAAATAATGCAACAGGACTCTTGCGAACGGGAGAGACCGACCGGGAGGGGAATTATCAGGTGGCGGCGCTGCCTGTCGGCAACTATCGTGTTGAGGCAAGAGCCAATGGTTTTGGGACAAAGATCGTTGAGCACTTGGATATAGAGGTCGCTCGGATCATCGTCCAGGACTTTCGGTTGGAAGTTGGCGACATCACCCAGACTATTGATGTGAGGTCTGATACGCCGCTTGTCGAGACCGCCACAGTTTCAGTGGGTCAGGTGATTAACGAGCGGACGGTACAGGAGATTCCGCTCAACGGGCGCTACTTCATCGATCTCGGACTGCTGATCCCGGGCTCTGTGACACCGCCGCAGAACGGCCAACTTTCTCCACCGACACGGGGTGGTGGTTCCCTCGCCCTCAACACTGCCGGCAACCGAGAGGACACCGTCAACTATCAGATCAACGGCATCACACTAAACGATCAGGTTAATAACATTCTCAACTTTAATCCGCCACTAACAAGCATCAGGGAGTTCAAGATCGACAACTCGACGTTCAGCGCTGAGTATGGCCGTAACAGCGGGGCCATCGTCAACGTCGCCACGCGTTCAGGCACGCAGCAGTTCCATGGTGAACTGTATGAATTTTTCCGGAAGAGCGCGCTGGATGCGCGCAACTTTTTCAACTTCACTTCACGTGAGCCACCGCCGTTCAAACGAAATCAGTTTGGCGGCGCCATCGGTGGCCCGATCATCTTGCCACACTTCGGAGAAGGAGGTCCGGCCTTCACTAATGGCAAGAACCGCGCTTTCTTCTTCTTTAATTACGAGGTGCTGCGACAAAGGCAAGGCGTCGATTTGAACAGTCTCGTCCTGAGCGATGCTCAAAGGACCAGCGTTACTGATCCCGTTACCAGAAAACTCATCGACTTCATCCCGCGGCCTAACTTTTTCGATTCCGCTGGAACCCCACGCTTCGTTGGTTCGGGGCCAGCTTCGGCGGACGTTGATCAGTGGACGATGGACATCAGTTACAACCTGGATCCGAACGACCACTTGCATGGCTACTACGTCTATCAGCGCGCCGTTCGCGCCGAGCCCAACTTGCTGGGCAATACGATTCCCGGGTTCGGAGATATCCGCGCTGGCTTGCGTCAACTCCTGACGTTGAATGAAACGCACATCTTTAGTCCGGCGCTCGTCAACGAGATGCGACTTGGCTTCAATCGCATCTACTTCACGGCCACCCCCGGAACTGAACTTAACCCGGCAAATTTCGGCATCAACAACGGAATTAGTCGTTCGATTGGGTTACCTCAAATCAATGTTGCCGGAGGAATCAATTTCGGGGGACCGGCTCAAACTCCTCAGGGTCGCGCCGATACGACCATCGTGTTCTCAGACACACTGAGCTACTTATACGG
>DASROI010000033.1:0-30383 GCA_035646955.1 Pyrinomonadaceae bacterium
ACGTTGCACTTCTCATTACTCAAAACGTAAACAGCTTACAATCACGAGTGTCGGATTCATGGCTCTCGACTGAAGTGTCCGTAACCGAGGTCCGAAATTGGCTGGCTAATGCCGCTCGAATCGCTCGTCAACCAAACCCGATCACCGGTGATGATGTGAATCGTCCGCCAGCCTTTGCTACGGCCTTAAGTTCGGCAGTCTTGGGCGACAGTCGCAGCAGCACACTGCTCGACGACGCTGACGCCAATTATCTTCTTGCGGTATCGGACTCGCAGGAAATACCGACCCAGAATCGCGCCGACCTTGCCATGTTGGTACGAGATGGAGTTTTGACTGTTTATCCTGATGCGACCGTACGCCCTCGTACTCCTTTGTCGAGAGCACGAGTGCTTCACGCGATCGTAAGACTGCTTGAGTCTCGTAATGTGTTGCAACTACAAAAGGGCACAACCCGACCTTCAGCAACCCAGCAACTGGTCCTTCGATCACCCAAGGGAAAGGATCAGACTGTTGCGATCGGTCCTCAGGCATTCTTGTTTAGACAAATAGGCGAACGTGTTTATCCGGTTCGTTCACTCGCTGTTGTTGGCGGTGAACCGGTCCTCTATCACCTTGGTGCGGACGGCCAGGTTGATTATCTCGAAGTAAAGCCGGCGCCGAACGGTGCGGCCGCCGATCGATTTTCACCATTTTCAAAGTGGACCACAGGCCTATCTCCAGGTCAGGTGCAAGCTCGGTTGGCACGTTATGCCAGGGGTATTGGACCAATAACGGACCTGCGCGTCGCCTCGCGTGGCATTTCTCACCGGGTTACAGACCTGGAACTAGTTGGAACCAACGGAACTGCACATGTTCGAGGTGGACGAATCAGATCGGCGCTTGGATTACGAGAACAACTCTTTGTTATTGATCGCGAATACGACGAGAGCGGTCGAATCACGGAATTTGTATTCACCGGAAGAGGCTGGGGACATGGCGTCGGGATGTGTCAGGTCGGAGCCTACGGTCTCGCCAAACAAGGCTACACTTTTGATCAGATACTGAAGGCTTATTACACGGGGATTGAGATCACGAGGATGTATTGAGGCATGGTCTTCGATCTTGGTCTTTGATCTTGAGGTGAAATTCTAAGACCTCATATCGATGGCCGATGACCATAAAAGCCTATTTCTCATTTCTCATTCTCATCAACCCAAACCCCTTCCCCCTAAAGGTCTTACCAAAGAATGGCCGATGAGAAGTGACCAATGAGCGATGACCAATGACCAATAAGCTTTAACTAATGCGCTTCTCCCGTAATCAAATCCTCGGAAGCCTCCTCATCCTCGCTCTCATCTGGATAGTCATCCTATCCCGCGTGATATTCTCTGCTTTGTGACTGCGGCTTCAAACAATTCACCCGTTATAGCTATCGTTGGACCAACCGCATCAGGCAAAAGCACCGTAGCTATTGAAACCGCTCTCCAGCTGAACGGCGAGATCATCAATTGCGACTCTGTTCAGGTCTACCAACACGTCAAAATCGCGACCGCAAAAGTTCCCGTGGCAGATCGCAAAGGTGTTCCTCATCACCTGATTGACTTTGTCTCGCCTCACATCAACTACACCGCCGGTGAATGGGCCCGCGATGCGACTCGAGAAATTGAAGCCATTGAAGGTCGAGGACGCGTACCTCTCCTGGTTGGCGGCACCGGTTTCTATTTACGTGCTTTACGACAACCGTTTTTCTCGAGTCCTGACACTGACCCTACACTACGACTAAGAATCAATAAGATTCGGAAAAGGCACGGTGCGGAACACCTCCATAAACTGCTTTATCGGCTCGACCCAAATGGGGCAAAGGAGTTTTTTCCGCGCGATTGGCCCCGCGTCCAACGAGCAATCGAGGTGTATCTGCAAACGGGCCAGTCTATCGTGGACCAGAAATCGGTCAGGCCTGACGCTCACGAAAGCGCCCGACGCCTTCGGATCCTGGCCCTCAACCCGCCGCGAGCCGAGCTTTATAACCGAATTAATGCGCGGACCGACGAGCATTTCAAAGCCGGCCTGGTAGATGAAGTGAGGGACTTGCTGGATCGTGGGTTTCCTGCCGAATCAAATGCTCTTGGAGCACACGGCTACCGTCGCGTCGTTGAGTATCTACAGGGCAAAAGGGACTTGGCCAGCGCTATCATGCAGACCAAGTTGGACATCCGGCACTATGCAAAACGGCAATTGACATGGTTTCGCCATGAAGCCGACGTCGAATGGATTGATGGATTTGGCGAAGAAAAGGCAGTGTTGGATTTGATTATTGAAAAACTTAAGACTGGGCCAATTCCAAAATAATCATCTTTGTGTGACAACTCAACCTATCTCTTGTCAGGGTTTTTTCACTGTTGTAAGCTGACCTAACCGCGCATAAAAGTCATTTCCGGGTAATCCAGGTTGGCAATGTCAGACGGTAAACAAGCACCACAAAACATTCAGGACGCCTTTCTCAACACAGTCCGGCGAGAAAAGACAACTGTGATCGTTTATCTGCTTAACGGCGCTAAACTCACGGGTCGCATCCGTAGCTTCGACAAATTCTCGGTCCTGCTGGAAACCGGTACCCAGGAACAGTTGATTTTCAAGCATGCCATCTCCACGATTTCCCAATCAAGACGAAATACTGGAGACTTGCACTCTCAGCCGGTTGCCGAAACTGAAACTCGAGAGCCCCGTTCAGCTGAGGCAAGCTCGCCTGAAGCGTAACATTCGTTTAAACTCACAAAATAAAATCTAATCATTTTAAGAGGACGTGTGTCTGGAGCTTTCATCACATTTGAGGGTATCGACGGGAGTGGCAAGTCGACCCAACTTCGCTTACTTAATAATTTTCTTCGTGAAAATGGATGTCACGTCGTCACCACTCGGGAACCTGGTGGAACGACCCTTGGTTTGCGGCTGCGAGCAGCGCTACTCGATGCGACCGAAGAAGTGGATCCTTTGACCGAGCTTCTTGTTTTCGCGGCTGACCGAGCCCAACACGTACGACGGCTGCTGCGACCTGCATTGGCAGCCGGTAACGTCGTAATTTCTGATCGATACGCGGATGCTACCGTCGCTTATCAAGGAGCTGGTCGTGGTTTCCCGCCCGAGTTGATCTCAGAGATTGTGAAACTAGCTACGGATGGATTGAAACCCGATCTCACGCTCCTTTTTGATGTTTCTGTAGATGAATCAACTTCACGAACTACTCGACGAGGATCAGGGCGTGGTGCGACCGGCAAGAATCAACGCGACCGACTGGACATCGAAGCCGCGGATTTTCACGTCCGTGTGCGCGAGGCTTATCTCGCTATCGCAAAACAGGAACCTGAACGAGTCAAAATCATCGATACATCTGGACCAGTTGAAATAACTCATCAAAGAGTGAAGCAGGTTTTGGTGCCGTTTCTCCAGAGTCGAGATCATCTCACTAACCTGCGTGCTGTATTGGAAAAAGCCTAAATGTTCAGTGAATTGGTCGGTAATGAGCGTGTAAAAATCGCTCTAAAGAAAATGATTGTGGCAGACCGACTGCCCGGCGCCCTTCTCTTTACCGGAGAAGAAGGCATCGGGAAGAAGTTGTTTGCGCTCGAAGTTGCGCGCGCTCTCAATTGTCGCACTCCGGTTGATCAGGAGGGATGCGGCCGCTGCGGTTCCTGCACTCGCATTGAAAAGATCAATTACCCGGCGCCTTCGGAAGCCGAGACCTGGCTGCAGATCATCTGGACCGATCATCCTGATGTGGGGATCGTTGTTCCTCCCAGGCGTCTTTTGCGTGTCGAGCAAATGCGCCAGATCGAACGTGAGGCTAACTACAGACCGTTTGAAGGAAAGGCTCGAGTCTTCATCGTCGACGAGGCTGACAAACTCAATGACAACTCGGCCAATGCCCTTTTGAAGGTCCTGGAAGAACCGCCAACAACCTCTCATCTAATTTTAATTACAGCGAGACCTGCGATGCTTCTGCCGACTATTCTTTCGCGCTGTCAGGTGATTCGATTTTCGCCGTTAAAACCAGCCGAAATCGAAAAACACCTGGTCAGCAATAAACTGGTCGAAGCATCGGCTGCAAGATTGCGGGCGAGAACCGCCGGCGGAAGTATTCGACGCGCACTTACGGGAGATATCGATAGCTTCACGAACCAGCGAAAAGCGATGCTTACGGTGTTGAAAGGTTTGGTTCCGGCGGATGTGCGCTCACAACTGCTGTTGTCGGCGGAACAATTAAATGAGGCACAATACAAAGATGAGTTTGAGCAAAGGCTTGATGTTCTGGAGACGCTTATCCGAGATGTTTGGATGCTTGCGGTTGGTGCGAGCACCGAGCAAGTGGTGAATGAGGATCTGTTACCCGAGTTGAAAAAACTCGCAAGTGATCTTGATCCCGCTCGCGCTCAGATCTGGATCCAGCAAATTGAAGACATGAGAGAGCAGTTGATTGTGAATATCAACCGAAAGGTCTCAACCGACGCCTTGTTTTTAAGCATGGCGGATAGTTAACGCTCAGTAGCAGCAACGGTCAGTACCGATTCGCGGTAGCCTCGGGTGGGTCTCAGGACAATACGCCTTGACGTACCTGAGGACTCACCCGACGCTACCGCGAATCGGTACTGACCGTTGTTCTAAACTTCTATCGACTAATACTCACCAGCTGGGGTTCATCTTCCAATTTCTTGTTCGCACCCTCGGCCAGCAACTTCTCGGTCTCCATCACAAATGCTTCAACGATGTCTTCACCCGCGACTTTTCTCATCGGGACCCCATCTTTGAAGATCATTCCGACTCCCCGACCAAAAGTTATGCCCAGCTGTGAGTCATGAGCCTCGCCCGGTCCATTCACCGCGCAACCCATGATGGAAAGATGTAAAGGCTCTTCGATATGGGCCAGGCGCCGTTCGATTTCCGTGACGATACCAACGAAATTGTCGACATCGAGTCTCCCGCAAGTTGGACAGGCAACAACTGTCACGCCTCGAGTCCTTAACCCAAGCGACTTAACAATTTCCCAGGCTACCCTAACTTCTTCCTGAGGCTCCGCCGCCAGGGACACTCGAATCGTGTCGCCTATTCCTTCGTACAGCAGAATTCCCAATCCGATCGAGGACTTTACAGTCCCACTAAAGGACGTTCCTGCCTCTGTGACGCCGAGATGAAAGGGGTAATCAACCTTTTCAGCTAACAATCTATAAGCTGCAACGGTGCGATGAACATCAGAGGCCTTCAGCGACACAATAATGTCGGTGAAGTCGAGGTCTTCGAGAATCTGTATGTGTCGCATGGCAGATTCAACCATCGCTTCAGGCGTGGCAGTGCCGTATTTCTTGAGCAAATCCTTCTCGAGTGAACCGCCATTGACACCAATTCGGATCGGTACTCTTTGGACTTGAGCGGCTTTCACAACCTGTCGGATACGATCGTGCGCGCCGATGTTGCCGGGATTAAGACGCAACTTATCGATGCCGGCTTCGAGCGCCATCAGCGCAAGCTTGTAGTGAAAATGAATATCGGCGACGAGAGGCACATCCGGAACGCGTTTGCGAATTTCTTTCAGAGCGACTGCAGCGTCATTGTCCGGCACAGCCAAACGAACAACTTCGCAGCCAGCACGCACCATCTCTTCAATTTGTGCGACAGTGGCTCCAACATCAGAAGTATCTGTCTTCGTCATTGATTGAATGACGACGGGCGCACCGCCACCTATTTGAAGATGCTTAACTTGAACCGCTTTGGTCTGACGCATAACGTGTTTACGTTAGAACGTCCAGAGTTGATTCACAGTTGAATGCAAGTCTGGACGTTTAACTCTTCATCTACTTTGCCGGAGAGGAAGCCGGGGGTCTTTCCGGTTCGGCTCCCCCACCAAATTTCTTTAAAACGTCATTAGTGATAACAAAAACCATCAACAACAACACCATCACAAACCCGACCTGCTGAATACGATCTCGCACCGCGGCTGAAATCGACAAACCTATCAAAGCGAGCAATCCTTCTAACAAAAGAAGGAAAATGGCTCCTCCGTCAAGCACAGGGATGGGTAGGAGGTTGAAGATGCCCAGGTTCAGACTCAAGAATCCGAGCATGCCGAACACACCGTCCCAACCCAGAGTCTCGACGGATTTCCGGGCTGCGTCGTAAATGCCGATCGGTCCAGAAAGAGTGGTGCGTACTGAACGTTGGCCGGTAAAGACCTGACCTAAGGCTTTTCCGGTCAAGCGCAGAATTTGGAGATTCGATTGGTATGCGTAATTCGCAGACGTGAGAATCCCGGCCTTCTCAATCGGTAGCTGGTCACCAATGCTGATACCGAGCTTGCCATTAGGGAGTCGTTCAGTCCCTGTCGTGATCGGGGTCTGTTGACCGTTACGTTCGACCACGAGGCTGATTTGCTGACCTTCATGTGTTCGGATGTACTCGGTAACCTGTGCGGCACTTCTAACTTGATCTCCTCCGATAGTGACAACACGATCCTTGTCTTGTAATCCCGAAGTTGCAGCCGGTGAATCTGGAGTTACGTCGCTGATTACAGCCGGAATGCCGCCGTAGTCAGGAATAAAGTCTAAGAATCCTGCTGCATCCCCATTTTCGACTCGTTCAGTTGGTCTGATGGTGAGATTCAGTTGTTGTCCCTGACGCTCAACCAATAATGGCAAAGGGACACCTGGCGAGAGCAACGCATCACCTTGGATAACATCCCAACTTGGATTCGCAGTACCGTTGAAAGCAATGATGCGATCCCCCGGTTTCAGGCCGGCTTGATCAGCCGCCCCAGCCGGCGTGATGTAGCTAACAACAGGCGAGGGCGCGGCAGGTACACCATAAAACATCGCTCCCGCAAATGGGATTGCCAGCGCCGTCAGAATATTCATGATTGGGCCAGCCAGGGCAACCATAATCCTTTGATAGCGCGGACGAAGATTGAACATTTCCCCGGCAGGAATATCAGAAGCGCCCTGTCCTTCGAGTGGCGCATTTGAATCGTCGCCACCAAGCTTTACGTATCCGCCTAACGGCACCGCAGAAATACGATAGTCGGTGTGGCCCCGGCGCCATCCGAACAGTCTCGGGCCAAAACCCACTGAAAAAGTCTCGACCCGTATACCCAGTAACTTCGCTACGATAAAGTGGCCAAATTCGTGGAGAATAACAGCGGAACCAAGTATGAATATGAAGGCGATGGGAACAATCAAAAAGTTCATTAAATTAGCTCGTTTCTTCCTTAAAAGGCTCCACTTAGAGGCTCGCAACTCAACATCAGGTTGCACTGCGAGTTTACGCGGCGGCTCCAGTTGCCGTCAAACACTTGCTCCGTTTGGGTCCAGGAAAGTCGAATCACGCCATCATTACAGTACAGCGAGGCGAAGCGACCGGATGGCTGACTCAATGAAGCGATCTTGCGAATCACAGGAAAAATTGAGTGTGGCATCGGGTCGCGGCATTGTATTGATCGGCACTCTGGAGGTTTGAGACTACGATACGGGAACTGGTCCAGATCTGTGACAAATGCGTTCAATTTCTTCAGCCGCATCGAGGCGAGCCCACTTGTCTGCCTCCAGCACCGTTTCAATATCAAGGACAGGTGATACTGAATGTCGGTCCATCACGGCCTCAATAACCAGTGGAATATCAGTAAGTCGAATTCGCTCATCAATAAAGGCTGCCACCGCAGCCTCGTTTGCGGCATTCATGGCAGCAGGAAGCGTACCTCCCACCCTTAATGCTTGATATGCCAGCGAGATACAGGGAAAACGTCGTGGATCCGGAGCCTCAAAGTGAAGCGAGGAGATCGCAGTTAAATCCAGGGGAGGCAAAGTGGTTGAATGACGATCAGGGAAGGTTAAAGCGTACTGGATTGCGTGGCGCATGTCCGTTACGCCCATCTGAGCGATCACAGATCCATCGACCAACTCAATCATCGAATGGACCACCGACTCAGGGTGAACAAGAATGTCAATCTGGTCAGCTTCAAAACCGAATAACCAATGAGCCTCAATGACTTCGAGCCCCTTATTCATCAAGGTTGCGGAGTCGATAGTTATCTTTGCCCCCATGCTCCAAGTGGGATGGCGCATAGCCTCAGCCACAGATGCCTGGTTCATCTCCTGCTGCGTTTTGGTGCGAAAGGGCCCCCCGGAAGCTGTTAAAACAATTCGCCTGACTTCCTGGGGCGCTTCTCCACGCAAACATTGATGTAGCGCGTTGTGCTCCGAATCAACCGGCAGCAATTCAGCTCCGGATTCTTGTGCCGCGCGAGTCATTAACTCGCCTGCCATCACCAACGTCTCTTTGTTGGCGAGAGCTACACGTTTTCCGGCCTGCAAAGCTTTAAGCGTGGGAACGAAGCCAATCGCCCCGACAGTTGCCGAAACCACGCAATCAGCATCTGCGTGCGTTGCAACCTCGATCAAGCCTTCATCACCAATCACAATACGCGGGAGATCGACGTCGCGCTCAAAAAGCTGGGCTCTCAAATCGTGAGCGATTTCTTCTGTCTCGACTGAGACGACTTCGGGAAGATGAGTCGCGATCTGATCCGCTAACTTTTCGACGTTGCTTTTGGCGGCCAGTGCGACCACTCGCATGCGGGAAGTCTGCAGCGATTCGATAACACGAAGAGTGTTGCAGCCAATCGAGCCAGTCGAACCTAAAATTGCAACACCTTTGTTATTCATGCGAAGCAGCTCAGCCAATTAACCAGGGGGATAAGAAGGTTTGTTTCGTAAGGATCCAGTAAGCTAATAGTTTGTCCGGAGTCGTTGACATAGGAGGCCGAGCTTACTCTCCATGCCCCACTCTGAACAAAAATAAGTTCGACAGAGGCATTAACCGTCTTTCGGCTACCTATGACCTTGAGATTGATCGTGGCCGTCCCGTTGTCGTTCACCACGCTAACACTGCCCGTAACAATACTACCGAAGTCCTTGACTTCACCTATATCGTCCTTTAATCGCTGACTGTTGCGAAGAAAGTCCTTTGATTTATCAGCGGCTTCACTATTACCAATTTCATAGAACGCCACCCCTACAATAACACCAACAAAAATCAGTACCAGTAAGCCAAAAACAAGAATAATACCGCCGATGATCAGTAGAATTTTTTTGGCGCTCATCGGAATGCCGGCAAACTTTTACCTGTCGAAATAGAAACGAGCAAAATAGTAGATGAGCGGCGCATTGAAGAGCAAGCTATCTAACCGATCAAGAATACCACCATGACCGGGAAGAATGTTGGCTGCATCCTTTGCTCCTGCTCCTCTTTTCAGCGCGCTTTCCGTTAAGTCGCCGAGGATGCCAACGACAGTCATGATAGCGGTCAGAGGTAATGCCCACTTCAATGGTAATTCCCGAAAAAACCAAAAATGCGCAATGGTTGCAAAGACCAAAGCGGCAATCAGGCCCCCAAAAACTCCCTCCCACGTTTTTCCCGGGCTAATAGCTGGCGCGAGTTTGTGTTTACCGAAGGCCCGACCGATGTAATACGCACCAGCATCGGCACCCATCAATACCAGAAAGAAGAACGATAAAAGATGAGTCGAGAGTCGCTCTGCAAACCCCGTTCGAAGTCCGACAAGATGTGCACCCAAAAACACAACGTAGAGCACACCTAAAATGGTCGCGCCGGTGGCAGGCAACATACTTTCAAAAGAAGCGCTGCGGAGAGTAGCTATGCTCAGTGCTGCAATCGTGAAGACAATCAATATCAATTGGACCAACAGCAGATCCACTGCAACGCCTGACGGAAAAAGAAAGACGACGAAGATCGCCGCTCCGGCGAGAAACATCGCACCGCGATCCGTATTCAAATTTCGCTTTCTAGCGAGCTGATCAAATTCCCACAACCCTAAAAACATCGCAGCACCCGCAAGTGTTGCGAATAGCCACCACAATGACGGAAATATTATTGAGACGATCAGAATCGGAAGACCGATAGCGGCAGTCAACAGCCGCGACCGTCCAGAGCTTTTTGACGGTTCCTTAGTTGTTGGTGTTTTTTGCAAAGGTTAGGTTCGGTCAGTCGAGTTGGAATGAAACTACTTAAGCGACGCGACTAATTTCAGCCCACCGAATCTACGGTCGCGACGCTGATAGTCGACAATAGCATTGAGCAAATGTTGGCGGCGAAAGTCGGGCCAAAGCGTATCGGTTACGTGAATCTCACTGTAGGCATTCTGCCAGAGAAGAAAGTTTGAGATTCGAAGTTCACCACTTGTGCGCACCAGGAGATCGAGGTCCGGAAGATTGCGAGTATAAAGCTCACTGGCGATCCTCTCTTCAGTTAATTCATCGGGTCGCGCGCCTTCATCTACCAATCTTCTTACAGCTGCACGACACGCATCGACTATTTCTGCGCGACCTCCGTAGTTAAGAGCAACTGTCAAAATCATACCTTCATTGCGAGCCGTCTTCTCGGTCGCCCGAGCAATCTCAGTTCGCACATTCTCTGCCAGGGCACCCGTCCGGCCAATCGTTTGGAATCTGATTCCCTGACGGTCGATCTCATCAAGTTCGATTCTCAAATAACGCCGCAACATCCGCATCAGCGCATCGACTTCATATCGAGGACGTTTCCAGTTCTCTGTCGAGAAAGCGTAGAGCGTAAGAGCCTGTAGACCGAGCCGAGCCCCTGTATCGACAGCGGCTCGAACTGCTTCGACACCGGCTCTGTGACCGGCGATCCGCGGCTGACCGCGTTGAGCAGCCCAACGACCGTTGCCATCCATGATGATGGCTACATGTCGTGGCAGACGATCCCAGGCGATGGTCGCAAGTAAAGATTCGTCCAGGCTTCCTGGAGTAATTATTCCTGTAAAATCAGCAAGCATATTTGGAGTGCGCTGGCTCGGCGGCGCTTTTTAGGCTCCTCGAAACTTGAAGAGCTACGTTGATCTAAAGCGCTGTCATTCTTGTCTGCTTATCACAGCCTGTCAACAGAATCCTCATCAAGTAACTTCATATTTGACTTCTAGTAACGTAAGCCCATGCGCCGGCGCAGTGACTGCTTCCATCGGTCTCTGTCCATTTTCAATCGCACTGCGGACACTTTCCTCATCCAATTCCGCACGCCCAACGGCAAGCAGGGTGCCGGCGATGGCGCGCACCATGTAACGAAGAAATCCGTCAGCGCTGACTCGAATCTCAACTAATGACTGCCGAGCGCGCGAGTCGTAAGAGTGATTAATCGTCAAGTCGCTGATCGTCCGCACTCGATCTTCAACCTCTGATTGGGCAGCAGAGAAAGCCGTCCAATCATGTTGACCGAGAAACAGATTTGCGGCCGACTGCATTCTGTCAAAGTCCAGAGCCCGCGCTTCCTGTAATGCAAACCGTACCCAGAAGGGAGAAATTACAGGTCCGTTTGAAATTCGGTAGATATAGGTTTTACCAACGGCTGAATATCGGGCGTGAAACTCGTCGTCAACCTTTACTACGTCCATCACGCGCAGGTCTTTGCCAACATTCGCATTGATTGCTGCTCGTAACTTTGCAGTAGTAATTGTGCGGTCAATTTGGACACTGGCAACCTGGCCTTCCGCATGAACACCGGCATCTGTACGCCCTGAACCGTGAAGCGTTATCTCGCGACCCTCGATCAACGACAGAGCCGCCGTCAGTTCACCCTGCACAGTTCGTAGACCGGTTTGGATCTGCCAACCGTGGAAATCGGTACCGTCGTATTGGAGGTTAAGTTTGTAGTTCACTGAGAGCGATACTACGGTACCGCGACCGAAGCGACCGGATGGTGCATTCAACCTGGATTCTTAGGATCGTTTTGTTGAGTGTACCATCCGATCGCTTCGCTTCGCGGTACTGTTCTGATGTGTGGAGCTTTACTTACCACCGACGACGGATTGTTTCTTACTGCCAGGTTTGATCACCGGTTCACCTTGACGACAGGCGTCGCAGTTGGGGGCATCAACGGAAGAGACTTTCAAGGATGCCAGGGTGATTCTCGGAACACCGACGTCGGCATCACCTTTTGAGCGATCGATGATGGAAGCGGCGCCGACCACACTAGCGCCAGCCGCTTGCAAGGCTTCGATTGTTTCGCGAGTGGAGCCGCCGGTCGTAATCACGTCTTCCACAACCAGAGTTTTCTCGCCATTAGAGACGGTAAAACCGCGGCGTAATCTCATCGCGCCATTTTCTCGTTCGGTCCACAGGAACCTCGCGCCCAAAGCGCGTGCAACCTCGTGGCCGATAATGATGCCGCCAATCGCGGGCGAAGCGACCAATTGAATGTTTTGACCCTCAAAGTGGCGGGCAATCGCCTGGCCGAAGCGTTCGGCAATCTCGGGATACTGAAGAACAAGGGCACATTGAAGATAGACAGTGCTGTGGAGGCCGCTGGAAAGTTGAAAATGACCCTCGAGCAACGCACCTTTATCCTTAAATTCTTGAACGACGTCTTCTGGTTTCAAATTCTTACCTCGCTAAATGTATTGAGCGTGCTACAATCCTTCCCCGCATGTCGCCGTTTCCGAACTTAGTTTCTGACTCAACTCTCGTTCAGGACACAATTGACCTCTTAACCGATTCGGGCGGTCGCGCTCCCGCGTCTCATATCGTCGACGCTGTTTTCAAACTTTCCCACATCGATGACGAACTTGCCAGCCTCCTGGTCGCCGATTTGGTTCGCAATGATCGGCGATTTCGAATTGGCGATAACCACACGATCGAGCTCCTAGAAGACGATTGGGGTCCCCGACTACTCAAAGACTTAGATTTCGTCGTCGTGGACGTGGAAGCAACCGGCGCCAAGACTCCTCCCAACCGGTTGATTGAACTGGGTGCCTACCGCATCCGAGATGGACGCATCGTCGACAAGTTCTTGACACTGGTAAACCCGGAGATTCCCATTCCGAGGTTTGTTGCCTCCTTAACTGGCATTTCCAATGAAATGGTCAGACGGGCTCCATTTTTCGCCGATGTCGCGCCACGATGGTTGGATTTCGTAAGCGATTCAGTCCTGATCGCTCACAACGCCCCGTTTGACACCAGCTTTCTGAATCACGAGATCTCGCGCGTCTATCCGGGCCATCGAATGGTCAACCCTCACCTTTGCACGGTTAAATTGTCGCGTCGAGTGCTTCCAGATCTGATGAATCATCGGCTGGATACAATTGCCAACCATTTCTCAATTCCAATTGTAAGCCGGCACCGCGCTGGCAGCGACGCCCTTGCAACCGCAGAAATCTTCTTGTTGTTAATGACTAAACTTGAAGACGAACATGGCGTTAAAGACCTGGCGGCAGCACGCGAGTTTCAATTCGAAGCGAAGTGCGGTAATGGTGCGACAGGAATTCCGCCGGCGCCACTAGCTCCCGGCTTCCAGTGATTCGACGACCACTTCGCCACTCTTCTTAAAAAACCGACGCAGTATATAGATCGCAAGGATTACTACCGCTAATCCGAGGCCTATCCACGGATAGTACTTTGCCAGGATCGCTTTAGCCTCAGCGCCGTAGCGAACCGCAAAATACCCTTCCAGTAAAAAGCGAAAAGCACGACCCCCGATGATTGCAATCATGAAACGCACAGGACTAAACCGGAAGACGCCCGCGGAAATGACAAACAGCTTGAATGGAAATGGTGGAGGTAAGAGCGTTGCCACTAAAACTGCCATCATGTCGTAGCGATCAATTAGGTCTTTGACGCGTTGTTGCTTCGCCTCGGAGAAGCGTCGCAAAGCCCGGGCGCCTGCGCGACGAGAAATGACATAAAGAATCCAGCAGCCAAGTGCAGAACCTGCGGTCGCCATCAGAGCATAAACCGGCATCCACCGCGGGTTGGTTGCCGACAACAAGAGCATTAGTGCGTCAACACTGCTCGGCAGTGGAACGAATGTAGAATCGAGAACGGCGACGATAAAAAGACCGAAAGCTCCAAAAGTAACCAGGTACTCTGAAAGACGTGTTAGTGCTTTTGTTAGGGGATGGATAAATGACTTCAATTAAAAACCCTTTCCAGAATCCGGAGTATCGAGTGGCTCGCCATCGACTTCCGAGGCTGCAGGAATCACTCTGTTCCTGGTGATAAACAGATAGATCACTAAACCTATAAGAACAAGACTCGCTACGATACTTACGATAACAAGGCCGTTATCTTTCATGAAGAGCAACACTCGGCGCCCGTAAATGACGGCAAGAATTCCTTCAACGTAGTAGCGCAAAGACCGGGCTAACATCACCGTCAGCAGGAACTTCCATCTCGGATATTCGAGCGTGCCCGCAGTTGCAACAAAGATCTTAAACGGTAACGGCGGCGGAAGAACTGCAGGAACAGCTATCGCCAAAAAACCAAATCGTTCGTAAGCACGTTCGGCTCGTCTAATGTTGTCCAGACTGAACCTTTTCCGCAAAACCGCCTGGCCGCCGCGACGCATAATACTGTAAAGCAAGTAACATCCGAGAACCGATCCGGTAGCCGCAAACAACGGGAAGTAGAAAACAGCGCTGTGATTCTTAATACACCGGCCTATAACAAGGTAGTCGTTAATCTCAGGTAACGAGAGCAACGACGAGTCGAGCGCACCAATAATGATCATTGCCGGTGCCGCCAGGTAGAGTGGCAACCCGATGATATATCGTTCTAACCAGCGCCCTATTGTTATCAGCCAATCAAACATAGTTAATCGAATTTCACGAGTCGGGGGTCGGAGGGAACAATTTGATACTTGAGATTTCTACTGCGATCCATCGCGCGCTCCCTAACTAACTAATTTAATTGGATTTTTGTTCCGCTCAATCGCATCTCCCCCGGTACAGTACCGCGAGCACAGCGACCGGATGGGGAACGAAACTTTCGACTCTACAGTAGACTCGACTTGGTTCGTGTTACTTCGTGGACCGTCCCGGTTTTTCTGGACAAAAAGGAACGATCCACAAAGTCGGCTTTGCACAAAAAGTAACATGCCAACACTACAGTACCGCGAGCGCAGCGACCGGATGGCACACTCGACATTACGCCTAAATTCTGATGGTTGGTTCGTCGAGTGTGCCACCGCCGCGCTTCGCTCGCGGTACTGTACTGATCGCTCGACACTCACCAAGATTAGAGTTTTTGTGCAAAGCCCACGAAGTTACACGAACTAAATACAACACTCGTTACCACCGGAATCGACTTTTGAGGCAAAACCCCAACTACTTCGGCCTGCGCCCGGGGAAAATGATGGCGTATCAAAGCACAGGTCGAGCGTTAACTAAAAATGGGGATTGGGATGGTCTTTAAACCGAGGCGGTTTCTAGTTGGGAGGGATTTGCCCTGGATTCTAATAACTGCTTGTTTGAGTGTTTCCTCCGGTCGCTTGACTCTGTCTCGCGTTTCTAACGAATTAAATTGGAGGATACAGATCCTGACCGAGCGCTGTTGAGATGATTAACAATTCTCAGTTCATAATTATCAAATTAGCTTGCCCTATTTGACCGGCGCAAAAACGGGTGGCGTGTCATAGGTTACTCCCACGGTAAAACCAGAGTTTGGACTGAACTTGGTGAGACCTTTGATACCTGCGAAATCAAAGCGCAGGCCAGCGGCTCGGATCTGCATCCCAAGTCGGGCCTCGGATTGAGATTCAGTACCAAGTGGACCATCGCCGGGCCTTGTGTTGGCGCGCCCGTTCACTTCGCCGGCAACGCTAAACTTTTTATTGATTCTAAAGATCCCTGCGACGCCATAAGTCAGGACATCATTCTGCGTGAAAAACTGTGTAGGAGCGGTCAAGATCGCGATGCCGAGATTACCAAAAGTATTGAAACGACCATCGTGACCAAATTTCTTACCAATCAAAATCGATCCATAGGCATTAGTCTGATTGATTCCAATTCCCTTCGACTGATTTGAGTTGGGAAGTTGTACGCCAAACCGAAAGCCCAGGGAGGGACCACGTTTGGTCTCATTTCTCAATTTAAACTTCGCCGAAAGGGTAAAGTCACCCGTGTCGTTAGTCGAATTTTCGCCGGGAGCAATATTCAGCGGAATTACTGACGTTCCCCTGGAATTGATGCTCAAGAAGTTTTGGGCTACGCCTTCGACTTGAAACTCGACGTTTGGTCCCATACCAACGCTTACTCCAATGACACCAACTCGAGTTAGGTCGCCATTCAGATTTGAGACGGAGTATTTCGCGCCCTGCATAAAGTCGATGCCGGCTTCAATTCGAATCGTACCGGGAGGGATGATATCCACGTCTTCAGTGAGAAGTGGGCGTTGCTGAGCCTGAACCGACACGAACATTGCCAGCACAAGTGCAAACGCTAACGTCAACACATAAAGAGGATGTCGTATGGTAGGCATCGGCGGTGATTGTAACGGTTGGATCAATGACGGTCAATAAAACCGTTATAGAACTTTAAGCGCGGCAACTGTATCGGGCTTTGCTTCAGACGAGCTCTGTTTCAAAAGTTGGTTCGAGCTCGAGGCAGAGTGTTTTGGCTGCACCGAATAACCTTGTCTTGAGATCTGATATCTGTTATTTGAGATCCGGATCGCAAGCCCGCACATCTCAAAAGTACAGAGCTAATAGAACACATGAAGCATTCGCGCCTACTCTTTCTGCTGACTCTTCTGGTAAGTACTTCTGTTTTAACAGTTGGTCAGGAAAGCTCGCTGCAACTTATAGGTTTACGCGATCAGGTGATCATTCGGCGTGACGAGCGCGGAATTCCTTACGTCGAGGCCAGGAATGACGAAGACCTGTACTTCGGCCAGGGCTATGCAGTCGCAACTGACAGGCTGTGGCAACTCGACCTTTTTCGACGCACTGCACGTGGCGAATTGGCTGAAATTCTAGGTGCTGGCCCAAACAACGCGGCTCTTGAGCAAGACAAGCAACATCGCACTCTCGGCTTCGCCAAAGTCGCAGAAGCAGAATTTGCCCAGGCTTCACCGCAGTCGCGAAAGTTACTCGAAGCTTATGCGGCGGGCGTCAATGCCTATATTGATTCGCTTGGTCCAAAGTCATTGCCTTCAGAGTTTCAGATTCTGAATTACAAACCTCAACCATGGCGTCCGGTCGACTCAATAGTGGCCGTAAAACTATTTTTTGAAGCGCTTTCGAACACGTGGCGTTTGGACTTGATGCGTGAAGCGCTTTCGGTTTTCCCGGACGCAAAACGTGCTCAACTCCTTCCGGTGAAATCCGAACTTGACGTTTTGCTAGTTGGCAATGACTCGGCTGGCCCAGACAAGCGAGTCTTCGGCAAAGGTGATGGTCCAGTTTCAGATGCGGCCCTGCTGGCACTCGCGCAGTCGCAGCTAATAAATTCCGCCGCGCTCTCACAGGTCGGCTTATTCGCAGATGAGCTCGCAGCAAGTAACAACTGGGTCGTCAGCGGTAAACGAACACAATCGGGCAAACCGCTGCTGGCCAATGATCCGCATCTCGCTCCGTCCGCACCTTCAATTTGGTATCTGGTCCACCTTAGCGCACCGGGTGTCCGAGTGGCTGGAGTAACAGCAGTTGGACTTCCAGGAGTAGTCATCGGTCATAACGATCGCATAGCCTGGGGCTTCACAAACGTCGGCTCAGATGTGCAGGACGTGTATCTTGAGAAATTTGACTCGAACAATCCCAGCCGCTACCTCACTCCATCGGGTTGGCAAGACGCTGTTATCAGACACGAAGAGATTAAGGTGAGGAAAGGAATTGCTACCGCAGAGACGGAGATCGTGAAACTGGACGTGACTGAAACAAGGCATGGTCCAATTGTCTTTGCGAACGGCGGTAAGCGTTATTCGCTGAGTTGGACGGCCCTTAATCCCGCAAAAAACAATGCAGATCAATCATTTGCTTTAAATCGCGCGCGCAACTGGAACGAGTTCCGCAAGGCGCTTGAATTATTTACAGCACCCACTCAGAACATTGTTTACGCTGATGTCGAGGGACACATCGGATACCAAGCGGCGGGAGTTGTGCCCATCCGAAAGTCCGGCAATGGCAGCATGCCCTATGACGGATCAACTGATGCCGGTGAGTGGACCAGTTATATTCCACTCAAGAAGCTTCCAAGTCTCTACGAGCCCGCGGACGGAGTGATCGTTACGGCAAATCAAAGGATCGTGGGCGATAGTTATCCTTACTTTTTGACTGAGTCGTGGCCCGCACCATATCGAGCTCGCAGAATCAAGGAGCTACTCTTACAAAAACCAAAGCTAACTGCGGACGACTTTCGTCGAATTCAAGGGGATGTTTATTCCATGGCGGGCGTCACCTTCACACAACAGGCGGTTAAGATCTTAACTCCTTCTTTAACTGAGGCGGATGAAAAACTACGCTCGCAGCTAACGACCTTTAGCGGCTGGGATGGAATGATGAACGCTGATTCTCGAGTCGCGGCAATGGCCTCTGAGATGCGACTCGCATTTCGTTCTCGCATCCTCACGGCCGCTCTTGGACCAGAGCTCGTAAAAAATTATCAATGGAGTAACTTCGATACCACGATTGATCGCGTTCTTAAAGAGCAACCTAAAGACTGGCTGCCTAAAGAATTTCAGAACTACGCCGACCTGCTGCGAGCTTGCTACGACGATGCGGTGAAAAAGCTGACGCGACAGCTGGGCGCCGATGAATCGACCTGGACCTGGGGCGCAATCGCAAAAGTGCGATTTCCTCACACGCTCGGCTCAGCGCCTTTAATTGGACCAAAGTTTACGGTTCCACCTTTTCCGCAAAATGGGACCGGGGGACTTCTGGGCGCCACCGTAAACGTGGGAGCCTCCGTATCCATGAGGTTAATTGCAGACCCGGGTAACTGGGATCAAACCCAACATGGGATTTCGCTCGGCGAGTCGGGGGATCCGTCGAGTAAACATTGGACCGATCAACTTCAGGATTGGCGCAACGTTACACCCAGGGCTTTTCCGTTCACGCAGGACGCGGTCACCAAAGCAACGAAGGAAGTATTGAAACTTGAACCGAAGCCGTGATTTCAGGCCTGGGCGATGAATGAGCCGATGACGTGGCGAGTCTTTTGTGCAATAGCGATTCCAGCTGACGTGCGGCAGAAAATGCGCGAGCACATAGACGCTCTGGTTCAATCTGTTCCAGGTGTGAAGGTGAGTTGGACAAACACTGACAACATCCATCTCACACTCAAGTTTCTGGGCAACATTGCTGTCGATCGAATTCCAGCGACTTCAGAGGCTGCTGCTGAGGCTTCGAATGAGTTGCGGTCTTTCACCCTGGAAATCAGTTCGTCCGGAGTGTTCCCGACCAGGAGTCACGCAAAGGTACTTTGGATCGGAGTTAACGATGCCTCCGGGAAATTGTCGCAGTTGCAGCAACGATTGGAGATTGAATGTGAAAAGCGAGGTTTCCCGAAAGAGGATCGTGTCTTTAAACCTCATCTAACAATCGCCCGGCTGCGAGGAGGACACGACACACGCCCAGCGGTCGATGCTCACCTTGCGACTGAATTCCCCGCTCAGACTGTGAGAGTTAACGAGTTGATTGTCTTTCGGAGCGAACTCAGCGGCCACGGCTCAAAATACACCGCGCTCTCAAAGCACGCTCTTGCCTAGTCCTAGCTTTGGCACAAACGTCGGATCTAGTTCGAAGCAGGTCTACTCAATAGACTTATCAAGTGTCCTCTAACGGTGCCCTTTAACGAGGAAGCTCGCGGGGTCGCGGGGGAGGAGGATTCTCCTTCTCACCACTTTGCTCGCCAGTCTGTGAAAACACTTCCTTAATGGCTCCAACGCTTGAAAGTAGTGCCGAAGTCTCAACCGGCATAAATATAACTTTAGAGTTATTGGTCTTGGTCATATCTCGGAGACTTTCTATGTAGCGCGTTGTGATCAGATATTGGGCCGGGTTGCCGTGGGCCTGCATCGCGTCGGCCACTCGTGCGATGGCTTCAGCTTCCGCTTCTGCATTCCGCAAACGAGCCTGAGCAGCGCCCTCCGCAGCCAGGATTGACGACTGTTTTTCTCCCTCGGCTCGAGTGACGGCCGCCTGCTTTTCACCTTCGGCCCTGGTTATCGCAGCTTGACGATCACCTTCTGCCTGCAAGACGAGCGCGCGCCGATTTCGTTCGGCCGTCATCTGTTTCTCCATCGTGATTCGTACATCTTCAGGCGGGTTGATGTTTTTGACGTCAACGCGGGTCACTTTTACGCCCCACTTGTCGGTCGCCTCGTCGAGAATGATACGGAGCTTCGAGTTGATCTGGTCGCGCTGAGACAAGGTGTGGTCCAAATCCATGTCTCCCATCACTGCACGCATCCCGGTGATTGTAAGTTGCACAAGACCGCCAACCAGATCGTTCATCTCATAGATCGCCTTCACGGCATCCGTTATTTGCCAGTAAACAACAGAGTCGACGTGTATGGTCACGTTGTCGCGTGTGATTACGGGTTGCGGTGGCAGGTCAATGTACTGCTCTCGGAGGTCGATCGCCGTCAAACCAGGCCGCGTGTTTGTCCAATAAACCCCTCGAGGTTTGTCGAAAAACGGGGTCAGGATATGGAGACCACTGTCGGCCAGCTTGTGGAACTTGCCTAATCGCTCGATCACCAGCACCGTAGCGTGGGGCACTATTCGCACATACTTCACTCCAATCACCAGCAGCACGATGACCGCGAAGATGACGAACATGAAAAGCAGGAGGGTTGCTATGGCTTCCATATTGACTCCATTTCGAGCGATTTAAGATCCGGTCGTGACTTCCTGAAACTATAACGAAATGCTGCAGCGCCGTCCAAATTTTTCAACCCGGAACGCAGCGCTTCAATCTTCTTATCTGTGAAACAATCCAACAACTTCTTGTTTTTTCTGAGGTTGTTATGTGAGGACATTTCAGAGGGCAGTACGCAGATCGGCATTGCGAGACCGGTACTGACCGGTCTCGCAACTTGATCGTTTGGTTCATAAGCGCCAAGAGTAAAGCCCCTAACCACCGAGACACAAAGGACACTAAGGATCCACAGAGGGCTGAAGAGAATCAGGAAGCACCAATAATTTTTATTGAGACAGTTCACGTTCGAGGATGGCAGCGATCCTCAAGATTTTGAGTTCTTCCTTAGGACGTCCAACGATCTGAACTCCGATGGGCAGTCCCTTTTCGGATTTACCAACTGGTACGGTTACAACGGGTAAATCGAAAACATTGAAAGCCTGGGCATAACCAAATGCACGAAAGGTCCCGATGTCGACGTCTCGAACTCTCAACTTCAAACTGTCATGCTCAAACGCTGGAGTTGCGCCGACGGGAGCAAGGATAACTGGAGTTCTTTCCATCCATCTAAGTAGCTCTTCGCGAGCTCGATCACGTTCCATCCAATCCGAGATGTATTGATCGAGCGTAGGTGGTGGTGGAGAATCGGCGTTCTTCAATCGCCAACTTACAAATGCGCCACCAACGTCTTCCCTTCCGGCGTAGGCTTTTCTTAACTGGACGACTGAGGCACGTGAAAACAACTTCAACCACAACTCATTCCCACGTTGTACATTTGGAGGCACCTGCTCACTGCAGTGAAAACCGGCGCTCTTGAGGACCTGGGCCGTAGTCTTCAAAGCCAACTCAGTTTCGTCAGATACTGGTATCGCTCCATCTGAACCATACCATGCGATGCGAACACCGGCGACGTCTCGATGGTCGAGCTCAGCATTCGAGTGCGTAAGAGCCTGAAACAGCAGAGTAAGATCGGCCACGTTTCGAGCCAATGGACCAATCGCGGCACCCAACGAATATGGACCCGTGCTCGGCGGATACTGACCCTCGCCGGGAACGATGTTCGTGCCAGGCTTTAATCCGGCGATGCCACAAAAGTGAGCCGGGATACGAATCGATCCAGCCAGGTCGCTGCCAATGCCCGCGGGTGACATATGCGTAGCAATCGCCACTGCTTCACCGCCACTCGAACCTCCGGGAGTCAAACGATTATTAAGCGGATGGTAGGTTCGACCAAAAACGGGATTGTCCGCGTTGTAGTCCATGGCCATTTCCGCCGCATTCGTTTTTCCAAGAATAAGGGCGCCAGCATTTTTCAATAACCCGACCGCTGGAGCATCAGTCTCAGGAACATGATTGGCACGAGTTTGCGAGCAACTGGTGCTACGCAAACCAGCTGTCTCGATTGTGTCTTTGACTGAGATCGGAACACCATGGAGCGGACCCAATGCTTCTCCTCTCGCCAAATGAATATCAGCAGCGGCTGCCTGGTCCAGCAACCGGTCATTCAGCGTCACAATCGCGTTGAGGGTCGGATTTCGAGACTCTATTTGAGCGATGAATGACTTTACCACTTCAACGGACGAGATCTGCTTGCCTCTGATGAGTCTCGCGAGTTCGGTTAGTGAAAGCTGATTGAGATTGGTCATGGTCTTTTGGGCTTAGGTCTTTGGTCCATGGGCTTGTGCTTGGTGCTTGGTGTTTGGCGCTCAATGGTTTCTTTGATTCTCACCGGTCCAAAGCTCGTTAGACCGAAGACCAAACTCCAAAGGACCAATTCCCATACAGCACACCACAGGGCTGTTTTGCTTTTCGGTCACTTATTCCTATAATCCAATTGCTCTGTGTAGACTCATTTACAACCTGCCTAATCCTGGTCAATTGACCTCGATGTTCAAGCTTAACGGCAAAGGAGTGAATTCTTGGCTATCCGTTTGAGCAGGACATTTATCCTGCGCAAGCTACACCAGCTTTCCGGTATTGTCCCACTTGGTCTTTTTCTCTTAGAACACTTTTACACCAATTCAAAGGCGCTCGATGGGGCCAACCACTTTAATGACGCCGTCAAGGATCTACAGTCAATCCCGTACATCCTCTTCATCGAGATTGGCGGCATCTTTATACCGCTCATCTATCACGCAGTCTATGGATTGGTGATTACAGTTGAAGCGAGACCCAATAACCTCAATTATCCGTACCCGCGGAACTGGTTCTACCTGATCCAGCGAATCACCGGGGTCATCCTCTTCTTCTTCATTACATTTCATGTTTTGAACTTTAGATTTGGAATGATTCCCGGTTTGAACAACGTTTCAGTAGCAACGCACCCGGGAGAGGCTTTCGACATTGTTTCGCGTGAGTTCAGGATGATACCGATCTTTATTGTCTACATGATTGGTATTACAGCGACAGTGTGGCATCTGGCCAATGGCATCTGGCTATTCCTCGTCGATTGGGGAATCACGATCGGCGAACGCGCTCAAAGATTAGCCGGTTATGCATGTATCGGGTTTGGCATCGTGTTGCTCATGGTCGGCATAAACGCGGCAGTTGCATTCATTCGTCCAGGTGGATTGTTAGGAGGCCTAATTAAGTAATGGCAAGTAATGGTATGAAGATCGCGATCGTAGGTGGTGGACTCGCCGGTTTGGCGGCTGCCATGAAGATCGCAGAAGGTGGACATGCGGTCGATCTTTTTTCAGTCGTTCCGGTGAAACGTTCGCATTCAGTTTGTGCCCAGGGAGGAATTAACGGCGCCGTCAATACCAAAGGCGAAGGCGATTCAACCTGGGAACACTTTGACGATACTGTTTACGGCGGCGACTTCCTCGCAAATCAACCACCAGCCAAGGCTATGTGTGAGATGGCGCCATCGATCATCTATCTCTTTGATCGAATGGGTGTCCCTTTTTCCCGGACCAGCGAAGGACTTTTGGACTTTCGCAGGTTTGGAGGAACCAAACATCATCGCACTGCTTTTGCAGGCGCCTCCACTGGACAACAACTCCTTTATGCGCTCGACGAACAAGTTCGACGTTATGAAGTAGCCGGCAAAGTTAGAAAGTTTGAGCATTGGGAAATGCTGTCGCTGGTCCTTGATGATCATCAGGTTTGTCGTGGACTGATTGCCATGGACTTGCAAACGCTCGAATTGAAGGCCTTTCCTGCGGACGCGGTGATAATCGCCACAGGCGGTCCGGGATTGATCTTTGGCAAGTCGACAAACTCGATGGTTTGCACTGGAAGCGCAGTTTCAGCGTGTTACCAACAAGGAGCGAAATACGCGAACGGAGAATTTATCCAGGTCCACCCGACGTCCATACCCGGCGAAGATAAGCTCCGGCTAATGTCTGAATCGGCACGGGGTGAAGGTGGACGCGTATGGGTTCCTCGCAAGCAAGGTGATACGCGATCGCCATCGCAGATACCTGAAGCCGAACGGAATTACTTCCTCGAAGAGAAATATCCAGCTTACGGAAACCTGGTACCGAGAGACATCGCAACTCGTGAAATCTTTCAAGTGTGCATTGAAGGTCGCGGGATCGGCGGCGACAACCAGGTCTTTCTCGACTTAACTCATATTCCAGCCGAGACGCTTGATCGGAAGCTTGGAGCAATTCTCGAAATTTATGAAATGTTTGTCGGTGATGATCCGCGTCACGTTCCGATGCGCATCTTCCCGGGCGTCCATTACTCAATGGGCGGACTGTGGGTCGATTTTCATCAGCGCACAAACATTCCCGGTCTGTTAGCGGCGGGTGAGTGCGACTATTCAATCCACGGCGCAAATCGATTGGGAGCAAACTCACTGGTCAGCTGTGTCTATGGTGGGTTCATTGCAGCCCCGGCCGCAATTGAATACGCAAAGAATGTCGAGCGAAACGGAGCTGACGGTTCGCGTCTCTACGATCAGGAACTGCAACACCAAAAAGAGATCAACGACAACCTCATCAAACAAAGCGGCAATGAGAATCAGTACATCCTGCACAACGAAATGGGCAAATGGATGACAGACAACGTTACCGTTGTCCGTTATAACGACAAATTAAAGGCCACGGACAACAAGCTGCTCGAGTTGATGGATCGATATAAACGAATTTCCATCAACGATTCCAACCTTTGGGCTACGATGGCGCTGCCACACGCACGGCATCTCGACAATATGCTTGAGCTTGCTCGAGTGATCACGCTGGGTGCATTAAATCGCAATGAATCCAGAGGGGCTCATTACAAACCTGATTTTCCGAATCGTGACGACGAAAACTTCCTAAAGACTACAATTGCCGAATATTCAGGCGAGGGTCCGGTATTTTCCTATGATCCGGTTGATATCTCTCTGATTACGCCTCGCGAACGCGATTACAGCAAGACCAAAAAAGAGACCGCCAAGGCATAACCGAAATTGAGACGAGGAGAGTTGATGCAGTCATCGCAAAATGAGAAGCGCGTTCCGGGAAAAACAGTCGAAATCCACATTCGTCGCCGCGCTAACCCCGATTCGCCGCAATACTGGGAAGAGTTTGAGATTCCTTACAGGCCAAACCTGAACATCATCTCTTGCCTGATGGAGATTCAGAAAAACCCCATTACTAAATCGGGGCAGGCTACAACTCCGCCTGTTTGGCATATGAACTGTCTCGAGCAGGTATGTGGAATTTGCACGATGGTCATCAACGGCAGAGCGCGTCAATCGTGTTCAGCCCTCATAGATAAACTCGAACAGCCTATAAAACTGGAGCCGATGTCGAAGTTTCCGAATGTTCGCGACCTGATAGTCGACCGGTCGCAAATGTTCGACCATCTTCGTCGCGTTCATGCCTGGGTCGAGCTTGATGGAACATACGATCTTGGTGCCGGTCCCCGGATGTCCCAGGAAGAGGTTCAGGAAAGGTATACGTACTCACGCTGCATGACTTGTGGTTGCTGTCTGGAGGCATGTCCTCAATACGAGGATGATCATTACATCGGTCCCCAGGCGATTGGACAAGTTCGTCTATTCAACATGCACCCGTCAGGCAAAATGACGCGCGACGAACGTCTCGAAGCAATTATGGGCGAAGATGGAATTACTAATTGCGGCAACGCACAAAATTGCGTCAAGGCCTGCCCAATGGGCATTCCGCTCACCCGGGCGATTTATGAGGAGAACCGAGAAACAGTGATCCATGGATTATTGGGGTGGTTGAAGGGATAGGACCTATAAGACCTATAGGAGCTATAAGACCTATGAGACCTATAACACTTATAAGACCTATAGGACCAATAAGACCTATAGGACCAATAAAGACCTATAAGACCAATAAAGACCTATAAGACCTATTGATTGACCTCATATTTTCCTCTTGACTTAAAATCTAAGAACCAATACTTTGCCTCTAACGCAATTCCCAACTTTCTGTACTTGCTATTCAGGCCACTAAGGCTAAGGTTCGATCACTGTGCGGCGCCGTTGCTCAAACTGCTAAGCAATAACTAGCAGTGTGACCAACGGTCAGTTGGTCGTGCTACCCAATATAAAACTCAGCGTTACAAGGGTTTTTAACCAGAAACCAGAGCACTAGCTCACCCTCGCAAGGAGCAATCTATGAAGAGAACCCGGCGGTGGACCGATAAACGGTCAACGGTAGTACTGGGATTAGTCGTAGCTGCCATCCTGGCCGTTTCGAATTTTGTACCGAGTAGTTCGAGCCGCTCGCTACAAAAGGGTCAAAAAATAACGGACGGGCAGAAACAGTTACCGACTACCCAAAAACCTCAAGGAAAAGGACTCACAAAGGGTGAATTAAAATCCACCATTGTTGAAACAGAAGAACAGGATGAAACTCCGCTCGATGCGGATGATCCGGATCTTCCTCCCGGAATGGCCGGAAAAATTGACAAGGAAGCTTATCTCAGAGCTCGCGGCGACTACATCGACATGCTTCGCGGTCGAGATGGTGATGCCCCGGCAAACGCTCGTGAAAAGGCCCTGTCAGAACTTGAAAAACAGGAAAGCGTGATGCGTAAACGCGTTGCGCAGGGAGTGCAGGCCTCCATCAGCGTTTCGGATTGGAAGTTCTTAGGTCCAGCACCGATTCCATTAGGACAAACGAGCACAACTCGTGTCCCCGTAAGTGGTCGCACCATTGCGATCGCTGTCCATCCAACGGATGAAAACACCGTCTACGTAGGGACCGCCCAGGGTGGTCTGTACAAGTCAACTAATGGCGGAACTAACTGGACTCCATTATTCCAGTTCGAACTTGAGTCGCTTGCTATTGGAGCGATCACCATCGACCCAACCGACAGCAATATCGTCTACGTCGGGACGGGTGAACCAAATCTTTCCGCTGACAGTTTTGCTGGACGCGGACTTTACATCATTCGCAACGCAAACTCGCCGACACCTACACTGACTGGACCATTCAGGCTCGACGGTGCTGCCAACGACGTCTTTACCGGACGCGCCATCGGTCGAATCATGGTGAGTTCGACCAACAATAACGTCGTATATGTTTGTACGACTTCCGGTACTGGCGGCAACCCGAATACGTCACCCACAACACTTCCGTTGCGTGGTTTATATCGTTCCACCAACGCGCAGACGGCAACTCCAACGTTCAGTCAAATTCAAGTCACTGGAGTTCCTGCTCCAAACGATAGAAGTATGATTGACGTGGTAATGGATCCGGCAAATCCAAACTTGCTCGTGGTATCAGTGCTCGGGGCAACGGGCGATGGCGGACTCTATCGAACGGAAAATGCGCTCGATGCGGCCCCAACATTCAACCGAACGTTAACTCTTCCGAACGGTTCAACTAACGGACGAGCTGAACTCTATCTCAACCGCAATGCCACCGGTGTCACGATTTACGCAGCTACTGGCGAACAGTCGACAGCGGCTCTAGGCGGCCCGGCATGTACGGCGGCTCAAGCAGGACTGCTTCGTCGCTCAACTGATGGCGGCGTGACCTGGTCAACACCATTACCCGGCAGCGCGGGTTTCTGCGGAGGCCAGTGTTTCTACGACATGGCGATTGCCGTTACACCAGACAACCAGACGATTCATCTCGGCGGAGCTGCACGTGGCGGTAACGCAGCGTGCTCAATCGAGGTGATGAAGCGGTCAACTAACGCTGGGGCGAGCTTTGCTCGAAATGACAATACCCTGCATGCTGACGAGCATGCGCTGGCGATTGCTCCATCAAATCCGAACGTCGTTTACACCGGCAGTGATGGTGGCATTTGGCGCTCTACTAACAATGGAACAACCTGGGTCAGTCTCAACAATGCCGACTTCAGCGCTACTCAGTTCCAGGGTGTCGCACAACACCCCTACGATCGGTTCTTCTTGATGGGTGGAACTCAAGACAACGGAACCAATTGTCTTGCGGCAAACGGGACCTGGAGTCACTGTCGCGACGGTGACGGTGGTTACGCAATTATCGACACCAACGCCCAGGATACGACGAACGTGCTGATGTACCACACGTTCTTCAATCAGACCAACAGTCAAATTGGCTTCGAGCGCGCTGCAAGTACCGCGGCAAACGCTGATGGCCAATTCTCCGGTTGGACTTTCCGCGGCTGTTCAGGAACCGCGTCCAACAACGGTATTCGTTGCGCAGACGCCGTGTTGTTTTATGCGCCGATGGCACAAGGGCCAGGAAATCCGAATACTCTCTACTTCGGAACTGACCGTCTGTATCGTTCAACGAACCGCGGCGACACGATGGCCCTCGTTAGTCAGGGTCCGCTTGGTGCCGCTGGGGTCGTGCTGACAACCATTGGTATCTCACCACAAGACGACAACGTAAGAATCGTCGGAATGCGAGACGGCAAAGTATTTGCCACTACCACAGGTTCCGCGACGCTTACAGATGTAACAGGAGCAAATTTCCCTGCTCCCAATCCGGCTGATCCGACGCGGAATTCGATTGGGCGTGCTGTAATCGACCCCAACAACAAGTTCACCGCGTACGTCAGCTTCACAAGCTTTTCACCACCGTTGGGCCAACAGATATTTAAGACGACTGACTTGAATTCACCGACACCCACCTGGGTCCCGTCAAGTAACGGAATTCCGCAAGTGCCCGTGAGCTCAATCGCTATTGACCCACAAAACTCCAATGTGCTGTTCGCCGGCACTGATATTGGCGTCTATCAATCAACTGACGGCGGCGCCAACTGGTCTCCGTATGGAACGGGACTTCCTCGCGTTGCAGTTTTTGACGTGAAGATTTCCGACGTTCAGCGTCTGCTCAGAGTTGCAACACACGGACGCGGTATCTGGGAAATCGGCATCGCTGGTCGGCAGTTACCAGTAGTTAGAAATGCCGGTGCAACCATCGTTGCCGAGGGCTGCGCGCCGGCCAACGGTGTTGTGGATCCAGGTGAAGACGTCACAGTCAGTTTCGGCGTCTCCAACATTGGACCAGGACCAACGCAAAATCTGGTCGTCACCTTGTTACCAACTGGCGGCGTGACCTTCCCGACTGGACCTGAAGTTTATGGTGCGGTCGATCCGGGCACGACCGCGAATCGCGATTTCCACTTCTCGAATGACGCGAGTTGTGGCGATACGATCACGCTGACATTCCATCTCCAGGATGGCGCAACGGATTTAGGTAACTTCTCCGTTCCGTTCACTCTCGGAGTTCTTCAAACTTCAGCCCCCGTCTTTACTGAGGAGTTCGATGGAGTTGCGGCTCCAGCGCTTCCACTCGGATGGACCACCGCCAGAGTTGGCACAGGTGTAACGCCAGTCGCGTGGGTAACGAACACAACCAATTCAACCCCGCCGAACTCAGCATTTGGAGCGGGCTCGACTACACCGGGAGAAAGCACCCTGACATCTCCTGTAATTGCGATTCCCAACGCCCCGGCCGAAGGAACCAATCCAGGCGTCAGACTTTCTTTCAGAAATAACTTCAACACAGAACCGACTTTTGACGGTGGCATTCTGGAAATCAGCATCAACGCTGGACCCTTCCAGGAAATCACAGCCGCCGGCGGAAGCTTTGTCGAAGGCGGATACAATGGAACCATCGCCAACACCGACAGCGTACTAACAGGCCGTGCGGCATGGACTGGAAGCTCGGGTGGTTTCATCACTACCACGGTAGTTCTACCGGCCGCAGCTTACGGACAAAACGCTCAGCTACGTTGGCACCTGGCCTTCGACACGGGAACCAGCCCGACCGGAGGCGGAATGCGGGTCGACTCAGTCAAGATTTTTGGTGCAACCCGACTGTGTTGCTCCGGCGCCTGCGCTCTGACCTGTCCATCCAACATCACAGTTTCAAATGATGCTGGAGAGTGCGGTGCGATCGTCAACTATCCGATGCCGACCTACACTGGAAACTGCGGAACCGTGACTGCCACTCAGGAGTCAGGAACGCTCTTCCCGGTTGGTATAACGACGGTCACCATCACTGGTACCAGACTTGATGGGACAACCGATTCGTGTTCGTTTACGGTAACAGTGAACGACACGGAATTCCCGGTTGTCAGTGAGGCCTCAGTTGACAGACCGATACTGTGGCCCGCCAATCATCAGATGGAGCCAGTAACTGTGAACTACACGGCAACCGATAACTGCTCGGTTGATTGTGTGTTGACGGTAACCAGCAATGAGCCGATCGAGGGGCTTGGTGACGGAGACTCTTCGCCTGATTGGGAAGTAGTCGACGCACATCATGTTCGCTTGAGGGCTGAACGCGCTGGT
>DASROI010000034.1:0-14072 GCA_035646955.1 Pyrinomonadaceae bacterium
ACGCATTTTGCGGTGACAGCACCGGCTTCCGCCAACGCAGGTTCATCGTTCAACGTTACAGTGACTGCGCTGGATCAATTCGACAACACCGTGACTGGTTATGCGGGCACTGTCCACTTCACCAGCACTGACGGCAATGCAACGCTACCCGCTAATAGTACGTTAACCAACGGTGTCGGTACGTTCAGCGCGACACTCAGAACTGCCGGCAACCAGACGATCACTGCCACCGACACGGTGAGTGCTTCGATCACCGGCACCAGCAATACGATTGCGGTAAGTGCACTAGCCGCGACGCATCTTGCGGTGAGCGCGCCAGCCAATGTTGCACTTAACGTAGCCTTTAACTTCACGGTGACGGCCCAGGATCAATTCAACAATACGGCCACGGGTTATACCGGAACGGTCCACTTCACCAGCACGGATGGCGCTGCAGTCTTGCCAGCGGACAGCACTCTGACCAATGGCGTAGGCACGTTCAGCGCGACAATGAATACTCCCGGCAATCAAACGATCACCGCCACCGACACGGTGACCGCTCCGATTACCGGAACCAGTAACACGATCGTCGTGGGCAATCTGCCAATCACCATTCATAATGCGCAGGTTGCTGAACCTCCGTCAGGGTCAGTCAACATGATCTTCACCGTAACGTTGACCGCGCCAGCGGGTGCTGGTGGAGTATCGGTGAACTTCACAACGCAAGATCAGCCACCTGCGGTGAACCACGCGATTGGAGGCCAGGATTACACCGCTACGTCAGGGACTGTGAACTTCGGCCTGGGTGAACAACTTAAGACGATCAGCGTTCCAATCCTGTCTGATAACAATATGTCCGAGTCAAACGAAACGTTCCTCGTGATTCTTTCCAATCCGATCAACGGAACTATCGCTAATGGCACTGCCACTGGGACAATTTTAATTAACAATCAGCCAGGCACGGTTTTAATCAGTGAGCTGCGTACAAGTGGACCCGCGGGAGCTGGTGATGATTTTGTTGAGGTTTACAACAACAGTGATTCGCCGCTCACTGTTGCCGCTTCTGATGTATCACCGGGTTATGGATTGTTCAAGATGGGTGCTAACTGCGGTGCAGCACCAGTCCTGATCGGGACAATTCCCAACGGCACCGTGATACCCGCTCGCGGACACTACCTTTTAGTTGGATCTCAATACAGCCTCTCGAACTATGGAGGGACAGCAGCGGCTACCGGCGACTCAACATTGAGCTTCGACATCGAATCGGATGCAAATGTCGGGTTGTTCAGTACAACCAACATAGCAAATCTCTCGAGTCTTAACTCACTCGATGGTGTTGGGTTTGGCACGAACACGGGTGGCTTCTGCGACTTGTTGCGAGAGGGTACTACCCTTCCGGCAGTTGCGGGCTCCACGCTTGAATATAGCTTCCAACGCGATCAGTGCGGTAAGGGTGGTAATCCCGCGATCTTCGGAGGTTGTAGCACTCAATTCCCGGTGGATAAGAATAACAATTTCACCGATTTCATTTTCGCCGATACGCAGGCGACAAACACCCCTGCTGGTCAACATATGGGAGCGCCTGGTCCAGAAAACCTCGCAGCTACGCGACTTCAGAACTCGTCAATATCGGCACTCCTGCTCGACACCACGGCGCCGGCCGGCGGAACTCCGAACCGCGTCCGCGACTTTGCTCCGGTGACGAATGGGACCAACGGAACTCTCTCGATTCGTCGTAGATTTGTAAACAACACCGGTGCCCCTGTAACTCGATTGCGGTTCCGCATCATCGACATCAGTTCGTTCCCGGTGCCGGCAGGTATTGCCGATGTTCGAGCCTTAAGCTCGTCCCTGGTAGTTGTTAATAGCGTTAACGATCCAGCGACGTGCTTAGCCTCCACTGGCTCAGCTTCAACTCCGTGTTCAATCACAGTGCAGGGCACGACGCTGGAGCAGCCGCCAACTCAAGCAAGTGGAGGATCGCTAAACAGCTCAATGTCAGCCGGGACGGTAACCTTAGCGACTCCGCTAGCTGCCGGTGCGAGCATCAACGTGCAGTTCCTGCTCGGCGTGCAAGTATCAGGCTCGTTCAAGTTCTATCTGAATATTGAAGCCCTGCCTTAGGGCTTTTTGAAGGTTAAAGTCGGCGTGCTCTGGTCCAGGATTGCATCTTGGGTCAAGCACGCCGAATTATCAGAGAGTTATATGACTTCACTACCTCATAAAGTGCGGCTCAACCCTGCCTCTTCCTTTTGGTTTCCGGCCAGGCTTTGCTAATCAAAAATCTAAACTGATTACTTTATCGGTATCTGCCACCACGACGATTCTGTTGATTTTTGTCGGCTTTGCTGTAGCTAGTGTGACAACGTTAGCGCAAGAGGTTAAGGAGAAACGGAAGTTTGATAATCGTATTCCTGACCATTTGCCCATCAAAGTGAAGCTCAAGGAAAGAGAAGGAGGAGGCGTTCCAGGATCTTGAGAACCCAAACTGGCCCGAAGACTTTGAGGTGGAACTGCAGAATAACGGGGACGCGTCCGATCTACTCGATATCGCTTTTATGGACCATTTGGGAGTTAAAGCTTTCGGATAAGAATTATTATGGATCCGGCTTCCGGTACGGCCGAAATGAATTCATCAGTAGAATCGGTGAGCGGCCCACGGCTGAAGACGTCCCCATTCAACCGGGTGAGGTTCGAACCTTCAAGATGCGTAAGGAAATATTCCAGGGTTTGGAACACTATATGCGCAACAATTATACGGGCCCGATCAAGAGTATTTCTCTAATTTTCGATTTCCTAACCTTTGGCGACGACACAGGTTTTGAAAGTCCCGAAGGACGACCATTCGATCGCGGGCTCAGGCTGGTTTCACGGCAATTGACTCCGGTTCGGTCCTTCGACTCCCCTGAGATGAATCAGTGATGAGTGGAGCCGGTGGAGGATTTGCTACTAATACTTCCAACGCTGCGTCCAGCACCTCACTAATTCGAGATACAAAAATTATCTGCAAGTCCTTTCTCACGTCTTCCGGTATGTCGTCCGTGTCAGCTTCATTTCGCTGCGGCAACAAGATACGACGAATACCAGCGCGGTGAGCCGCCAGCACTTTCTCTTTTACGCCGCCGATGGGAAACACTAGTCCTGATAGGGTTATTTCCCCGGTCATGGCCGTGTCTGACCTGACTCTTCTACCTGTGTACAACGATGCAAGTGCCGACGTAATTGTGACGCCGGCGCTTGGTCCATCCTTGGGAATAGCTCCCGCGGGAACGTGGAGGTGAACTCCAAATTCCTTGAAGAAAATTGGATCGATACCAAATTCGGCCGCGTGTGACCAGAGGTATGACTGCGCCGCCCGTGCCGATTCCTGCATCACTTCACCCAGTTGACCGGTAATTGTCAGACCCCTTCCGCCGGGCAGCAAGGTGGCTTCGATAAACAGAACCTCTCCACCCATCTCCGTCCAGGCCATGCCGGTGGCTACACCGGCGGGTAATTCCTTTCGAGCTTGCTCAGGATAGAATCTTGGTGGTCCAAGATACTCACGGATATCAGAAGCTTCGACCTTAACACTTTCGCTCTGTGCCTGGGCGATTGCCAGCGCAACCTTGCGCGCTATGCTGCCGATGGTTCGCTCAAGCTGGCGTACACCTGCTTCACGAGTGTAGCGAGCGGCAATTAGCTCGACAGCTTCGTCGGATATTTGCAGTTGCCCACCCGTCAATCCATTCTCGCTCGTCTGTCGCGGTATCAAATAACGGCGAGCAATCTCGAGCTTCTCTCTATCGCTGTACCCGGCCAGGCCAATGATTTCCATCCGGTCTCGCAGCGGCGCCGGAATTGGTCCAAGTTGATTGGCCGTCGCGATAAAGAAGACTCGTGACAAGTCAAAAGGGAGATCAAGATAATGATCACGAAATGAATTGTTCTGCTGCGGATCCAGTATCTCCAGCAGCGCCGCAGACGGGTCCCCGCGATAGTCGTTACCAAGCTTGTCAATCTCATCCAGCATTAGAACTGGATTGTTCACACCGGCACGGCGAATCGACTGAACAATCCTGCCAGGCAGGGCGCCAATGTACGTTCGGCGATGACCCCTGAGTTCCGCCTCATCACGAACACCACCAAGTGACATTCGTTCAAATTGGCGACCCAACGCTCGCGCGATCGAGCGACCTAAGGATGTTTTACCCACGCCTGGAGGTCCGACAAAAAGGATAATCGGACTCTTCGTGTCGGGCCGCAGTTTGATGACCGCGAGGAACTCCAGGATTCTTTCTTTGACATCTTCGAGGCCATAGTGATCCTCATCGAGAATCTTGCGAGCCTCGGCCAGGTCCAACTTGTCCTCGGAAGCTTTTCGCCACGGCAGTTCCAACACGTATTCAAGATACGTGCGGATGACATGATAGTCCGGGGCAGCAGCCGGCAATCGTTGCATCCTCTTTAATTCACGGTCAGCTTCAGTTCTGACCTCGTCAGGTAAATCTGCCTTTTCGAGTCGTTCGCGAAGTAACTCTGCTTCGGCTGCTTCACCACCCTCGTCCTCACCCAATTCCTTTTGAATGGCGCGCATTTGCTGGCGCAAAACATAATCCCGCTGCGCCTTGTCCATTTCAGTTTGTGCTTCGGAAGCGATCTTCGAGCGGAGTTGCAAAATCTCGAGCTCACGCGCCAGGTTGGCATGGGCCAAACGCAAAAGTTCATCCGCGGTATCAGCCTCGAGCATCTTCTGCTCTTCCTCGACTCCCAGATTCAGGATCGAGCCGAGGAAGTAAGCGAGTCGCACAGCGTCAACTGACCCGAGCACAGCAATACGCACTTCTGGTGGAACGTTGGGAAGCAAGGCCAATGCTTCCTGGATCATTTGCTGCAAATTTCTTTTTGCCGCTTCAACCTGTTCCGCATCGACGATGCGCGGCTCTGGAAGGATTTGGACCACGGCGCGCAGATGTGGATCGGTTTGCTTCCACTCCTTCACTCTAACCCGCTCTGTCCCCTGGACCACGATGCGCATTGCTTCGCCCGCGCGCTCCATGCGCTTGATCATTACGAGCGTTCCTACTCCGTAAAGATCCGCCGGAGCAGCATCCGCTTCATCCGAGTTCGTGGAACGGACGGTGATACAGCCTAGAAGTTTCTCCTGAGTGGCAAGCGCTGACTCTACTGCAGCAATTGACCGGGGCCGGCCGACACCCAGCGGCACGACAGTTTCTGGAAACAACGTCAAATTTTGCAGCGCCAGAACTGCTATCTCGAACGGCTCAGTATTCGACTGCGCCGAAAAACGGAGTTCCTCGGTTGGCTTTGGCTGTGTTTCAGTCGTGTTCGGTATCGTTTCTGGCTGAACTTTTTCTGGAGTTTCGGACATAGTAAGTAACCCATTTCATCAACTTCAGGGCTTGTAGGAGATCGCAATAACTATTGAGTGCGTATGTGAACTATTAAAAATCCGTCAGTGTAGTCGCGAGCGACAGATGCTCCTTCGATCGGTGAAGGGAACTCAATTGTTTTTTCAAAACGGCTATAGGTGATTTCCATTTGGTGGTAAATATACCCTTCGCGATAATGAGTATCCCGGCGACAACCGCGAAGGGTCAGGTTCGCACCGTGAATTTCAATCTCCAAATCGTCTGAACAGATGCCGGCCAAATCGACCTTTACCAACCATCCATCATCCGACTTATACACGTCGGCTGATGGGTTCCATAAACGTCCTGACGGTTTTACTCGCCGGTCTGGACGGACCAGGGAGACTTCGAAATCAAGTTTTCGCATGAGCAGAGCATAAGTCAAAAAAGGTGTTTGAGAAAAGCGAAGTTGGAGCACCGAGGAAAATTGACGACCGGAAGGTCAATTCCCTTGACTATTCCGGCCGTCAGAACTGTCGCATCCATCAGTTAACCAAAGAGTCTATTCCAGAAAGAAGAACCTTTGGAAATCTCCTCCAACGCATCACTTAATTCGCGATCTTCTGGTGTCTCGATTGCGACATCAGCCATCGAGATCATTCCAACGAGGTAGCCGTTGTCATTCACTACCGGAATACGACGCACCTGCTTATTTCCCATTTTACGGATCACGTCAACCACTCGATCATTGGGCGATGCCGTGTGAATATCAGTCGACATGATGTCTTCAGCGCGAGAGGCGCCGCAGTCTTTGCCTTCAGAGACAGCGCGTATAACTATGTCGCGGTCCGTGATCAGGCCCATTAGCTTGCCGCGCGAAGGTGTATTACGCGGGTCATAATTAGCGTCCGTTTTTTCGCGTCCATTGCCGGCAGAGTCGTAATCTACTACTGGAATCACTCCGGTGTCTTCCTGCTTCATCATTAGCGCCACTTGCGTAAGACTTGAATCGCGCGTGGCAACTGCAAGATCTCGAGTCATGATGTCGCGACAACGTAAGCGCGACCGAAAATCGCGAGAATATTCACGGTCACGGCTGGACGACAAATCACCTCGAATGTCGTAAAGCGAACTGCGTCTCCAATCGTCGCGCAGTCGGTCTCGCGGTTCGCTATAGCGCGGTTCATCACGTTCATATTGGGCTCGCTCGCCAAAGCGACCCTGGTTGTAATCAGGACGTCGATCAGCCTCGTAGCGACGAATGTATGGCTCGTCATAACTTCCCAGTGCTTCTCTTCTGTAATGCTCACGCTCACGTCGCGGATCAAAATCGCGTTCGTCCTCGTCGTTTCTATATCTGGCCATTGCACCCTCCTCGCAAGGTAAAGCTTCGCGCAACCCGCAGTCACACGAGAAATCCGTTTTTTAAAAGGGGGCCGTTGAGCGAGGAAGTTGATCCTCGCTCAAATAACGGGGAAGAAACCTGGGGAAACGCGCAAAACTATCTTACAGGTTCGGTTCGACCTCTGCGATCAACTGAACCCTGGAACTGATGTCGAGCGAACCAACTTCGATTGGTGTTGACTTATCACGAGCCACCATCGCTTCAGCCCCGCGGTAGATTGGTTGCGGCGGTCGTTGAAATCCTTCTTCCTGGACTTCGACGATCCTTACCACCCGTCCACCTAAAGCTTGCGCTATTACCTGGGCTTTGCTCATTGCTTCGCGCGTGGCTTCACTTAAAGCTCTGTCCCGGGCCAATCTGTCCTGGCGCAGCGTAAAAGTAATACCATCAATGTCATTTACTCCGGCCGTCGCAGCAGCATCGATGACTGCCCCTAAGCGACTTAGATCACTCGTGGTAACAGTCACGCTGTTCCTTGCTTCGTAACCGGTTATGGTCGGCGGCTGGCCTTCCTTGTAAACGCGTTGTGGTTCAACACTGTAGCCGCTGGTCTTTATTTCCGCGCCAGTTCCTGCTGCACTTTTTAGGGCATTTAAAACAGCCTGACTCTTTGTAGCGTTCTCTTGTTGAGCGTCGATGGCTCGTTTCGCCTGGCTTACGACGGACAATACAAGAATGGCGGTATCGGGTTGAGCCTGGATCAGCGAATCGCCGCTCACCATCACCCGGGTAGATCGTTTTGATTCTTCTCGGGTTGTTTGTTGTGTTGCCTGGCTATACACGGATATCGTTGGACCAAGGGTCGCCAGTATTCCGATTAGCATTAATAGTCGTTTCATATTCTCTCCTCTTCACCTGATTGTCGGCGCTCCGGGAGAGCATTCGCGCCGTGGAGATATAGAACGTAATAATGCTTCATTTCTTGCTTTGATGACAGACCCAAATGGTTGGCAAACCCGTGTTTTGTTACCATCCATCTAATGCAGTCATTCGATACTGACTCAAATAACACAATAAATCAGGCTGAGAATCAGCAGCAGGAGATCGAAATCGCCAAAGCCGCCCATATTCCCCCTGGTAATTCAATGCTAGTCGAACTTCCCACGGGTGAGAAACTCGCGCTGTACAACATCAACGGCGAATTCTATGCCACCGATCATCGGTGTCCACATTGGGGAGCTTCGCTAGTTGAGGGACAGTTGTGCGGCCATATCGTTGAATGCAGCTTGCATGGTTGGCAGTTTGACGTCCGCACCGGCGAGTGTCTCACCGTTTCAGATCGAATCAAGACTTACGATGTCGTGGTGGAAGATGGCGTGGTGAAGCTGGAGTTATAGAAAAGTAGATATCCCAATCCCTCGGTTTCGTGTATCCGTTATTTCGTGTGGTTTGGTGGATCGTGTTTACGCTCCAAGACAAGGCGATCCACGAAGACACACGAAATAACGCGAACGAAGGCTTAATGGGTGTGCAAAGCGGGTTGGGTTGAAACCTAACTCTTCTTTCTTGAATAGAAGTAGAAAAGAACGCCGATGATGATGAGGACCAGTGTCTCCATGAAGATGAAGAACCGTGGAACAAAGGTTCCATCATCAAGAAAAGAATCTGAATAAGCGACATAGGTGCCGATGATTAGACCGCCCGCCAACCATACCAATTGTCGTTTGGTGTCCCACATCCGCCGCAGCACCCTTACTTAAGTGCGCCCGATAACCAGTGGACGATATTTAGCGCAAATTGCTTGTCGTCGGTGCCTTCGACATTCATCCCCATTTTGAACTTTTCGGGACCGGCCACTTGAGCTGAAAGCATCGCGGCCTCGCCCTGGACCACGACGCGGCCTTTCCCAAACTTTAAGGCGACACTTTGAGCTCGACCGGCGGCCGAAATCGATGTTTTTGCTTCTCGGTCAGGTACATCTTTCGCCGAGTCTGCCAGTTTCAACAGTGCGACACTGTCAGCCGGCCCTTTCAATGACTGTCCCGTAAAAGTCATGACCTTGTTGATGCGTTCAGCACTATCGCGCCCTTCAATGATCGGATGCTCACCCAGCAACTTATTTTCGCGCGAATAGATCAAAAATGTACTTTCATCCTTTAACGAGTTCGCCTGATCATGAGTAAAGCTGTTGCTCATCTCGACTCCGAATTGCTTTGCGAGAGTTTGCGCGGCACCCCCGAACGGAGTGTGGTCTGCTATCAACAACAGACCGCCTCCGTCTTTGACCCAATCGCGTACGGCTTCACATTCTTCATCGGTGAAGGCGGGCTTGTCTGCACCCTCGTCGTCCATTTCCTCTGCACCGAGCGCGTTCGCAATCACCAGGACCTTAAAGCTGCTCAACGATTCTTTGGTAAACGGTTTTCGATTTCGAACAAGCCGGTAGCCATCGCTGAAGACGAGATCCGCGAAGGGTTTGTAACGACCATCCGCGGTGTGAAAGTTGTTGTGCGCCTCGTCGAAAAGAAGTCGAGGTCCATTCTTTGAATAGGCAGGGTTCTCGATGGCGACACTAAATTCAGAATCAGCCATCTGCTGGGCCTGTGCTACTGAAAAAGTTAGGAATAGGGCAAGAATAACGAGAGATAGACGCATCATAATTATGTAGACAAGATGAAAACCCGGCGTTGGCCCAGGGAAAAGGCGGTCATGATTCAAGGGGAGAAATCCGAATGGTGAATGAATCGACTCACTCAAATTTTAGCGTGCAACTTCGATAGCCGTTCCGCGGCACGATTCAGCGTCTCGTCTTTCTTGCAAAAACAGAAACGCACTTGCTGCGTTCCCTTATCAGAGCCACTGTAGAAACTCGAACCAGGAACGCAAGCGACGCCGACTTCACGGATCAAGTGCTTTGTGAACTCTACGTCATTTGGAAAACCAAATGACGAAATGTCCGTCATCACGTAATAAGCTCCATCCGGAACAAAAGCGCGAAATCCAGCTGCTTCCAGCACTGGCAGAAGTAAATCCCGTCGCGCTCGATATTCCGTTTCTAATCCATCGTAATATTCGCGAGGCAGAGATAGGGCATACGCTCCAGCCGCCTGCAATGGAGCCGCCGCGCCCACAGTTAAGAAATCATGGACCTTGCGAATACCACTGGTGACTTCAGGCGGTGCAATACAATATCCAACTCGCCAGCCTGTGACCGAATAGGTTTTTGACATCGAATTAACGACCACGGTGCGCTCTCTCATGCCTTCGAGCTGAGCCATTGAGATGTGAGCTATCTCGGCGCCTTCGCGCGGATAGAGAATGTGTTCGTAGATCTCATCAGTAAAGCAGAGGGCGTCAAATTCACGACAAAGACTTGCGATGTATTCAAGCTCGTTGCGAGTAAAGACTTTTCCTGTCGGGTTATTAGGATTACAGATGATGATTGCTTTGGTGTTGGCGTTGAAGGCAGACCGCAGCTCGTCGCGATCAAAGGACCAATCTGGTTCGCGCAATGGCACGTATCTTGGGCGCGCATCAGAAAGTATCGCGTCGGGCGCGTAGTTTTCGTAATAAGGTTCGAAAACGATAACTTCCTCACCCGGGTCGACGGTTGCCATCATCGCCGCGATCATTCCCTCGGTGGATCCGCATGTAACAGTGATTTCGGTCTCCGGATCGACATCCAAACCAAGGTGCCATTCAGTTTTGCGGGCGATCGCATCGCGAAAATCCTTTGAACCCCACGTGATCGCATATTGGTTCACGTCGTTGGCGATCGCTTCCATCGCCTTGCGCTTGATATCTTCCGGGGCGGCGAAGTCGGGAAAGCCCTGCGACAGATTAACTGCGCTATACTTCAGTGACTCTCGAGTCATCTCTCGAATCACAGATTCAGTAAATGATTTCGCTTTCTTTGAGACGCGGCGACTATCGGTTGCAGGCGTTGTCATTTTGCAGCTGTCCAGCCCTTGAGAAATGTATAAACGAAGGGAAAACGTATGCTCTCACAGGGGTATTACTGTGGCAAGCACGGTTGACCCAAACCTTGCTGTACTGCGATTTATAGGTGCGATGAAGTTAATAGTGTACACAAGTCTCTGCCTGCTTCTACTCCTGCCGCTTTCTTCATCCTCCTCGATGGATGGGGTTCAAGTAAAAACCATAAAGAAGTCCGGAGCAGGGATTGTAAACCCGGAGGCCTTGGACCATTTTTTCGACGCGCTGGACCAGATAAAGACAGGCAGTCGACTCGAGCCGGTTCGCATTATGCATTTTGGAGACTCGCACGTTGCCGCTGACGTCCTGACGCGATCGATTCGCGAACGGCTGCAGTCGGAGTTTGGTGATGGAGGTCCCGGCTTTATCGTGCCCGGTAATCCGATGGCAACGAGGCGCGCGAGGGTAAATTCCGGAGCGACCGAGGGCTGGGTGGTCCAGGGTATCGGAGGAAATTACTCTGCAGATCGTCTCTATGGTCCAGCGGGGATCAACTTGATGACAACTGTAGCCGGCCAACGGGCCTGGGTTGAGACAGCTTGCAATCACTTCGAGGTCTTCTTTGTTCGAGAGCCAGGCGGTGGCTCGGTTGAAATTCAGATAGACGGAAGCAACGAATTGCAAGAACCGCTGTCGTTGTCAGCGCGAACTGTAAAATTGGACTATCTGACCTTTGATCTGCCGGATTCTGGCTCGCACCGTCTGGAACTGCGAACACTCGACAGCGGCAAGGTGCGAATTTTGGGAATTGTGGCCGAGCGTATTGCGCCCGGGGTTCGTTATGACGTGTTTGGTATCAACGGCGCCAGGGCAAGCCGTGTACTTGGTTGGAATGGGCCAGCCTTCAATGTTGCTATTAAAGCACTTGCTCCAGATCTGATTATCCTGGCTTACGGTACGAACGAATTGACTGATGGGCCATGGACCAGTCAATCGTATCAATCCCTTTACGGCGAAATTATTCAGCGTTTGCGGGCGGCTGCACCTAAAGCCTCAATCTTGATTGTTGGCCCACCCGATCGCGCAGATGTAGATGTTGGAACGCGGCTAAGGCTTATGAACGACTCTCTTCGTGAGGTTGCAATGCTGAATAAGGCTGCCTTTTGGAGTACGTATGAGGCAATGGGAGGCGCCGGTTCAATGAACCGATGGTTGAGAGCCGGGCTGGCCCAAGCGGATCGCGTCCATCTTACTTCGGCCGGGTACAACGTGCTGGGCGGCCGTTTTTATAAGGATTTGATCGAAGGAATGAAGGGCTCTCGGTAACGGTTGAAGTATCGATAAGGGTGGCAGACCAGACATTTGTGCTCAACTTACTAGAATCCCGCAGTTAGGAAGGGTGGCAGAGCGCGTGGACACTCTTCTCCCATACTCGAACCCAGCAACGCCCCCGCTCTTCATGCTCATGACACTTACTCAAAACTGTCTGCCCTTTGTGATCAACTATCAGTACGTCAGGAGAGCGGGGGCGTCGCTGGATTCGGGTAAGGAGGGTATTGACATCTGCCGCTCTGCCACCCTTCCTAACTGCGGGATTCTAGTGAGCACGTCTGTTTGCCACCCTTCCCAACTGCGGGATTCTGGGGAGTCTCGATTCTTTAACGCTCTCTTCAAGTATCAATGATAATTATCCATTCTTCCTTCTGAGCCCTTAACCCGCTAACCCTATTGGACGGGCTGCGAGCTCGACCCTTATACTTTCGGGACGGAAACTAAGGAGAACACCCGATTAAATGCCGATTTACGAATACGAATGTAAGAAATGCCAGACAAGAAGCGAAGTCTATCAAAAGGTTAACGACAAACCCCCAACAAAGTGCAAGAAATGCGGCGGTAAACTCGAACGAGTCATTTCAGCCCCGGCTATTCAGTTCAAAGGTTCAGGTTGGTATGTGACCGACTATGCCAGCAAGGCAACGTCCAAAGGGAAGTCTGAATCCGAGTCTTCGTCCGAGAAGAAAACCGAAACTAAAAGTAAAGAAAGTTCTTCGGCCAAAAAGACCGACAAACCGTCGCCTTCCAAGTCAGGAACGGATTAGGCCGATTTAAACCCTAGCATGCGGGTGTTATCTTCCTCTTCAACGTCCTTTTTCAAAACTACGAATTTCCGACTGCTCAGTGCCAGCCTGCTCGTAGCCTCGCTATTAGCTCTCACTGTTTTGGCCCAGTCTGGTGTTCGTCCGGCCGCCAACAGCAGCGGCGGTGTAACCGTAAACGTTGTCGCCCGTCGTGAGGATAATCGCACCAATCCGATCACCAGTAAGGAAGTGTCGGTCTACGACAATGGTGTCGAGCAGTCGATCAAGAATTTCACGCCCGATCCATCTCCGGCCCACATCGTGCTTCTGGTAGACAATTCGCTCTCAATTCGGGCCGATGTGGAGAAACTTGAAGCCGCAGCGCGCGAGTTTGCCTACGAGATTTTTCAAGGCGACAAGCTTTTGATTGTGGGTTATGACGAAGAGGCCGAAATCGTTGCTGATTGGACCGACGATGCAAAGTCGATCGAATCGTCTTTAAAGTTGTTTCGTAAGAAGGGCCAGCCACATCTTTTCGACGCTATCCGCGCCGTGGTTGAGCAAGCACTCCGACCCTTGACGGGCCAGAAGCGGATCATCGTGGTAATTAGCGACGGTCTCGATCGAGGAAGTAAGGGCACGTTTGAAGATACACTCGCCGAACTGCAGTCTGAAAACATAATGGTCTATGCTGTGCAAGCCGTGGATCGTACACGTGGTGCTATTCGGCGGGATGTGCCAAAGCCTAAAGTTGTGATCGATAAGCTCGCAGAAGGTACTGGAGGTCAGATTTATTCAATAGACCAGCCGGGAGATGCGGCGAAAGGCATTTGCGACGAGTTAAGGAAAAACCGTTATGTTCTGTCGTACTCACCTTCCAGTGCGCCTTTCGGCCAGGCACGGAGTCTACTTGTGCTTGGCAACCAGGGAATTACCATCCGCGCTAAGTCAATGCAACAACCCAATTAATTTCGTCAACTCTCTACTCTTTGAACGCGGGATCGTAGTGGTCCAATACCAAAGCAAGCGCTATCAATTCGAACGCGGAGAGAATAGCGGCGGCATCGAGATCAAACTCGACACCCGCTTCAGTCAGACCGGGCATTTGTTCATCGAAGTATCAGAGAAGACCAACCCTTCGAATCCTGCCTATGTACCATCCGGCATTTATCGTGATGACTCGTGGCTTTACGCGATCGGTGACTACGCCAACGTGTTTGTGTTCCTAACACGACATTTGCGCTGGCTTCATGCTAAGGGTCTTTGCACGGAGAAAGAGACGCCAACCGCTCGAGGGTTTCTCTTGCCTGAGTCAGGGGCCAGGAAGTACGCGGCTACAGTCTTGTCTCATGAGCAGAGCGGCCAGATGGAACTAACCCTGTT
>DASROI010000035.1:0-2735 GCA_035646955.1 Pyrinomonadaceae bacterium
CGACAGTAGCAGGCCTAATCCCCCGCCTATTATTGCGAGCAGCATGCTTTCAACTAACAACTGACGCATCAGAACTAGCCGCCTGGCGCCCAACGCTGCGCGTATAGTCATCTCCCTGCGTCGCGAGGCTGCACGGGCCAACTGAAAGTTCGCGAGATTTGCACACGCAATCAGCAATACGAGAACCACGGCGGCGAGTATTAACCACAGCCCATCGCTGTAACTTCCGACAACTTCATCCTGTAGCGCCAGAATGCGGGGAGGTGTGAGATTGTCGTTATCGTCGGGATACTGAACACGCAGGCGATTACTAATCCCGGTGAGGTCCGCCTGGGCCTGCGCCGCAGTAACGCCGGGTTTTAGCCGGGCCAGGACTCGTAGAAAATTAGAGCCACGTTCAGTGCGTCGCGGGTCCTGGTCCATCCTCAAGGGGACGAGAATTTCGGTCTCCGCATTCGGGATGACAAAACGTGGTGGCAGAATTCCAATTACTATGTAAGGGTCGCCGTTGAGCGTAAGGGTTGTGCCCACCGTTTCGCTTGCGCCGCCGAAACGCCTTTGCCACAAGCCGTAGCTAAGCATAGCGACGCGAGCATTACTTGCATTGTCATCTTCGGGCACTAAGGAACGCCCCGCCACGGCTTCGACTCCAAGCATCTGCATTGCGTTAGCCGAGATTCGTACACCCTGCAAACGTTCAGCTTCTCCCTGACCAGTCAGGTTTGCGGGCCAGATTGCGAGCGGTGCAACATCTGCCAGTGTCTGGTTCTGGTCGCGTGTATCGATAAAGTTTGGAATTGAGAAGAACGCCCGACTAACAGTCTTGCGTGTCGCCCAAATCCAGACTAGCTGATGCGGATCTTTGAAAGACAAGGGCTTCAATATCATTGCGTTCACGATACTGAAGATGGAGCTGTTGGCTGCGATGGCGAATGCCAATACGAGGACCACGAGCAATGTGAAGCCGGGTTGTTTGCGGAGCCCACGTATAGAGTAATGAATATCTCTTAGGATGCCTTCCATGATCATTTTGAGCCTCCTTTAGCTGGCGTTTTGCTCTTCGACGGTTATTGCAAAAACTACTGTGCCCGCCATTCCAATTATTGCAGCAGTAACAAATGGCACTTGCGGCGCAATCTTCCATAACAACCCACCCACCAGTGCGGCAGGTGTAATCGACAAACTCCGCACCAGGTAATAGAGCCCAACAGAACGTGCGCGAACACCCTCTTCTGCAAAATCAACAATCATTGCCTTCCGCGAGGGCTCGCCGATCTCGCGCAATCCGCCAACAATGAAAGCCAGAACTAGAAACGAAAAACTCGACGCCAACATAACGGCCAACGGGAAGAGTGCGAAGCTCAGGAACGTAGCGATCACGAAAGGCTTGCGTCCGATTCGATCAGCTATCTTTCCTGCCGGAAGGTAAACGACGATTGAAGTGAGCATCTGGATGGCGATCAGGGTGCTATACCAGGCAATGCTGATTCCCTTTATGTTGGTCACATACAGAATCGTCAGCACTCCGGTCATGCCTTCACAAGTTCTGATGATGACGTCCGAGACGAGGAGACGCTTCAGTGCACTATGGAACGATCGCCAGACACCTTGGATATTCGTAACCTTTGCGGGTTCTATCGTGAGGGTTATTCTCGTAACCAGTAGCAACGTAACTGCGGCCAACACCAGCGCTATGGCGAGTCCTGCCTGAACACCTTTGACTATTCCCCACGACGCTATGAGCATCCCCCCGATGATGGGTGCGATCACTATGGGGACACGTTTAAGGATCGATTGCAGAGTGAAACCCATCGCACGGCGTTCACGCGGAAGAGAATCACCAATGACTGCGAAGATCGCGGGCGAGGCCATGCTTTGCCAGGCCATCGTGAAAGCGAGGGCTATAAACAGAAAGGGCCACGAAGGGCTTAACAGGAAAATTAGATAGCCAAAGCCAGCGAGAGTGATAAAGATGAGAAAGCTCTGTCGACGACCGAGCCGATCGGATATCCAGCCACCCGGATACTGATAAACCGCATCGAGGAAATCCGTAGCCGTGCCAAACAGTCCAATGAAGGGAGTGCTCGCACCCAGTGCTTCGAGATATTTTGGGATGAACTTCTTCCATAACTCTTCCCCAAACCCCAGCAGAAAGACACTGGCTGACGCGATGGACACGTTCCGTTCAAGACTGAGGTAGTCCCTCACAGCGTCGCGCCAACCTAACCGCGTTATTATGACACCTTCATTCATTGTGCTTACTACTCACACAATCGAATCGCTAGTCTTCGGAAGTTACCTGGTCATTTCGTTGTTCTGCGCTTTTTGGTAATCGATTGGTTCTCGGTCTTCTCGTGAGACTCTTTACTTAACAGGGCGTAAAGACCGTCGAAGACGAAGCCGGTTTGTTGCAGCAGCCTCCGATCGTCCCTCAATAAGTTGCTTAAGCCGTCGATGATTGCATTTAGCCCCGCAACCTCAAGCCGATGAAATTTGTCATCTTTCAAGTCGATGTCGTGAACGATCTCGGCGATTCCGCGCAAGCCTTTGCTCTCTGTCAAGCCGAATCGTTTCAACATGGTCTCGAACGTGCAATCTTCTCCGTGGTGCGTAAACTCGGCTCCGAACATGTCAAACGGAATTGCGCCGTCGACCGTTTCTTCATCACTGACGAAGTAGAAACGGGGACGTTTGTCGATAAACTGTTTAATTAACCAAGCTGAAGCAAGCCTGTC
>DASROI010000036.1:0-3849 GCA_035646955.1 Pyrinomonadaceae bacterium
GAATCCGTAGAAAGCGCCCGTTGGCCGGCTCAGATTTAACGATCCGATGTCGAGACCTCCGGGAAGTTGTTGGCAAACAGAGCCTGGAGGAAGGCCAGGGCATACTGTCGCTCTGAGGCCGGCGATACGGGGCTCGATTCCGGGAGTGCTGAACAATCTGGCCGCGAGACTATTGGGTCTGACCGCGATGATGTAATTCCGAAAAGCCGCCGTTTCAATGGGCTGATTAAAAGTTATGCTAGACAAATTCTCACGTAGACCTTCAAACGAAAAGAAGAACCACTGGCGATCCTTGCCGCTTGTATAGGATTTCCCACCCTCACCGAAACGCGGCAAGTAGAGCGGTCCGCCGATACTCCCTCCATAATTTCGAAAGGCCCTGTTAACGCGGCCGGTAGCTGTTGTTGAGCCTGGGAACTTGTTGACGGCGTTCAAGCCCGGCGAATCGTATTTGAAGAAAGCGCTACCGTGGAATTGGTTTGTACCGTTCTGCGAGACAACCTGGATCTGAGCACCGGAATTACGTCCGACTTCGGCCGTATAGGTGCTTGAAAGAATTCGAACTTCCTTAACCGACTCCTGGTTGGGAGTTATCACCGCGGCCCCGCCCCAGCCGAGGCTGTTCACGCTGACACCATCAACCTGATAGTTGTTGGAAGTCACCCGCTGCCCGTTAGCGGAAACCTGGACCTGGTTCTCAGTTTGAAAGACTGAAGTATTCGATCCACCCGGACCAGTACTCTGTCCGCCCAAATTAACTGAGTTTCCATTTGAACTGCGAGAGCTGTCACCGATGATTCCAGGAGTCAGCCGTAGCAGTTCGTAAGGATCGCGGCCGGTCTGCGGGAGACCCCGAATTTCCAGTGTGGTTATTCCTCGTGTTTCGCTTCCGTTCTCAGTACCTAATTGCACTTCGCCCTCTGAAGTAACTGTGACACTCGCGGAGACCTCACCTGGTTCCAATTGCACATCAAGACCACGCATTGTTTCGGCATTGACTGTCACATCGTCGAAAACCGTTTGTTTGTAGCCGGACTTTTCGACAGTGAGCTTGTACTTGCCGGGCGCCAATCCGGAAATTTGGTAAAACCCATCCGAGCTGGTTGTGACGTCTTGAGTCTTACCGGTTTCTTTATTGGTAAGGGTCATCTTCGCTTCTGGTATCAGACCCCCGCCGGAGTCAGTGACGGTTCCCTGGATGCCGGCCTTGAATTGAGCATTCGCTGCTCCTACCACACACAAAAGAAAAAGGCCGCATAGCAAGATGCGAGCAGAATTAAACATACTGCGATTCATTTGGAAGCCTCCTGGTCCGATGCTCGGCAGGGCAACCCCTACACGAGAATGTAGATTGCTTGGACTACTTAGGTCCGTCGAAGCCTGCGCTTGCCATAGAGACCAAGGCGCCGATGGAAGTACTCCAAAGGGGGAAGTCATGACTTCTTAGGGAGCGAGATAAATTCGTGGGGGGAATTATTTAGTGGAGGAAGTTTTCTGTATGTGTGCTAACCCACATACAGCGATAGTTATTACACCCAAAAATGCAAAACTTCAATATATTTCCCGAATGGACTCTGTTAAGCTGAGCGCCCGATCGCACAAGTTTGACTAACCCCTGTTTCCAGCAATCGATGGAACGCGACCTTCTCAGTAAATGGCGAGCTACTTATCTGGTTCGCCGTCGCAAGAGTGTGGTGCTGTCGACGATGGCAGTTACGAGCAGTGCTGTAACGGCCCAGAGATTTATTGTCCTAACTAACAACGGAAGGGAAAAGCCCAATGCAACATAGAACCTTGGCGTTTTGTTTGATCGTCGTGTCGCTGTTCTTCGGCGCATGTGTGTCGAGCACTCAACAGACGAATACGGGTGCCGCGAGAGCGAAGAAGGGGCCAAATGAGCCAGTCAAGATTGGCTTCTCGATGGACACGCTCAAAGAGGAACGTTGGCAGCGCGACAAAGAGTTGATTGAGAAGCGCGCCAAAGAGCTTGGCATGGAGGTGAACATCCAAGTTGCAAACGGAGACGATAATCTGCAGGTGAAGCAGTCGGAGAACCTTTTGACTCAGGGCATCGATGTTTTGATCGTGGCGCCTCACAATGGCGAAGTTGCGGCGGCGATCGTTGAGGCGGCGCATCGCCAGGGTGTCCCAGTGATTGCCTATGACCGCTTAATCCAAAACTCAGATGTCGATCTCTACATCTCCCACCAGGTAGTAAAAATGGGTGAGATGCAGGCTCAGTACCTGCTCGATCACGTGAGCAAGAGGCCGGCGAATTTCGTGATTGTTGGCGGCTCGCCCACAGATCACAACGCGATCCTTCTGCACGAAGGACAGATGAACATTCTCAAACCAGTAATAGATCGTGGCGACGTGAAGATCGTTGCCGATCAGTATGCGAAGGAGTGGCAGGCGAGTGCGGCGCTCAACATCGTGGAGAACGCGCTGACGCGCGCGAACAACCAGGTCGATGCGGTTGTAGCTTCTAATGATGGGACCGCGCGCGGCGTGGTGCAGGCTCTCGAAGGACAAAACCTGGCAGGCAAGGTTTTAGTTTCAGGTCAGGATGCCGATCTGGCGTCGTTAAAACTGATCGTCGAAGGAAAGCAAACTATGACGGTCTACAAATCCTTGCAGCCGCTCGCTAACGGCGCAGTTGATGCCGCAATCAAGCTTGCTCGTGGTGAAAAGTTAGACACGACAGATACGATCGATAACGGTTTCAAGAAGGTGCCCGCGATCTTGTTGGCGCCAGTCGCCGTTGATCGCAACAACCTGCTGGACACTGTAGTGAAGGACGGCTATCACAAGCTCGAAGAAATCTGCGCGGGAATTCCACCGGAGAAATGCCCGCGCCCATAGGGCGGTTTCGAGTTTCGAGTTTCAAATCGGCGTCTCTACATTGTAAACGTAATCAAGAGGTTGAAATCACCTTCAGCCTTAGCCATTTCTCACACCTTCGAAGGAGGACATCCATGGCTACATTCAAGAGGTTCGAGGAGATCGAGTCTTGGAAGCGTGCAAGAGAGTTAACGAACAAAGTTTATCAAGTCTCAAAGGAGGGAGATTTCGCTAAAGATTTCACGCTCAAGGATCAGGTTCGGCGTGCGTGCATTTCGATTATGTCGAATATCGCTGAAGGCTACGATAGAAGCGGAACGAAAGAATTTGTTCAGTTTGTAGCAACTGCAAAAGGTTCGGCAGGTGAGGTCAGATGCCAACTCTATATAGCCCTCGATCAGGGGTACATCGACGAAAATGAGTTTGCCCAACTTGTGCGCACCGCTTTGGAAACGCAGGGTTTGATTGGCGGCCTAATGAATTACCTCCGTCGCTCAGGTTACAAAGGTAATAAATTTCGCATCGGTGAGACCTGACTAACATTAACCACACGGCAATGGACGACTCGAAACCCGAAAGTCGGAACGCGGAACGCGGAACGCGGAACTCGAAACTCTTAGTGATGCAAAACATCACCAAGACCTTCCCCGGGGTTCGCGCGTTGGATGGGGTTTCGTTTGATCTGCACAAGAGCGAGATTCATGCCCTTGTCGGGGAGAACGGTGCCGGAAAATCCACCCTCATGAAAATCCTTGGCGGCGTCTATCCGTACCCGCAATACGGCGGCGAGATCTTGATCGAAGGAGCTGAACAACGCTTTGCCGGCGTTCGCGATGCGGAGAAAGCTGGCATCGCTGTGATCTATCAGGAACTATCCCTGGTTAAGGACATGAGCGTCGCCGAGAACATTTTTCTCGGACGCGAGCCGCGGAAATGGGGAGTCATTCTTACCAGCGAGCTCTATCGGCGCGCGCGCAAGTTGCTCGACGATCTTCATCTTGATATCGA
>DASROI010000037.1:0-11915 GCA_035646955.1 Pyrinomonadaceae bacterium
GTTGGGATAGGGACGATTGCACCCCGTTAGTGGAGAGTACCTATTTGGCGCACTGGTTGAATTTTGAAGCACCGCCGATACTTTCTTGCATTGACGCTTCAAAGCTGCCCAGGCCAAGACTCGGGGCAGTGTCGGCAGCACTTTCGGAATTCATTCCCTGGATTTCCTGCAACAGTTCTTCCCTTAGCTTATCTATGTAGTTCTCGATGGTGTTCCGAATTTCCGGATCCATACACTGACCTCCTCTCGTCCCGAGCTTTTATTGATTGAAACTATATCCGTGGTTCGTCACGATAGTTTGCCGGAAGTGTTGGCTGATCGGCCGGTTTTGTTAAGTCAATGCTCAGTTCAGCTTCGGCTAACCTCAAAAGTGTCCATGTTGTGAATATAGGCTCAGAACTATTGCTGGTTGTGATCGGGGTCGGAGCATCAGGATGTGGAATTCTGAAACAAAAGCACGAATACATGCACTTACGAGTGCCAGTTTTTAGCTCTCTGCGGTGTTAACCCCCTGAAGGATGCGAAATATACGGATAATTACTTCATTCCGATGAACGCAATTCCAAAGGCTACGACTCAGAAAGTTGAATTGCTCGGGACTGAATGCAGTCTCATAGGTATTGTCATAACAATTTTAGTATGGCTTCAGAATTTGTCTCAGGATCAGATCGGTGGAGGCGGAGGGTGAGAGTCTTACCCCGCATCAACATGCCCAACCCAAAATCCATTCGCCGTTTAAAGCGGCAGGTCAAGCGGCATCTGTCTCCACGACGAATCTATTATTTCACCGAAGGTTTGGTTCTACTCGCTTTGTTTGTGCTGATCTTCACCGGCAGTCGGCTAAGGTTCATCGACGGGTTTGGCCGTAGATCGGATCTAGTCGCCGCTCTTCTATTAGTAGCGGTTGCGATTCCGCTTCATTTTTTTGCCAAACGCCGCCTTCTTCCTCGAATCGAGCGGCGTTACAACCCCGCTCCTTACGACGAACATAAGATCTTCTTTGACCTCGGACAGGGAACTCGAACCGTCAGCAGTATCGATCAGCTTTACGAAAATCTCGCCGACAAGATCAGAGATGCGTTTGAGGCGAGTAATGCCGCAATCTTTGTGCACGATGAGCTTACAGAAGATTACAACCTCCGAGTTTTGTCGACGCCCGGAGAAACAAGAACTAAAACGAGCGCAAAAAAGAGGTTATCCCTTGGCTCGAGGGCGTTTGTCGTTCGTCGTTTGATCAATCTTTCCACCCCGCTCACGATCGAACCGCACGACGTTGATACCTGGGAACAAGCGTTGAACTCCACCTTGCCGTCGTTACGTGAGACGCGCGCCAACGAACACGATGTACTCAAGCAGGTTAAGTCAAGACTCCTGGTCCAGATCCGTCAAAAGGATGAACTGGTTGGCATCCTTTCGCTTGGACCACGACGCGGTGAATTTCATTACTCGCCATCTGATCGAGAGCTTTTGATGTCGATTGCCGCCCAGCTCGGGCTGGTTATTGACAATGCACGACTAACGGAACGCATGGTGGTCCAGGAAAGACTCCGTCGCGAGTTGGCGCTTGCGGCCGAGGTTCAGCAACGGCTGCTGCCCTCGTGTCCGCCTGAAAGCAAAGCGATGGAAGTCGCAGGGTTTTGTGAACCCGCTCGTGGTATCGGTGGTGATTACTACGACTTCATTAATTTTGATAACTGTCAGATGGGTTTGGCTATAGCAGACGTCGCTGGCAAGGGAATGCCGGCAGCGCTTTTGATGTCGACAGTCCAGGCGACTCTGCGAAGTTTGACGGCGCGTAATGGAGCTCCAGCTCCAGTTACTCCTGAGCTATCACCAATCGTTAGCAAGCTCAACCGGCTATTATTCGATTCGACTAACGGCGAACACTACGTGACGTTCTTTTATGCGACGTTTGACCAGGCGACACAGCAATTGACCTACGTGAATGCCGGACACAATCCCCCTCTATTTCTTCAAGCAAAAGCGGCAGGAGTTTTTCGTCAGCTAACGGCCGGTGGATTAGTTGCCGGGGCTTTCGAGCATGCTGCCTACGAACAAGAGACGGTGCAGATGGAGTCGAATGATCTGCTTTTCCTGTTCACCGATGGTCTAACCGAAGCGTTGAATTTCAACGGCGAAGAGTTTGGCACACAACGAGTCATGGATGTCTTAAAGACGTTTGCACCATTTTCGGTAAACCAGATCCGGGATGAAGTGATTCGCTGCGTCAAGGAGTGGTGTTTCGGAATGCCGCTTTACGACGACTTGACGTTTGTGGTGATGAAAGTGAAGTGAAGGTCGAGTGGCTGGCACTTTGTTGGTGTCGTTTAGTAAATCGCTTTATCAGGCAAATTAGATTCTGACATTGCCTTTGCCGCGAGTGGCGAACTTCGTGGCGAATGCACACCTAAAACCTTGTCAAAAAAGCTCTAAAGAACTTGCTACACAGAGTCTGCCGGGTTTCGTAATAACGTTTAAGGTCTGGAGGAGCACGAGATGCAGAATCTACTGCAAGACACACGTTACGGACTTCGCATGTTGGTCAAGAGACCAGGCTTCACCATCGTAGCGGTTTTGACTCTAGCCTTAGGCATCGCCGCAAATACCGCGATCTTCTCCGTGGTCAACGCAGTGCTCTTAAAACCACTTCCATTTCCAAAATCGGAACAACTGGTAGATCTCGCCGAAACGTTTAAACCCGACGGTTGGGGTACGGCCTCGGTTCCAACCCTGGAAGACTGGAAGAGTCAAAACACAGTCTTCAGCGGGATCAGTGCCTTTTCGTTCACCAGTTTCAATCTACAACGTAATAGCGATCTTCCGCAGCGTGTGCCTGGTCTAAGTGTTAGTGCAAACTATTTCGACGTCCTGGGTGTAAAGCCAGTGTTGGGTCGAAGTTTTCTTCCGGAAGAAGACACCGCTGGACGTGACCGAGTTGTAGTTCTTAGCAGTGAGCTCTGGCGGTCCACCTTTAACTCCGATCCTCAGATACTTAACACTACGATTCCGGTCAACGGTCAGCAATACACTGTTATTGGTGTGATGCCACCCGAACTTTCGTCGCTGTATCGAACGGTTCAGATGTGGTCGCCCCTCGTTTTTCCCGAAAAAGATCGTCAGGACCGTGGCAATCATAAATACTTTGTCATCGGCAGGATTAAAGATGGAGTCACACTTGCTCAAGCTCGTGAGCAGATGAACGCAGTTGCCCAACGACTGGAGGAGCAGTATCACAATGGTCGCGGAATTCGCTTGATGCAAATCCAGGAACTGTGGGTCGCGGGTGTGCGTCCAGCGTTAATCCTGATGATGGTTGCCGTGGGCTTCGTTTTGCTTATTGCCTGTACCAACGTTGCAAACCTCCTGCTGGCACGCGCGACTGTCCGTCAACGAGAGATAAGTATTCGCATTGCTCTCGGTGCGGGACGTCTCCGTTTAATTCAGCAGTTCTTGAGCGAGGGCTTGTTACTCTCCGTCATAGGGGGAGCATTCGGAGTTGGTCTCGCGTGGTTGGGTATGGACATGCTCGGCAAAATTGCATTTCCATTTTTACCGCGAGCCCAGGAGATCGGAATCGACTCTCGTGTACTTTTGTTCACCCTTTTCGTTTCGATCTTAACCAGCGTGATCTTTGGCTTAGTACCTGCGCTGCAGACGGGTCGGACGGATATCCAGGATGTGCTGAAAGAGGGTAGTAACAGTATCTCCGCCGGACTCGCCGCGGGATGGTTGCGTCAGGCGTTGGTGGTTGTCGAGATCGCTGCTGCCTTTGTTCTCTTGATTGGTGCTGGTCTGATGATTCGCAGCGTCATGTACATGAAACAGGTCGAGCCTGGTTTCAAAGCCCAAAACCTTTTGACCGCAAAGTTGTCGTTGCCACGGGAGAAGTATGCTGACGCTGAGTCGACCATTCGTTTCTATAATCAACTTCTCACTCGTGTCGAGGCGTTGCCTGGAGTTGAAGCCGCTGCCGTAATCTCTCATTTGCCCGTTGAAGAGCAGGGTTTTAACGGCAACGTTACTGTTGAGGGAAAGACTTACCCGCCGAACGAGTCGCCATTGGTGGAATACCGAATGGTTAGTCGTGATTATTTGAAGGCTGCAAATATTCCATTACTACGAGGGCGCTTTTTCACCGACCAGGACCGCGCCGACTCGCCGCCGGTTGTCGTAATCAATGACTCGATGGCAAAGAAGGTATGGCCCGGCGAAGATCCAATTGGAAAGCGCGTCGGCGATGAAGTGAAAGCAACTGTTATTGGTGTGGTTGGCGACGTAAAGAACTACGGCCTATTGCGGAAGCCTGTGGCGGAGATGTATGCGCCTTACACAATGAAGGATTTTTGGCCCGATATGCTCTGGAATATGCGCATCATGGTCCGGGCAAACGCAGACGATACAAATCTCGCGGCAGCCGTCAGACGAGAAGTACAGTCTGTTGATCCGGCGCAGCCTCTTTATGCTGTCCAGTCGATGACCGTCGTACTTGAGAATACGGTTAAAGATAAAAGTTTGAATATGACGTTGCTGGTCGTTTTCGCGGGTCTTTCTCTTCTACTCGCCGTGATTGGTGTTTACGGTGTGATGAGTTACTCAGTTGCGCAACACACAAGAGAGATTGGCATTCGAATGGCCCTTGGTGCTCGACCGTCGTCAATCTTAAAACTCATTCTTGGCAGGGGAATGTTTTTGATCGTTATTGGGGTGGCGATCGGGCTACTGGCATCGTTTGGGCTAACTCGATTTATTTCAACGATGCTGTTTGGTGTGACGCCAACAGATCCGTTGACCTTTGTGGTGATCGTTCTACTGTTGGCGCTGGTTGCGCTGTTGGCGTGTTTGGTGCCGGCTCAACGCGCAATGCGAGTTAACCCAATTGTTGTGTTGCGGTATGAATAGAGTTGTGTGATTGGGGGAGCAATAGGATCTATAGGACCTATTCTTAATTTAGATCTCCCTCCAGCTCTAGCAATTCCAGGGGAACAACTCCCAGGGAGGCATCGGTAACATTCAACAGCCGGTTCGTTGGCACAATCGCCGACGCTCGCTGCTTCAACCGATTCAGTCGCTCATCAATTAACGCAGTGCGCTCTCGCAATACTTCCCGCAGCGAATCAACATCATGAGGTTCTATTTTCCCCTCGACAAATTGTTCGAGTCGTAGCCAGTCAATCCGGCGATCTCGAAGCGAAATCTGCAGCAAGTCTCCATCACAAATTGCGACTATTGCTCCGTTATAGAGTGCTTCAGGAGTAATGTGCCCGACCGCTGCTCCGTACGTTACTCCCGAATAACGTCCATCACTCAGCAGTACTGAAAGCTTCCGCAAAAGCCGGTTGGCATTCAAATGCTGCATTGGAGTAAACATTTCAGGCATGCCAAACCCTTTTGGACCTTGGCCCGCGATAATTACTGCTAGCCTGAGCAAACGTTGCTCGACCATGAAATCAAAGAGTTGTTCAGTTGACATACCTTCCAACTTAATTGTTGCGTGGCCATTACCGTTTCCGGTCCCTGTGTGTAACTGCTGGTGATAACCGTACATCGACTCCAGCACTTCGCGCTTGATTAACTGCCGGTCACGCACTTTTTCAAGAAAATGTATGTCGAGCAAGCTCTCGTTTGCATGGTCCTCATTCTCAAAAAACAGCACCGCGGCAACATGTCGATCGAATTCGTTGACCTGCGTCTCAGGCATTCCCGAAATCTTGACAACCGCGGACTCAAACCAGTTGCCAGTGAGCACATCGATACCAGAAACATTTCTCCTGGGTTTATCAAGAATGATCGGATTATCGCTAACACCAGACGCAGGAAGATTTTTGGTTTCACTTAAACGCTCGCGCCAGGTCTTGCCCGTCATTGTCGGAGCGTCAAATGGTACCGGCACTCCAAGACGATCCAGTTCGTAAATGACGGTCTCCATCCCCCGTATCTGCCCGGAACAGCACTGCTGTGCGAGCGCGAAAATGTCTCGACCCTCAGTCAAACTATAATTAAAGATGTCTGGTACGGCGCTGGTCCGTCGAATCCGATCGTATTCCCACAAATCAAACTTGAGACCCGCAGATATTGCGACTGCCACCAGGTGCATCATGATGTTCGTGGAACCGCCTGTCGCTGAGTGTATGCGAACTGCCATTTCCATGTTTCGCCGAACGGTCTCAGCCACTGAAAACTGGGGCTGGTCACAGACTTCCAGCAGGGCGTCAACGGCCGGATTAATATTCACGGGCGAAGCCGGCTCGGTGAGAAGTTCAAGAGTGGGATGGACCAGGCCCATTGCTGCTATGACGTGCCGCGAAGAATTTCCGGTGCCGTTGAAGGCACAGATTCCACCCTTGGAGTCGCAGGTATTTACCGCTAAGGCTCTTTCAAAGTATTGATGTTCGTCGGTTGTGATTACGCCAACTTGCTGTGCCCTCTGCAAAACGCCCTGAAAAGCTGTGTTGGAAGAACATTGCAGGATGTAACGCAGGGTGTCTCTCAAGTCTTCTGCAATCTCTCCATAACGGCTCTCCTCGGCTATGTCGGCGACCCGATTGAGTTCTTCCTTGAGTTCGTCGGGAATTATTCCGCCTCGAAGGACGTGAGCCGGCGCGAAAGTGGCGAACACTGGTGCGTCTCCGCGTCTTCGTCGCACTACATCTAACATCGCGAGAGCGGCAACGATGGCGAGGGGCTGTTTGTCACAACCCTGAATTACGAATGCGCCGTGATATGAGTGGGCCTCCATCTGGTTAGCGACCGCGGCTGTCGTGATGTTGCGCGACGAAAGCGAGTAACACATTCCAACATTCGACTGTGCTGTCCCATCGCATAGCACAGGTACGCCGAACGAGAACGGAACGCCGCCGCGCTCCCAGATTCGCGCAGCTGCATACGCGGTTGTGTCGATATCGACTATATGAGCTGGATGATCAGCAGAGCCACCAATGATTGCAACACGCGGCGCATTTTCGTTAAGACGATCATAGATCGCTTCGATCGTAACGTCGTTAAGACCAGAGGTATCATGTCCTCCTGCGGTTAAAGTAGCTCGAGAGCGGTCCAGTAAGGCTGCGACTGTGATGGGCTCGTTTGCTTTACCCTGGACTTCGCGTGCGTAAGGATTGTCGCCGCGAGTTATCCGGATTGTTGACTTTGACATATTTTTTAATTCGCAAGTTCAGGTATTCCCAAATCGCGGCTGCCCGCGGGCGACATCTGAGCCTCTGGATAATAGCGTTCCAACATGTCGAGGGCGATCCGTGCCCTGCGCACACGTTCACGCGAAAGACTTACAGCCACATCCTCCAGGTGCATTCCAGACGGATAAATATCAGGAGAATTGCGCAGGCCCAGTTTGCAATAGATGGGGGCCGCGACTTTTATGATCGACGGTAACTCGTAGTAGCGGACGAACCCGCCAAAGTTATCGGGTGCTTCAATGTAGACATCGATCGGTATTTCAACTGCACGACGAATGGCGCCGATTTGAGCGGGGCTCAAATCCGTTGGCATGTTGAGCGTCGACACCCCGGCACGCTCAAACAGCTTTGCGGTCGCTGGATTTGCGGCCGGCAAAGTTACGGAGCTCTTGATCACCAGATTAGCTGGTAGTTGACCAGCCTTCTTCATCTCGTTCAATACCCAGATCAGACCCAGATCGCCTGGCAGGATGCTGCGAATTCCAAGTTCGCACGCCCGCTTCACATCTTCGATGGCAAAAGAGAGTTGATCCGCGCCGCGATGTTGAGTGCCAATTACTTTGCCGGCTGTTGAAAAGGCTTGACCACCTGTTTCAAATCCGGCTCTTGGTCCAACAAACAGACAAACCTCGATTCCCTGGTCGCGTCCGATGTGGGCCATCTCGAGGATTTCATCCTTCAATAGCAGCATGACGCCACTGCCCTGGCTGACGCGATGAATACGGACTCCGAACTTCTTGGCCGTGGCGATTACTTCGCGAAATGCCCTCGGTCCTTCGCAGCTGGGTATCTCAATCCTGTATTCGCCGCCATCGCTAAAGCGCCGCGTGGATGGCTCGTGAGAGTAGTTATCGGTCGCGGGTAAACCGAGTTTACTGAGCGACTCCGCAGTAGTTGTCATTTAAGGCTCCTCACGGTTACACAGCGCGGCTTACGCCGCAACCAAACGATCAAGTTGCGAGACGAGGTCAGTACCGAAACGCGGTAGCGTCGGGTGCGCCTTTAGTTAACGTCAAGCAGATACATAACGCGAGGCGCACCCGACGCTACCGCGCTTCGGTACTGACCTCGTCTTCTGCATTGCCCAATAGGCCCTCGCGTAAAAACATCGTCAAAAAACAAAGAGGCGATCGTTTGTTTCATAGAATGCGCGGATTCTTTCTTAGAAACTTTAGTGCCGGCTTTCTATGATTCGGAATCGGTGAAATCGGCGTGATCTGTGGATTCTATTCTCGCCTTTCACACAGTCTCGGAAGCCGATGGTGTCTCCATCACGGGGCGATTGCACTTTTCGTTGTTGACCACTTCGCTGTTGCTTGCAGGGCTTCGAAAGCTTGATCAAGAGGGAAGGGGGTGGCCACCAGTTGCTCGAAGGGAAACTGTTCTCGTGTTCGACTTAGAAAGCGCAACGCTGCCTGCGTATGTCGCGGCTCAAAACCCCAGGAACCTGCAATTGTGAGTTGCTTCCTCGTGACGAGGTGCGGGTTAAAGGGGATCGTTCCCGCATCACCATAATGGCCAAGTATTAAATAACGACCACCATCTCGACAAAGCTCGAGCCCTTCGGTAACTGCCTGGGGAATACCAACGCACTCAAGGACAACGTCCACGCCGAATCCGCCAGTCAGGTCCATGATCCTTTGTTTGCGTTCCTCAATCGAACCTTCAGTGACATCAATACAGACGTCAGCCCCAAATCTCTTAGCCAGCTTCAGCCGATGTTCTGGTCCACCGATGACAATAATTTGGGCTGCTCCGCTTGCTTTGGCGACTGCCAGAGCGGCCAGGCCTACCGGACCAGATCCCTGGACCAGGACCACGTCGCCCATTGCAACGCCTATCCGCTCGATTCCATGCAGCGACGTAACGAGCGCACAACCGGCGCCGACTACAGCTTCGGTTGGTAGCTCATCAGGAATCTTAAAGATCGAAGTGTTCGGTCGCAGATAGATGTACTGCGCATAACCACCTGATAAATGTGGTGCAACACTACAGTCGTAAGAGATACCGTATGCTTTTCGTTTCAGACAACGTGTTGGTTGGCGTTTGACGCGGCAGTAAAAGCATTCATTGCAGTTGATTGATGAGCTCCAGGTAATTCGATCGCCGACAGCGAGAGTATTACCTGACCAGTCCCTGGTTAATCCATCGCCCAGCTGTTCGATGACGCCAACAGTTTCATGGCCCAGAATCACAGGTAGAGGTATTGGCAATTGTCCGTGCCACAAGTGGACATCGGTACCGCAAATGCCCGCGAGCTTTACTCGAACAAGCGCAGCTCCGGGCTCGATTTCGTCCGGAATTGGAAACTCTCTTATTTCAAGCGGAGCGTTGTACTCAGTCATAACCGCCGCTCGGCACGTTGCCATAATTTCTCCTGTTAAGCGTGATTGAAGATCGGAAGAAGGTTATCGCTATTGTCGAAGGCCAGCTCGTTGACGTGGTCCAAAGAAACCAAACGTCTATCGTCCACCACTTCACTAACAAACGCTTCCGACACTTGCATAATCTCGAGCGAAAGCGTGTCAGAGATGCGGACAATTCTTGCAGCACTAGTGTCTCTTAGCGCAAGCGAATTCAGCGCGTTAGAGATCGCTTCCTTATCCGTATCAAAATGGATAGGGATTTTAACAGTTTGTGGCGTAAGCGCTGTTAGTGCGTTTATGTAACTGGTCTCTTTATTGATCGCCTTGACCGCCCGCGAGGTAGTAAAGTCGGCCAGACCAATCCCAATCGCATTTCCGTGCGTCTCAGTGGTGAGGTCTCTGACAAAGATCCGTCGAATATTGGGTGTCAGTTCATCTGTTCTGGGAAACAGGGCTGAATAACCTTGAACGGCACGCCCTATTACGTTCGGATCCATCCCGGCGCCGCTGATGTTCTTTCCGATTCGATCGACGATCAACAGGTCGATATCTTCGAATGGAAGTCGTGCCAGTAGCGTTCGGGCCTCCTCAAGCAGTTGTTCTTCTCTTGCTTCGAAATCCGCCGGCTTGATTAATTCGACCTTTTCCGTCAAGTGTGACTGGTTTTCAATTATTCCAACGCCGCACAGTATCGGGGCTCTTTTTAGAATAATCCGTGCGGCAGTTCTGATTACGTGTTCGTGTCCAAAATGATTTGCTGCGGCGTGATAGGTAGCCGCACCTCTACGCTTGCCCAGGCCGATCACCATCATTTTCAAAACGCCACTGCCAATCGCCCCGGTAAAATCTGTGTGAGGCTTAATACGGTTCACGATGATGATCCCATCGGCCCGAAGGGCTTCCGAGCTAAATTGGATCCTTACTCCATCGGGAGTCGTACCGAGGTCCTCAACCTCCATCGACGTATTTATCGATACACCGAAACTCTCTTCAGTAATGTCGTACGTCGCCAAAACTTCGCGTTGTCCGTCCGGCGTTCCACCTCCATGACTGCCCATCGCCGCAACCAGGAAGGGAGTCGCGTCCCGACTGCTGACCATCTTCACAACGCAATGCAAAACGGCGTCAAGATTGGTGATGGACCGGCTGCCAACGGCAATCGCGATCCGCTGGCCAGATTTTATTCGACTCAAGACACCCGACGATTCGAACTGTTTTGATAATGACGAATCGATATTTACGACGCCCGACAACGGAAAGAGCTGCCGGACATGACACATTCTGGGAAAACCATTTTGCTCTTTCGCAAATGACAATGACGTGTCCTTAAACTGAAGGAAATAAGGAGTTACTGCGATTCGCCTTTGACTTCAACTTGAGTAATGCCCTCGAGAAGTTTGATCGTAGCGCAAAAATCTTCGTCGGCTAGTCCCTGGGCCATGCACGCGCTGTAAACCTCTTTAAGTACGCTGCCAAGAATCATCGGTACTTTGAGTGAGCGAGCGGTATCCATCACGAGGCCGAGGTCTTTATCCATTAATCTCAACGGAAAGAATGGACTAAAGTCTCTTTTGAGTACCTGCGGGGCTTTCATTTCAATTATTCCTGAGCGTGCCCGGCTCGTTTGTATGATTTGCATCATCACATCGGGATTCAGACCTGCCTTGGTTGCCAGGACCATTCCTTCGTTCATGGCTTGCAGGCTCGCGGCGATAATAAAGTTGACAACAAGTTTGGCGTAGCTGCCCATTCCATTTGTGCCGACATAAAAAGTCTTGCCCATCGCGCTGAAGACATCCTGGACATCATTAAAGACGGATGGGTCACCACCTACAATAAAACCGAGCTCACCTTTTTCTGCTTCGTTCTTGCTACCAAAGACAGGCGCATCCAACATTTCCGCGCCCTTAGCTTTTAACTTCTGGGCCACAGTTAGTGTTACCGGCGGCGAGATCGTGCTCGAGTCGATGACCACACTACCTCGGCCGATCGTCGACAGATAACCATCCTCACCCTCAAGGACTCCAAGCACGGCATTTGGATCGGCGAGCATAGTGACGATGATGTCGGAGCCTTGTGCTGCTTGAGCAGGCGTATCGACGACGGTACCCAAACCCTGGGCCGCATCTTGAGCTTTTTCTCTGGTTCGATTGTAGATTTTTAAGGAATGACCATTACGGAGAAGGCTATGAACCATTCCGCGTCCCATCAAGCCAACACCGATAAAACCAATGTTTCTGGGCATTTGCACTGGCTCCCTATGAACTGCTCGACTCTTTTGTGAGCCTTTCAGTTTGGAAAAATTTTGCTTGACATTCGACAGTCGACCATTGTAATAGTCGACAGTCGAATGTCAAGC
>DASROI010000038.1:0-3203 GCA_035646955.1 Pyrinomonadaceae bacterium
TCCTGGCTTTCGACCACCGGCTGGCGCACCACCCCCTCCGGCTGGTCCAAACTGGCAACAACAACTGCTCGCCAAAGGATGGGGCTACGCCGTCATCATCCCGACTTCCTATCAGGCTGATAATGGCGCTGGTCTGACGCAGGGAATAATTGGTCTCTCAAATAAAGGACAAACACGGAAAGTTGACGACTGGGGTGCCTTGCGCGCCTGGGCCTGGGGTGCAAGTCGTGCGCTCGATTATTTCGAAACAGATAAATCAGTCGACGCAAAACAAGTTGGAATCGAAGGTCTATCTCGTTATGGCAAAGCGGCTCTGGTGACGATGGCCTATGACCAGAGGTTTGCGATTGGTTTCATCGGATCCTCAGGCGAAGGAGGCGCGAAACTTCACCGGCGAAACTTCGGCGAGTTGGTAGAAAACCTGGCCAGCTCTGGTGAGTATCACTGGATGGCGGGAAACTTTCTCAAATATGCTGGTCCCTTAACCTGGAACGATCTACCGGTGGATGCACATGAGCTCATAGCTCTCTGCGCACCGCGTCCAACCTTTATTAGTTATGGCGCGGCGAGTGGTCCAGGAGCTGAAGGACAATGGGTGGATCAGCGTGGGAGTTTCATGGCCGCCGTTGCGGCTGGACCGGTGTTCCGCCTGCTGGGCAGAAAAGATCTGGGCACAACTCAGTTTCCACCAATTGAAACGGCGCTCGTCTCGGGTGAGCTAGCGTTTCGTCAACATAGCGGCGGACATACAACGGGTCCGAATTGGCCCACCTTTCTTTCCTTTGCTGACAGGTATATCAAGATCAAGCAACTACCGGCAGAAAGATCTGAACGATAGAACGATGGTCCATTTCAAGCAAAACATTTTGAAAGCTCATCTCGCTGTCACGTTTCTGTTGGTCGCGATTGTCTCAGCACGTGCTGAAGATGGCTACAAATTATGGCTTCGTTACGCCCCCTTGCCCGCGCAGGCGAGTCAAAAGTTGAAGTCGATTAGTTCTTTGATTGTAGCCGGCAACTCTGCAACCACGAACGCAATTCGCTCAGAATTTGCTCTGGCTTTCAATGGAATGGTGGGTGGCGCTCCAGCTCAAGCGCTCGTTCCCGGAGCCAACACTACCCTGCTGATCGGTACCCCGACCTCGTCCGATCTAATCGCTAATCTGGGTTGGACGAATCAGCTCAACCGTCTTGGACCGGAGGGCTTCATTATTCGATCCGTCAGGATCGCGTCCCATCACGTCATCGTTGTTGCTTCAGCAACTGACCTTGGAGCGTTGTACGGGTCGTTTCACTTTCTGCGCCTGATACAGACTCAGTCACCCATCGAGAACCTCGATATCAGTGAGAGCCCGCGCTTGCGCCTGCGCGTGCTCGATCACTGGGACAATCTGGATGGGAGTATCGAGCGCGGATATGCAGGGCACTCTTTATGGGACTGGAGTGCCTTGCCCAACCGCGTCGATCCCAGACTGCAAGACTACGCTCGGGCAAACGCGTCGATTGGTATAAACGGCTCGTTACTCAACAACGTAAATGCAAATGCGACCATACTCACTCCGGAGTATCTAAAAAAGGTCGCAGCAATTGCCGAGGTGTTCCGGCCCTATGGCATCCGCGTTTATTTATCACCAAGATTTTCGGCGCCGATTGAAATTGGCGGATTAAAGACAGCTGATCCCCTATCGCCAGAAGTTGCCCAATGGTGGAAAGAAAAGGCCGATGAGATTTATCGTCTTATTCCTGACTTCGGCGGATTTGTGGTAAAGGCCAATAGTGAAGGTCAGCCTGGACCACGAACCTATGATCGGACACACGCTGATGGTGCAAATATGATGGCGGCAGCGCTGGCAAAACATCATGGTGTGGTGATGTGGCGCGCGTTCGTATATGACGTTAAGCCCGGCTATGATCGCGCCGGTGCGGCTTACGAAAATCTGCAACCCTTTGACGGAAAGTTTGCCGACAATGTGCTACTGCAAGTCAAAAATGGGCCAATTGACTTCCAACCGCGCGAACCATTCCACCCGCTTTTTGGCGCAATGCCAAAGACAAATCTAATTCCTGAGGTGCAAATTACTCAGGAATACCTTGGTTTCTCGAATCACCTGGTTTTTCTTGCGCAAATGTGGCGGGAATTTCTCGACGCCGACACTTATGCCTATGGTCGCGGTTCCACAGTAACCAAAATCATTGATGGCACTCTGAATAAACAGCGACTCACCGGGCTGGTTGGCGTTGCAAATACAGGATCTGACCGCAACTGGACTGGTCATCACTTTCTTCAAGCCAACTGGTACGCCTTTGGGCGACTTGCATGGGATCCCGATCTGCCTTCCCAAACAATCGCTCGAGAGTGGATCGGAATGACGTTTACGAACGATCCGCGTGCAATTAAGACCATCAGTCAAATAATGCTAGGCTCGTGGGAAGCGCTGGTCGATTACATGACCCCGTTGGGACTTCATCACATCATGTGGGGAAAGACGCATTATGGACCGGCGCCCTGGTGGGACACCGAACCGAGGGAGGATTGGAATCCCGTCTACTATCACAAGGCCGAGCCCGGCGGAATTGGTTTCGACCGAACCAGGACTGGTAGCAATAGTGTTACCCAGTATCACAAACAGGTCAGCGAAACCTTTGGCAATCTAAATTCGTGTCCCGAAAAGTTTCTGCTTTGGTTCCATCATGTTCCGTGGGATTATCGCTTACGATCTGGAAAAACTTTGTGGGACGAACTATGTTTGCACTACCAGCGTGGGGTTGATTGGGTAAGGGCGACGCGGAAGGAATGGGCGGCACTCTCAGGCAAGATTGATCCCGAGCGTCACGCCGAAATTGATCGAAAACTCTCCTTGCAGGAGCGTGATGCGATTTGGTGGCGCGACTCAGTTTTACTTTATTTTCAGACGTTTTCAAAAAGACCGTTACCTCCGGGCGTAGAGAAGCCCGCGAAAACCCTTGAGGAGTATAAGAAGACTCCTTTGCCCTGGAACTAACCTTGGAGTGCGCCTGCTGGCGGCGCTTTCAAGACCTCTGCGGTATAAGTGCTGGATTTGAAATAGGAGACACTATTTAAGAAAGCGCCGCGAGGCAGGCGCACTCCAAGGGCGCACTTCAAAAACTCGTCATGAAGATAGTCGACATCAGACCAACGACTGTAACAGTTCCGCTCGAAGCTCCTTTGCGTCATGCAAATG
>DASROI010000039.1:0-14349 GCA_035646955.1 Pyrinomonadaceae bacterium
ATCTTGGTGAGTGTCGAGCGATCAGTACAGTACCGCGAGCGAAGCGCGACCGGATGGCACAGTCGACATTACGCCTAAATTCTGATGGTTGGTTCGTTGAGTGTGCCACCGCCGCGCTTCGCTCGCGGTACTGTACTGAGCGCTCGACACTCACCAAGATTAGAGTTTTTGTGCAAAGCCATCGTTCAACAATGAGGTTGAGATGGAGGTCGAATCCAGGTACAGTACCGCGAGCGCAGCGACCGGATGGCACACTCGACATTACGCCTAAATTCTGATGGTTGGTTCGTTGAGTGTGCCACCGCCGCGCTTCGCTCGCGGTACTGTAGTGTTGGCATGTTACTTTTTGTGCAAAGCCACCCCAAGCTGAAGCTTGGGAGAATGAGAAGTTGGTTTTCACACAGTGTCTAAAGCCGGTGGTGTTCTCACGGTCATGGGATATGCGAGTGGTTAGGTGGAAGTTAAAAGGACCACGCGGCTGAAGCCGGTGGTGTTGCTCATCAATTAAGTTTACACCGAAGGTGTGTTCCAATTTCTACCATGGGCCGGCCAACACCTTCGGCGTAACTTCAGTTCGCCGCCTTCTTACGCATGAGGACGTTGCAACTGTCAGCTGCAGCCGTTGGATCAATCGCTACATTTCCTTCATCGATGTGTTGAATGATCCCATCCTTATCTATTACAAATGTGGCTCGATTTCCGAACCCCTGTTCTTCGTTGAAGATGCCGTACTCTTTCACCACGGTTCGTTTGAAATCGCTGAGGAGTGGAAATGTGACGCCGATGTCTTGAGCAAAACGGCGGTTGGCGGGAATACTGTCGACGCTGATTCCGAAAACTTGAGTGTCAGTGCCTTCGAACTTGGCGATATCAGCCTGATACGCCTTCAATTCCTTCGTTCAACCACCCGTAAACGCGAGCACATAAAACGCCAGCACCACATTTTTCTTTCCCTTGAAATCGCTCAGTTTCACTTTTTGACCCGCAGTGCTTGGAAGTGTGAAGTCCGGCGCCGCATCACCAACCTTCAAGGTAGTCTTCGGTGGTGTTGGCTGTTGCGCGCTCACGACTAATCCGAATGCAAGTAGAAGGATCAAGCTCAGAAATCGTTTGGTCATTAGTCTATCTCCTTTGCTCGAGATTAAATTCCTCAAGGAGTTTAACGCTCCGCAAAGAGTCCTACAAGATTCTCCGCATCCGCTTATATATCGAATGGCACCAGAAGGAACCGCCCTCTCGGATCTCAAGTGGTAAAGCCCAAAGATCAAAGCCCATCCTCTACAAACCTCCGCTCTCCCTCAAAAATGTCCCCTCTTGTAATTCATCGAATGCCTGCTTCAGTTGCTCCTGAGTGTTCATCACAATTGGTCCATACCACGCTACGGGCTCTTTTAGTGGTTCGCCCGAAACAAGCAGAAATCGAATTCCATCATCTTCCGCCTGGATCACCACCTCGTCACCACTATCGAACAGGACCAGGGAACGATTGTCTGCGTCGGATGGAGGCGCTGTGTCCAGCCATTTCACGCTTTCAGTTGGAACTGTGAGTGGCCCAGACGCGTTGCAAAACTTTCCCGCACCGGCAAAGACGTAAGCGAACGCCTGTCGACTTGCAGCAACGGGAAGTATTTTTCGTTTTCCCGGAGGTACTGACACGTCGAGATAAATTGGATTGGCGGCAATTCCATCGACCGGACCTTTCGTGCCCCAAAAATCACCACAGATGATTCGAGCTTGCGTTCCGTCGTCGTCGGTCACAACTGGAATGTCGGCCGCTTTGACCTCCTGATAACGCGGTGGGGTCATTTTCAATGCAGCCGGGAGATTGGCCCAAAGTTGAAAGCCATGCATTCTTCCAGCCGTGTCTCCCTTAGGCATTTCCTGGTGAATGATCCCGCTTCCGGCAGTCATCCACTGCACATCACCAGGCCCTATGGAACCTTTATTTCCCATGCTGTCACCGTGCTCGACCTCGCCCGCAAGTACGTATGTAATTGTCTCGATGCCACGATGCGGATGCCACGGAAAGCCGGCAAGGTAATCGTCGGGGACATCATTCCTAAAATCATCCAGCAGCAGAAAAGGATCGAAGTCGGACGTCTTACCAAAACCGAACGCACGCCTTAAGTGAACTCCAGCACCTTCGAGTGTAGGTTTTGATTTTGCAAGTCGCTTAACAGGTCTAATCGACATTTGAAACTCCTGATTCCGCTAATTACTAAACTCTTGCTGCCGTCTTTCCCACTGAGCTTTTTGTTCGGATATGAATTGCACAAACTGCGGCGACTTCCGGATGCGGTCCAAGTAGGGATCGCGTGCAAAGAGAGGATAGTTTGGGAAACCTGTCGCCGCAGTTTCCTTAAGCCAACTCACGGCCTCATCGCTCTTGCCTCCAAGTGCATAAATGCAAGCGGCGTCATAGGTATGGTGGTGGCGGTTTTGAGAGTTCAACGGAACCATAGCGATGACTTCCTGGATCCTTTTCTCGGCCTCGACTTGGTTTCCCTTGAGAGCCAGAAGCAATGCCTGTTGCCGTATCAGTTCCGGATTATCGCGACTTGACGGCATTCGCTCATCGATGGCCTTTTGAGCGTCGTCTAGTTGACCCTTGCGCAGGTAATACCATGGCACGTCATAGCTTAATACGTGCGGAGTCTTTTGATGCTGCGCGTGCCATTCGTCGGCGTCTGAACGAAGGAAAATTAGAATTGATGTTAGGTCTTTAAAGCTCTGGCTGGTTGGATCGATCTCAAGTCCTCGCTGAACTTCACGCTTTGCCAGATCATCTAGACCGATGTGTCCATACAGGGCAGCCAACTCGCCGTGACTACTGTTGGGATTAAGTTGTCTGGCTAAAAATAACTCACGAATGGCCTCATCATTCTTATAACCCTCATACGCGCTCCAGAGTAATAATGCTCGGGCGAGGTGGGTCTCTGCGATATCTGGCCCTATCTCTTGTGAGCGCTTGATCTCTGCTTTAGCCAGGTCGGACCACTTTGGATTGTCGGGCTCATTAAACAGAGCCATCCAACCATATGCAAACGCAAGTTGAGCATGCGCCAGTGCGTAGTTGGGGTCCGCTTCGATCGCCTTCTTAAAGAAGTCGATCGTTGTTTCCAGCTGCGGTTTATCCTCGGGATTAGTGCCCCTTTCTTCGAGGTTAAATACTCCTTTCATATAAAGCTCATAAGCGATCGGGCTCGTCGGATATTTACTTAGTCCTGCCTGGCGCGACGAATCAAGGTGAAGTTGCAATCGATTAGCCACTTGCTGGGCCACCTTGTCCTGAATGACAAAGATGTCAGCGGCCGGCAGGTCAAAGCTATCTGCCCAAATTGATAATCCATCGCTGGTACGCAAGAGGTTGACTGTTACACGCAATCGATCGCCAACACGCTGCGTAGTTCCTTCAAGAACGGCGTCGGCATTCAATTGGTGTGCGGCCTGGAGGCTGTCGGTATCTGTCTTAAAGTATTTGAGAACGGCACTCGTGGGTCTTACGGTCAGCTCGCCTGTTTGACTCGTTCTCTTGATGATGGCATCCGTTATTCCAAGGCCCAGATAGTTTTCGCTGTTATCAAACGACCTTAGTGGCAAGACAGCCAACGACTTGATTCGTACTTGATCAGAAGCGGATGCGTGCCTTAAGCGCCAGCCGTAAACAAACACGCCCAGCACGATTATCAGTGTCAGAGTGATAACAGTCGCAAACAATCGCCTGTGTGCATTGACAACGGAAAGAACCTTTCCAGTCCCCAACTCTGGGGCTGTGACGCTCTGCAAACCGGCGGGATCAGTTCGTATTGAGGCGGTCTTACTTTCGTTAGTTGCGGCTGTTGACCCAGATGACGCACTACGTTCGATGTCAGCTTTGAGTTCCAGCGACTGCTTCAGGCGTTTTAAATCAATTAGTAAATCCTGGCTTGTCTGATAGCGTTCGTCCCGATTCTTAGCCAACGCTTTTTCGACGATCTCTTCAAGAGGTTGCGGTACCAGCTGTCTGTAACGAGCCAAAGGCGGCAAAGAATCTTTCGACAGGATCGCAGAGATGATCTCGCGGGAACTGCCGCCGGCGAATGGTGTGCAGCCAGCAATCATTTCATACAGAACCACTCCGAGGCTCCAGATGTCGGTGCGTTGATCTACTCTAGCGCCGCGCGCTTGCTCCGGTGACATGTAAGCCACGGTCCCCAACAGCAATCCTTCTTGAGTCTGTACCCTTCTCTCGGTCTCGGCGGCAGCATCGCCGGACCCGCTTGAGCCACTTGGAGCCGCCATTTTTGCCAGGCCAAAGTCCAGCACTTTCACTAGCCCATCGTCCCGGCGAATCATAATGTTTTCAGGCTTAATGTCGCGGTGAACAATATTCAAGCGATGAGCTGCGACCAAAGCCGCCGCCACCTGGATCGAGATTTCGAGCGCCTCGGTGATATCGATCCTCGTATCCAATCGACTGCGAAGGGTCTCTCCGTCAATGAACTCGCCGGCAATAAACTGGCCTCGTTCGGCTTCGCCAATTTCATGAATCGTGAGAATGTTTGGGTGGTTCAGAGCGGAGATGGCCCTTGCTTCCTGCTCAAAACGAAGCGCGCGCTCCCGATCTTCGATGAACTTTGGTGAGAGGAACTTGAGAGAGACTCTGCGCTTTAGTTTTGTATCCTCTGCAAGATAGATCTGGCCCATGCCGCCTTGTCCCAGCAGCGAGAGGATTTTGTAATGAGAGATGAAATACCCACTCGAAAGTGGTGGGTCCTGGACCAGCATCTCAGCGGCCGCCTGGTAAGCCGGACTGTCAACAAAGAGGTGCTGCTGTTCGTGAGATTGCAATAACGACTCGATCCGCTCGCGCAACGAATCATCGCCATGGCAGGCCTGGGTCAGATAGGCAGCGCGCGCCACGGGGTCGAGTGCAACTGCCGCAAAAAAAATCTCCTGAAGCCTGTCCCAGTACTCGTCTTGCATTGACATCAAGGGTGGAATCGACCCTCGGTTTGAGTCTCAGGTCGTACTAGACATCTCATCTTTCTACCAGGCCCTCGCGAAAGTCCATTCGCGCATCGTAGACCAGAGGAGTGAGCTAATTCAGTGCGGATTCGACACCTTTGCTCTACTTCCTGAGCAGTGCGGTAACCCGTTGTGGTTCGATTGACATTAGAGGTTTCGCCCTCTCACTTCACGCACTAGGTAGTGAGCAAAGATTAGCAGTAACTCGGGCCGTCACGCCAATTTAGGGCCCCATTTTCGTTGTCCGGACCGTGAAGATTCTTTCTGCGGAAGGCTGCAATCCAGCCACCCTTCTCGACGACGCTGCAACTAAAGAGGACCGATGACAGATCCTTTAATTAGAACGTTCGTCGACGGCGCGCCAGGCTGCCTTGATTGCATCTATAACTGAATCAGGGCGCGTTTGAGGTAGCTGGTGGCCAGTCTGCGGCAACACCACCAATTCAGACCCCTTTATCGTTTTATGAAGCTGGTAAGCATGCTTGTGAGGTTCAAGTAAAAGATCTGCCGAGCCGGTCACGATTACTACTGGTAGTTGAATGTCTGAATAGTTAGGACTCAAAGTTTTAAGACTCGATCGTAAAGTTCTTTCGTCGTAGGCGCAGGCCCTGAGCCGTTCAGGAGTGGTCCACATTTCTGCAGACTGCTCAGCGTAATCTTTCTGCACGTCCTGCGGATGATATGCCTCTCTCAAGCTTATTTTTACGATCGCTGGTCCAAATAAAGGCGTGAGCGTATGGACCAAGAAGTCTCCAAAAACCGGAACGTGAGGAAGCCGGGACCACCATTCCACCCGGACACTTGGATAAGCTGCCGGAGCTAACAAAACAATTCCCGAAAGCTCTTCGGCATATGCAACTGCTGCTGCTAGAACGAGTGAGCCACCCCAGGAATGGCCCACAAGGATTGGCTTTCGGATGGCGAGTTCTTGTAAAGCGTCGCGTATGAAACTGGCCTGGACCTCAAGGTTCCTGTCGCCGGAATCATGACGTTCGCTACAGCCGTGTCCGGGACGATCAAAGGCGATTGCCTGGAAGGATTGAGACAGCTTATCGAGCACCGCCATAGTGTAGTCCCGGTGCGAACCAGGATTACCATGAATCAACACTACGGGTCGACCTGTCCCCGCACTAACGTAGTGGAGATTTATACCACCGACTGTGACGAATTCCCCGGAGCAGATCGATTCAGAGTTCAACGTCCTTGCCTTGATTAAATCGTTCACCGTCTCGCCCTGAACCTAAAGACCGCGGAACAGCGCCTAATCGCGTCACTCGGCCGGCTCTCTTCGCATGCGTAATTTGGCGATACCTACGCTTAAAGTGTTGCACCACTAGATCAGACGCTCCCGCCGGCACTATAGCCTGAACAAATGCGACGATAATCCTGGGAGGTCCAGTGAGATTATCGGATAAGAGGAGATACTCGCTCTCCCACCAGCTTGGGGCGAACTTTGCTTTAAAACGTCTCACGCCATTGAAGTTGTAAAAGACGGTGAAGATCGCTGCGATACTTTGAGTCACTCGCGAAAGTTTAGGGCAATACCACACCGACGGTTCAATGCTGCCTTCGAGGGCCATTGGTGCTGTGCCAAGCGTAGCAAGGGTTGCTCCGTCGTTTTTCAGTGACTTCAGTACTTCGACAACCAATAAGTCTGTAGTGCCATTGGGCGCTCCGGGCAGGCGCAATACATCTTCAAGGTACCAACCATTTCGTGCTGGAATAGGACTCGCGGCAAGAAAGCCGACGAGTTTTCCGGTTGAATCACGCGCCGTAAAATATTTCTTTCGGTCGCTGTGTTTGAAGAGATCGATCGAAAACAGCCATCCGAATTTGGTTGGACTGCGACGGGTGGTCAACCAACTCTTGCAAAGGCTATCAGTTTCCCTGATCAGTTTCTCATCGACGTTGTTGACCATCGTTACCCGGATTCCGGCTCGACGCGCCTGGTTAACACCGGCTCGGGCTTTTTTCCCACGATCTCCTCGAGGAGCCCAAGTAGCGAGATCAAAGTAAGGTGCGGATCCGATCTTGACTGCGCGAAGACCTAATTGACGGCTATGGCTTGCAAAGCGCTCAGTGGCAGGTATGAATCCAACGGTACGGCGTTTTGCTCTGGCGGCGAGAAGAAAATGATGAGCTAGCGCCGCCTGACTGTCGCTCTTTGCGAGTGGCTCTCCCGGCACCAACCAGACTTTGCCAAAATCGTTGAATCCAATAGCTCCTTCGGTTTCCTGAGAAGACCAAATCCGAGTCTCCTCAGTAATACCGACCAACGAGTGCGCGTTATAACCGTGCACTTCGTGCAATTGAAGAAGCTTTTGAGATGGATCAGGAAGAATGACGCGATGGGCCTGTCGCATGCGCAGTTGGATATAACGTGCTACGACACTTGCGCCGCCGCTGGCCGGGATTATCCACGTAAGTTGGCTGAAAAGATGAATTGACACCGCTTGACTTGCGAGTTGCCGTCCAAAAAAGAACAAAGGGAAACTTAAGGGAAGTATTATTAGTACCTCGGTAGAAGTCAAACACGGAACGCTCTTCGTACGATCGCGAACATGAGAGGCAAAATATGAATGGACCAAACTTTCCACGGGTAGTGCGAATTCTGTCTGTATTTATATTGCTGGTTTCAGCATTGAGCGCTCAGACTCCGTCGCCAAGCCGCCAAGCCGGCGCTGATAATGAATACCAAACTGGTGCGATTCTCTGGACCCAATCGTCTGCCGAGTATCGCGCCCTCGGATACCAAACATTTGTACTTGCACGACTGCGTCTCGCACAGAATTTACAAAGTCGGCACACGCGATCGAGAACCGGCAAACTTCACCGAGCTGCCGTCATCGTTGATGCGGATGAAACTGTGCTGGACAACAGTCGCTTCCAGGCTGAGTTGGTGTTACGAGGTCTGCCTTATACGGCGCAGGCCTGGCGCGAATGGTGTCAGCGCGCTGAGGCGGGCGCTGTGCCTGGAGCGATCGAATTTCTCAAATACGCTGTGCAACGTGGCGCGTCCGTTTTTTACATAACCAATCGGCGCCCGGCTGAGAAAGCAGGAACCATCGCAAATTTGCAAAAGCTCGGCTTTCCAAATGTGACTAACGAGACCGTCATGGTGCGAGAGGAGGGAGCGCCAGCCAGCAAAGAGGAGCGCCGGCAAAAGGTAGCCGCCCGGTATCGAATCGCCTTATTAGTAGGGGACAACCTCAACGATTTCAACGATGATTTCAGTGGCAAGTCGATCGCGGAGCGTGCCGCGCAAGTTGATCGAGAGCGGGCGGATTTTGGTACTCGATATATCGTTGTGCCCAATCCGATGTATGGCGACTGGGAGAGTGCAGTCTACGAGAACAAGTCAGGTTTAACCGACGAGCAAAAGCGCACCCTCCGCCACCAGGCCCTTAAAGGATATTGACCATGTGTGATTGTGAAAGCGGCGGCCCATCTGAGCACTGACTAGAATTCTGCAGTTGGAAGGGTGACAACGCGGCCCATGTGAGTACTGACTAGAATTCTGCAGTTGGGAAGGGTGGCAAAGCGGCCCATGTGAGTACTGACTAGAATCCTGCAGTTGGGAAGGGTGGCAAAGCGGCCCATGTCAGCAACCTGATTAGGTGGAATCCAGCGACGCCCCCGCTCTTCTCATCTTCAAAGGTCATGAAACACCAAGAATCATTCAGCGATAAATTGGGCATGTGAGCTTTACTTTGATGACAAATTAGGTAGATGGGTAATGGTTCCAGGGGAGAAGAGCGGGGGCGTCGCTGGATTCCACCTAATCAGGTTGCTGACATGGGCCGCTTTGCCACCCTTCCCAACTGCGGGATTCTAGCCAGTGTTCTTTGCTGCGGTGAGTAGTCTCGCCGAGGTCAGTACCGGATCGCGGTAGCGTCGGGTAAGCCTCGAGCAGTTACGAGTTGGTTGTTCGGCAAGCTTACCCGACGCTACCGCGATCCGGTACTGACCTCGGCGAGGATGCTGTTGCCGCTAAACTTACTACTCATTGAATTGATCACGACGCTATAGAAGATGAGTTCTGAACAAGCAACGTCGATGGCTGAGAGAATAGCGCGGCGGATTTCTGCAAACGCGTTGCTTGATAAGCCTGTCTCCAAGTTCTGGCTCCGAAGTTTCTTCAGAACTTGCTGCGATTGGCGAGAAGCACAGGACCAGCTTTGCCACCCGAACACCCCTTACGGCCCGAAGCGTGTTCGATACTCTGCGGAGATGATGAATGCTTTGACCATCTCGGCGTCGACGAAGTTGCCATGAAATTGGTCAAGCTTCGTCAACCAGAACTGCCAACCCGTAAAGTTTGTGTCCGGCGCAGAGTCCGGGTCGCGGCGCAAGTACCCGAAGTACTGTATTAACACAAACGCTTTATTGAACTCCGCCGTCACCAGGTCTGAATCTTCGGCGACTCGCCTGAGGGCTTGAGCTCTCGTCTTCGCGCCACTCGTAAGCTCAACAACCAGGGCATCCCTTTCCGTCGCTGACAATACCCCTCCGGCATTTTGATTAAGTGCATCCACATACTGCGCCGCTGTCATCGACTGCGGATAAAGCGTGTTGAATGAACCTGCGGAAGTAACCTGGTCAAAGTAAGTCTGCGTGTTCTGCTCGAGTTTCTGCTCCCAATTTAGGGCGCCTACGATTACCCCATTCCCAAGGACCTGCACATCCTGTGAGAGTTCGGCTCGGGTGATAGGAACCGGCTTTCCAGAGATGTTTCCGAAGGCACTCTTGCGTGTCCGGTAAGCCAGGAACCCGGTCTTTTGAAATTCCGTTGAAAGGAAAAAGGCTGCGCTCACATTGATTCGCTTAACCTCGCGACATGATGTATCGGCACCGCAGAGTTCAATTTCGTTGGTCCAAAACTGCAGACCAGCAGAGTCAGGTTCGCGCGCCAAAAAGTCCAGGTAATGTTGCCGGACAAAGAACTCCGAACAATCGATCGGGTTTTGACACGCAGTTGTCGTTACGAAAGTAGTAGCCTCGGGAGCCGATTTTATGCTTTCGATATTCTCGGTAAGATCCCGGGCGACACTGAAGAAAGAGTAACTATGTCCTAATACTCCTGAGTAAGCGGCTTCCGTAAGCGATGTCTGAGTCAACCATGGTGTGAACGGACCGCCATTGTCGGACACGTAGATGGTGTAATCGCTAATTCCGGACGCCGCATCGTTGCCGGACCAATGGACCACAAAGTTAGTCGTCGTGACTGCGGGAGCAAGGGCCTGCACCTGACTCGTCGGTTGTTGGTCGTCAAATGAGTTACACCACAATGGTGTTTCTATCGGCGCATTCACATCGAACACTATCTTCGCTTTATTGCACGTCGTCGCACCATTTGAAAGCGCCTTTTTCGGTTGTATTGAGAAACGCACCTTGCCTTCGCCCGCGGGGGGATTTGTATTCGGTGGTAAGAATCCAGCTATTGGATCTTCAGTGAGCTCCTGAGTGGTGGGATCAAGTGATGTAAATTTCCAGGTGATAATGCCGGTCACCTTATCCAGGCGGGCGTCAATCTTCACCAGCAAGTCCATGGCCGGACGGAGGTCGAGTGCACCGACGAAGTTGCTCTGGCCGGGCGGCGGTGTCATTGCGTAACTACCAAATTGGACGGGTCCCAGGCTGAAAGTGTCCAGGTCAAGGTTCGCTGTATCGAGTTGGTCAGTAATTGTCACCGTCTGGGCGGCGGCTGTGGCAGTCGGCAGATTCTCGAAAAAGACTGTGTAGTTGAGCGGAAGCTGGCTCTGACGAAATCTCGGTCCGGCAACGCCGATGGACCCTGTCTTATCATTAGGGTCCACGCTGTTCTTGATTGGGACTATAGTGCAATCCGACGAACCCCCGGTTACAACTCCAAAAACGGGTATTGCGCCACAATCTTTGCGATTGTCGGGGAGGCATGATGAACCATCACTCGAGATATGATGTTTCGGAATTTGTTTGCACTCGCCCGGGGTAATCGGTGGTGGCGGCGTCGGAAATTCGAAAGGAGTTGGACTGGCTTGAGGATCAGGTGGTTGACCTGGAAGTGGACCAGGATCATCGTTGCAACTCTTGCCGGGCAGTAGAGTTCCTCCCTGGCAACCTTTCTTTTTGCCCGTAGTGCCACTCTGCAAAGGGGCGACAAGTGAACTGGTAGCCGAAAGAATCTTGGCAGAGGTCCACTGCAAAAAGTTACTAATCGGTCCCGCATTGGCGCGCGCGGCGCCGAATTGCGCTAAATCAAATGTCAATTGTCCCAGGCTATAGACTTCAGTTTGAGTACTCAAACTATCAACCAGGAATTGGCGTCCACTTGTCACAATGGAAAGAAGTTGCTGTGTCGCATATTGTTTGAGCTCGGCGTCAAGTGAAGCTGGAATTGTTACTCCAAGATTTTGCAAGGCATACGCACGCGCGCCGGCGACTAAACCATCGACTACGTTATTGTCGAGAGCGGGCTGGAAATAGGGATCACCGAGAAAAGCGGAAAGCAAAAAACTGTCGCCGTGCTGAGCCAGGGGTGGAATCAGCAACCTAAACCGAACCTGACCGGTGAATCCAGCGGGCACCACCGGCAAGAGTAGCAAGATATTTGTGCGCTCAGTGGCAGGAAGGACCGCAACCGGCACACGGCTCCAGTCCGTTGGCACTTGACCGGCCTGCGTTGGTGGCGGAGCGATATTAAAATAAATTGCAATCTTGAAGTTCGCAGGAATCGAAATCGTCAGCGGAACGTCTGCAGCGTCAACATTCCCTCGATTACCGAAGAACACAGCGTACTCAGCTGGAGTGCCGGCACGGATAGCGCTGCGTCCCACAATCTCGGACCATAGCTGGGGAGCCCTCGCTTGCTCGATAGTAAAACCATTGACAAGCGTCGTCGGTGGCCCGCCGGGATTAGTCACAACTACATCCCACGCGCCCGTAGCTTTTCCGTTAAAATCAAATGAGGTTGATAGTGCGAAGCCAGCCTCATCGATAGCAGTAGGTGAGCCAATGATATCAGCTTGCCCTGTGCGTTTTAGTCGAACCTCGACGCCTTCCACGAAACCGCTGCCGGAGATGCTGGTGATCAGTGAGCCGGCGTTTCCGCCTCGGTTGGGCAAAGCTCCAGTCACGGTGAAGCCAACATTGTTCTCGACCGCGCCGATGTCACATCTCTGGCCCATCGGCCGGAGTAATGCTCGCTGATCGGCGGTTGCACAGGCACTGGCGCCGCCGGAGCCGGGAGCTTCCGGGCTGCCAGCATTGAGTGCGGGACTGCCCGGGAGTAGGGCGTGTGTTGGAGTAGATCCACCGTTATTCGTGAGAGACCCGAGGAGTGGATCTTTACCGGTTTGATTACCCGTCGTATCGCCGGTGATGGTACACAATCTTGGATTCTGGATCAGATTGAATCCTTGAGACTGGATCGAAGAGAAAAATGTTTCGCAGTCGGGTGATGCAATGTTGGTGGTGTTGTCTTGATTTGTGTTGCCACCAATAAGGGTGTTCTTTACGGTAATGTTTACAGTGGTCCTAAGACCACCTCCTGTTTGCATCCCCTTGTTGTGAGTGATGGTGACGTTATTGAGCGTCGTTGTTGGAACCGCTCCCTGTTGATCGACGCTCAATCCACCGCCATTGAATCCCGTGTTGTTGCTAAGGGTGGAGTTCGTCAGGATTAGATTCGCACTCACGCTAAAAATTCCGCCACCCGAACCGCTTGACGAATTATCGCTGACCGTGGTGCCCGTAACCTTTGCGGTCCCGGTGAAGATTGTGATTCCCCCACCAGCGAGCGATCCGTTACCTGTGACCAAACAATCCGTAATAGTTAGACCACCAAACTGACTATAGACACCCCCACCTAACCCGCTGTTCATCACGGTGGTGTTGGCAATGATGGTGCTCTTGTCAATCGTCAGTGTTCCAACGTTGTGAATGCCGCCTCCACCAAAATTAGAAGTATTCTCACTAATCACTGTCTCAGATAACTTCAGTTTGCCTCGATTGTGAATTCCGCCACCGCCGCCAAAAACAAACGCCTGCGTTCCGGTCAAATTTCCTTTTCTAACGGTTACGCCGCTCATTTCGACGACGGCTCTTATATCCAGGAAAATGACTCGGTTTAAGCTGTTAGCATCTATAATTGTCGAGCTCGCTCCGGCTCCAATGATCGACATCTGGCCGGTCATGCAGAGCGAGATCGACGTCTCCGTGAACGCGCCGCCTATATCGTCGAGACGGTACGAACAGAGGGTTGGCCGGCTCAGTAAATAAGAACCTGACGGTAAGTTAATCTGGTGCTTTCCCGCGAGTGCGTTGCTCTCCTGAATAGCAGCCCGTAACGAGCACTCTTTAACAGCGGGTGTAATCCCAGGCACATCTCGTCCGGTTTCGCATTTTCCATCCCCGGGACTCGCGTCAATCATGTCAGCGGTGCTGTTTACCGTGAAAGTGTTAGCTCGAATATCTTGCGTTTGGGCGCTTAAAACCAGAAAAACCCCGAAAACTAGAATTGCCCATGAGGGTCTCGAAAGATATTCGGTCACGGCTTTACCTCCGCTATGCGGCAATCTGAGAGAGTTTTCCAACTATTCAATAACGCACGATTCGGTGGTAAAATCCCTCACGTAAATTGTCGGTCAAGAATAGGTATCCGCTTCACCCTCACCAAAATTTCATATTCGTTTCGGGCAGATATTCACCTTTTTTGTAAGCTAGGGCCCAGACAACATGGTGGAAACTGTGCACGTTGAAAGAGTCACTCGCCTCCTATTGGATTGGAGTAATGGGGACCAGTCAGCCTTGCAGGAGATGTGGCCGCTCGTCTATGAAGACCTGCGGAGACTTGCGGCTTATTACATGAGCCACGAGCGTGCGAGTCACACCCTACAGCCCACCGCACTCGTCAACGAGGCCTATCTCAGACTGGTCGAACAACGGAAAGTCGACTGGAGAAACCGTGCACAGTTTTTAGGTCTGGCGGCTGAGATGATGCGGCGCATTCTGGTCAACCATGCGCGCGACCGGGCAGCGGCGAAACGAGGCGGCGACGTGCAAAAAGTCTCATTGAGCTTCGCCGTTGACTCTTCAGCCGAGCAGGAAGTTGACGTAATCGCACTAAACGAGGCTCTCGAAAAGCTCGCGGCGATTGACAGTCGTAAGAGTCGCATCGTCGACTTAAAATTCTTCGCTGGGATGACTACTGAGGAGATAGCTGAAGTCTTGCAACTCTCCCACGCTACAGTTGAGCGTGAATGGAGCTTTGCGCGTGCCTGGCTTTACGATCAAGTCACAGGAGACACCGGCAGATGACTGCTTCTTCGATGTCTTCTGACAGGTGGCAGAAGATTAACGACC
>DASROI010000040.1:0-11909 GCA_035646955.1 Pyrinomonadaceae bacterium
CGGAAACCCTGACGCGACTAAGACCCGGTCATTAACTGCGACACAATTACACGCATAACCTTCTGAGTCGGGAACAGTAATCCGTTCGAACGATGCAAACGACTCGTTCTCAGAGAGACTTTCGTTTAAGACCAATGTGTCATCACTCAGGTAGGCGATACCGCTCTTGAGATGAAGCAACTTGTTATCGGTGCGGATGTCAACAACGCTCGAGGTGTAATCGAATTGAGCGAGATACTTTGAAAGTTGCTGGGCGCCTTCTTCATTTGTGCGTTGTGACAGTCCGATGAAGAAATGTGACCCTGCTCGGCAGACATCGCCCCCATCAAGTGTGCCCGGATCTTCGATTACGCGCACCTCCCTCCTGAATCTGGATATAGTAGGTGCTATCAATTCCACTTCGCCGCGGCGCACCACAGCACCTGGACGAGTGAGTATCACGCACCAGTCAGTAAAAACGGCGGTGTCTTCGACAAAAGTAGAGTCGGGATAGTTCTCGTCGGCGGGCAGGGCAATCAGTTCTAATCCGCATTCTGAGAGAGCTGAGCAATAGTTGTTAAACTGGACCAGTGCCAGAGAGTAATCCGGAACACCTAGATTAGCGGTAGTTAGACCACCGGCAAAAGTAGGGGCTGGAAGTCTGACTATTGCCTTAGCGAATTGTTTAGCTGGACCCGTCAATTGTTGCAGTGAATATCAGGCTAGCTCTCCTGGCTTGCGCAACATCTTATTAACTTCGCCGATATGAAGTTCTTCTTCGGCGATTAGCCGGCGAGCATAATCTTCAAGTAGGACCGAGCGATCTTTAGTAAGTTCGTACAGCTGTTTGTAAAGGTTCAAACCAGCTTGTTGCCTCGAGCGATTCGAGCAGGATGTCGTTGATCCCATGTTTATGGGTTTCGAGCAGACTTCCGATCTTGAGAGATGGATGCTCACCAAGATGAGTGACTAATTCCCCTGCTTCACTTGCGTGGGCCAGACAGATAGTCGCTTCACCTCTTAACCAGCTTACAATGGGGATACGGTTATGGCCGAACACCATCAACGAGTAGTGAGTGTAACGGACCACGCCCGCCAGTTCAGCTTCCATTATCTGGTTGAGAAGATTAACCGCCGTTGTTTTGTCGTAATTATCGTCTGACATATCTCCTCCAAACGTGCATGGTTTTTCAGGCGGAGAGTATACACAATGTTCCTGTTTTTCAATGCTTGCAACGTGAACTCCATCTTGAGCGCAAGTTTTCGATAGCTTGAGAAAGTCTGACGCCTTACACTAACAGCATGACGAAACTCGACGCTGCTTCTCGGAACGCACTTGATACAGCTTACGAACACGCCATTGCTTATCTTGAGGACCTGGACCAATCACCGGTAGCTGCGACGGCAAGTGTTTACCAGCTACGACAACAACTGGAAAAAGAATTAACCCACGAGGGTATCAGCCCACAGCAAGCAGTTGCCGAACTGGCTCGTGATGTCCAGGGGGGATTACTAGGATCAGCCGGTGGTCGCTTTTTTGGCTGGGTAATTGGTGGAGTCCTGCCAGCGTCTCTGGCTGCTGATTGGCTGACGTCTGCCTGGCAGCAGAACGCCGCGCTCTATGCGTGCAGTCCCGCCGCCGCGGTTGTCGAAGAAATTGTTGGTGAATGGCTAAAAGATGTCCTCGGTTTACCCACCTCGGCGAGTTTTGCGTTAGTGACTGGATGTCAGATGGCCCATGTGACTTGTTTGGCCGCGGCCCGTCATTCATTGCTTGCCCGTAAAGGTTGGGACATCGAAAAGCAGGGTTTATACCGGGCGCCGATGATCCGGTTTCTTACGAGCTCTGAACGTCATGGTTCTTTTGAGAGAGCTGTACGACTTCTTGGTTTAGGCTCGGATCAAATTAAATTATTAGCAATCGATGCGGACGGCACTCTTTCTCCTGAGGCGTTGGAAGACGAACTCGCAGGTGATCATGAGTCGCCATCAATTGTTTTGCTGCAAGCCGGTGATATAAACATCGGTGCTTACGATAACTTTGAACGGTTGATCCCGATCGCTCAAAAGCACGGCGCATGGGTTCACGTTGACGGAGCTTTTGGCCTTTGGGCCGGCGCAAGCGATCGCCTGCGGCATCTCGTGAAAGGTCTTGACAAGGCAAATTCCTGGGCCACCGATGGACATAAATGGCTCAACATTCCGTTCGATTGCGGATTCGCCTTTATAACTGACTCAGACGCTCATCGAGCATCTCTATCAAGTCGCGCTTCGTACATCACTCATGTGAGTAACGCTCGCGACCAGATGGACTGGAATCCAGAATGGTCGCGTAGAGCACGCGCATTTAGTGTCTACGCGGGAATGCGCCAGCTGGGACGGAAGGGAATTGCCGATCTGGTAGATCGCTGCTGCGATCATGCGCACTCGATTGTTGTACGCCTGGGCCAACTGAAAGGCGCAGAAATGCTTTGGGAACCCACTATCAACCAGGGATTGGTCAGATTCCTCGATCCTCGGCCCGACGCCGTTGAAGTCGATCATGATCGCTACACGGAAGAAGTAATTGCCAAAATTCTTGAAAGCGGTGAAGCGTTCTTCGGCGCTACCACTTGGCGCGGCAAGCGAGCCATGCGAGTCAGTGTGTGCAACTGGCGTACTTCGGAGAGTGACGTGCAACGAGTAGTTCAGACAGTCGAGAGTATTTTAGCCCGCCGGATGGACCAGTAGAGTGATTAAGAATTGAGTTGATTCAGATCAGCCTTCAATCTTCGAGAATCGGGGCAACTGCTTAATGCGGCGGTTTAGACTCTATCTGCTGATCCTGGTTTTGCTGGGCGCACTCGCAGGTTTCTACTATCAATCGAAACAGAAGGTACAAACTGATACCATTCAGTTTCAAAGCAAGTTGCTGGCCAAGGCGCTGCCTTATCACGTTGTTTTGCCACCGGGTTACGGTCTAATTACCAACTCTCGGAAACATTACCCAGTCATTTATCTGCTTCATGGCTGGAACGGGCACTTTGATTCCTGGCTCAATAACACAACGCTCAGACAAATCGCGAGTTCGAGCCAGCTAATCATAATAACCCCAGAAGGAAACAACGGTTGGTACACCGATAGCGCCACAACTCAGACGGACAAGTACGAAACCTATATAATCAATGAGCTAATACCCGATGTGGATAGTCGATATCGCACTATTACTGATCGGCGCGGTCGTGGGATCGCCGGTTATTCTATGGGTGGATACGGGGCCATTAAGTTCGGTTTCAAACATCCGGAGCTTTTCAAGCTAGCGGCTTCGATCAGTGGAGCGTTCGACACGCCTTCTCGTACCGACGACCAGTCAATAATGGAAATTTTTGGTGAATCAGGAAGTTCGGTACGCAGTGAGAACGATATTGAACGACTATCCCGATCGGTAAGCCCAGAAAAAATCGCGGGACTGCCTTACTTATATTTCGACTGTGGCCTTTCCGATCCCTGGCTCGGAGCAAACAATCATTTTGCCGATGTACTTTCTGAATTAAAGATTCCTTACGAATACAGGCGATTACCTGGTGGACACGTGTGGTCATACTGGGACAGGCAGGCGCAAGAGGTCATGAGTGTTGCGACAAACGTCTTATCGCCACCGGAATAGTTATGGTCCAGATCTCCGAGAGCGGATGAATGGATAAAGATTCACCTCCAAAACATGAAATCACGCAGTTGCTGGACAAGTGGAGTAGTGGAAATCAATCCGCGCTCGACGAGTTGTATCCGCTTGTTTACGACGAGCTCCACCGTCTCGCAAGTCGCTATATGAGTCGGGAGCGAAAGGGACATACGCTACAGACGACGGCCTTAATAAATGAGGCATACGTTCGCCTGGTGGATCAGCGAAACGTGCACTGGGCCAACCGATCGCACTTTTTTGCAATCTCGGCTCAAATCATGCGGCGCATACTGATTGATCATGCTCGCAGTCACGCGTATGCCAAACGAGGTGGCGGCCAGCAAAAAGTTTCGCTCGATGAAACTGCAACATTGCAGGTGGCAAGGGCAGCTGCATTGATAAGTCTCGACGATGCTTTGCAGAGTTTGGCCAAGATAGATCAGCGGCGTAGTCAAGTTGTGGAATTGCGATATTTCGGAGGCTTGAGTAATGAAGAGATTGCGCAGGCACTGGGAATTTCGCCAAATACCGTCACTCGTGACTGGAATATGGCCCGCGCCTGGCTCTACCAGCAACTCGCCGGGAGTACGACGGATTGAAACCTGAGCGTTGGCAAGAAATTAGTAAAATCTTCGAAGCGGCCAAGTCGCTGAGTGATCCCGCTCGAGCAGATTATCTCCGTGAACAGTGTGGGACCGATGACGCTCTCCGTTCCGAAGTCGAAAAACTCATCGGTAGTCATAAGAAGGCTGAGGCTGAAAGTTTCATAAGCAAGCCGGCAGTTGCCGATGCAGGGATTATTCTGAACTCAAACGTTGGCGAAGAATCAGTTGATAGTCTTGGCGAAAACCAACAGTTTGGGTCCTACCTGATTCAGAGAAAATTGGGCGCGGGAGGAATGGGCGAGGTGTATCTCGCGACCGACCAGCGGTTGGACCGCACCGTTGCCCTCAAGATTCTTCCGGTGAGCGTCGCAAACGATAAGCGGCGGATGCAGCGGTTTCGTCAGGAAGCCAAGGTCGCATCGTCCTTAAACCAACCAAACATTCTCACCATCTACGAGTTTGGCGAAATCGATTCGTTGTCGTTTATAGCAACCGAGTTTGTCGATGGCGAAACGTTGCGCGACTACATCCGAGGGAAACGACTTAAACTTTCTGAGATCCTCGATATCAGTATCCAAATACTGGCGGCACTCGATGCGGCGCACGAGGCGAAGATCGTTCATCGCGATATGAAGCCTGAGAACGTCATGCTTCGTCGTCGTGATCACGTGGTAAAGGTGCTCGATTTTGGACTAGCAAAATTGACAGAACCGCGTGGAGGCACAGCAACGCGCGAGGAAACTGATGCCGAGGCGGCTACTGAATTCAAGAGTATCCCGGGGAATTTGATGGGGACCATCAATTACATGTCGCCCGAGCAAGCTCAAGCTCACGTAGTTGACGAACGGACCGACCTTTGGAGCACGGGGGTCATCATGTACGAGATGATCTCAGGCGGAATGCCTTTCAAAGGCGCTACCACCGCTCACACCATAGTTCAGATCATTGAGAAAGAGCCGACGCCGTTAACCCAGCTCGATGTAACGTTACCCGCTGAATTGCAGCGCATCGTCAACAAGGCAATGACAAAGCGTTTTGACGAACGTTACCAAACGGCAAAGGACATGATGATCGACCTCCGGATGCTCAAGAAGCAACTCGATGGAATAAGCGATCTCGATCGTTCAATAAGTCCGGCCGCGGCGCCAACTTCCCCAGCTACAACCGAACAAAAAGTAGTTACTGCCGAAGCTACGACAAAGGCCGGTACCAGACAACGAACCTCGCTGGTTATTCTTCTGCCGATCGCGCTATTACTCGTTGCCCTGGCTGGTTGGTTCATCTGGAATCGGTTGCATTCTCAGCCTGTAGTTCCAGCTCCGCCCGCGGTTGCTTCAAGTAGAGATTTAACTTACTCGATCACGCTCCAGAAATACCGAAACAATCGACCTTTCGAGGAGCCAATTCAAATTGCCAGAGAAATTCTTTTTGAGCGTGGATACCAACTCAGACTGAACCTCAAGAGCCCTCAGTCAGGTTTTCTCTACGTTATCAATGAGGGACCTCATCAGCCGAATGAGGCGCCTGAATACGTAGTTTTATTTCCCTCGCCAACATCGAATAAAGGTTCAGCGCTTCTTCAGGAAAATGTGAACATTCAAATACCAGAGAATAGTTGGTTTCGACTTGATAGTGACAAAGGTACTGAGAAAGTCTGGTTGATATATGCCACGAATGAGCTGAGCGATCTCGAGCTGGTTAGAGAATTTGCCAACCCGAAAACCCGGGGGCTGATCAATAACGCTTCCGTTCGGGACAAGGTAACTGCCTTTCTTAAAGCACATGCAGAAAGCAAACCGATGGTAGAGCAGAGTGATGAGAAGAAAGAAACAACGCTCCGTTCTCGGGGAGACGTTTTAGTGTACCCGTTGGCGCTGGAGCATTATTGAGCCTTTGTTCCAGTAGTCCTCTAATTGGCAGGTCCTTCAATGCGTAGAGGTTGACCGCATAAAAATGGCTGCTCTTATCGTCGCCCACCCAGGGGTTCAACGATTGACCTTCCTCGACTCGAGGCCTATTATTTCCGCATTCAACGCAATCTGATGTCGGTTGAAATATGCCACGGCCTTTCCACTTGCAGGATTAGCTAAATCTGCAAGTTTCCCTGTTTTTCACCAGATGAATGGTGGTTTACCCAGACACTTCTCGCGTTAATGGATAGAAAGACGAGTTTTACGTTCCTTCTAGACCTTAACGCGAATATCGAGTTCTCCCTGATTTTCGCAGAAAACGTCCTCGAATCCCTCAAGTAGTACGTGCGGACTTCAGGAGGAGCGTAGCCCGACATCGTCGGGTTAACTCAAACAATCCGAAGGAGGATTAACAATGCCAACAAACATATGGACACTTCATGCTAACGGAATCTCAGGCGGTAGTAATGGACAGGATCTGGTCGGTTGTCATATCAACCAGAATGCAGCCGGAACTGCTTACCAGTTTACTGCGCCTAATGTCACCAATGTCCTCTCAACGACAACAGGAACAACGTTGCCGACAGCTCCATTTGATTTTCCGGAGTTCACCTACGACGGCGACACCTGGAACATTAGTGTCAGCACGCTTAGCGGTGGTGCCGCAAGTAATCAGGCCCAGGGTAGTTGGGATTCCGACGATGAGAACAAGATCAAAGAAACGGGTCCCGAGAGTGGAGAGTGGACTGCCCAGGCCGGCGCAACAGTCGGTGACGATATGGCTGCCACTAAGTCCGCTTAAATCGTTTAGGAATTTGGCCTCCGCGTATTCGAGGTAAGGATAAAGGTGACTTCGAGAGTTGGGTTGTCACCTTTATCCAATGCTTTTACTGCTAACGTGAAAGATCAAACCTGCAAAAGAGATGTTACGAGACCTCGCACAGTTTCTGTCCTTCTTGTTCGCTCTTAAAAATCGCTTAAGGGTCGCTGGTTCGAGCCTTGTTGTTCTAGGATTGTTGCCTGGATTGGCGCCCTCCAATGTCTATTCTCAAACGCAAAGTGTTGTTGAGAACCAGAAACCTCCCGCAGAATTCGTGCCCGGGCAACATGAGCTAAAGGGTGGGCAGACGAATTCTTATCGCATTTTGCTGAAGGCCGGCGACTTCCTTTCCGCGTCAGTCACTCAAAAACAGATTGATGTCTCAGTTGTACTCTATGCTCCCGGTGGAAAAAAGATTGCCGAGACGGACAGTCCTAACGATCAGTGGGGTTCCGAACCGGCGCTGTTGTTCGCTGAGGAAGCAGGGGAATTTAGAGTGGATATTTTATCTCCTAACTCCCGAGCGGCAGCAGGAAGTTATGAGATCGAGCGTGTCTCCGTACGAACGGCAACTGCGGATGATAAAAAGCAAGCTGCGATTCAACGAAAGTTTGACGAAGCTACGACTCTGGGAAATGAACGGGATGCCGCATCTCGTCTAAGGGCCATCCAACTCACTAAAGAGGTCTTAGAGTTCTATCAATCTTCAAAAGAGACTTATCGGCAAGCATTAGCTTTACGAGCGATCGGAGTTCTGTACCTTCAGGTTGGCGATTATCGTGCGGCCCAGACGAATCTCGACCAAAGCATGACGCTCGTAACGGCTTTGAATGATTTGAGACAACAAGAGGTCATCGAGACGTTCTTAGGTGGCGTTCACGATGTGCTGGGCGACCAAGCTAAGGCCATCGTGCATTATGAGAGAGCAATAGGCCTGGCCAAAAAAAGCGGCAATCGCGGCGTAGAAGCTTCTTCACTAAACAATATAGGCAAGATCCATAACGACGCTTCTGATTGGGATCAGGCGAGGGATTATTATCTCCAGGCCCTTCCTGTCTTTCGCGCACTCGGAAACCAGAGAACCGAAGGAATAACTCTGAATAACATTGGAATTTCTTACCTTTTATCTGGAGATTCAGAAAAGGCACTTGACTACCTTCAGGAGGCGGTCACATTGCTGCGGATAGTCAAAGATAAAAACGCTGAAGCCTATTCGCTGAGTAATATTGGTGACTCCTACAGACGCTTGTCCAATTACCAAAAAGCCCTCGACTTTTTTCAACAGGCTCAAACTATTCAGAAGGATGGTAATCGATCACAAGAAGCCGACACGTTGGACCTGATGGGAGTGACGTACTCAGAAATGGGTCAGCCTCAGACGGCGCTCACATACCATCAGCAATCCCTCAAGATTCAACAACAGGTCGGAAATGTTCGACGAGAAGGCGTGTCGCTTAGAAACCTCGGCCACGTCTATCTCTTGCTGAACCAACCCGATCAAGCCTTAGAAAACCTCGATGCAGCGATCACTATATTTCGCCGGATTGGGGATCTGAACAGCGCCGCGATCGCCCTGCAGGATTCTGCGACTGCTCAGCTGCAGAAACAGAACCTTGAGGAAGCTCGAAGGAATATTTCAGAATCGCTCAGCCTCGTAGAAACTGTGCGAGCTCGATCAGGCAGCCCCTTGTTGCGCGCTTCCTATCTGGCGTCAAGAGAAAGTGCCTACGAATTCTACATCGACTTGTTGATGCAGCAGGATGCCAGGAATCCGGGAATGGGTCACGATGCCGAAGCTCTCCAGGCGAGTGAACGGGGAAGAGCGCGCAGCTTGCTCGAGACTTTGAACGAGTCGACTGTTGCCATTCGCAAAGGGGTGAGTTCGGAGTTAGTTGATCGAGAACAATCGATCAGGCAATTGCTAAATGCCAAGGCGCAACGACTCATTCAACTCACGGCGCTCAAGGGTAGTCCACAAGAGTTGGAAACTCTTAACAAAGAAATAAATTCGCTTGAGGACGACTACCAGCAAGTCACATCCGCAATTCGCAAATCAAGCCCAACTTACGCGGCACTAACTCAGCCGAATCCACTTGGTCTGAAGGAGATTCAGGATGAATTGGATCCCGATTCATTAATACTCGAATATTCACTGGGCACGGACCGAAGTTATCTATGGGTTATCGGCAAAAGCTCGTTAAAGGCTTTTCAGTTGCCCAAAAGGAGCGATGTCGAAGCGGTCGCTCGTGAACTCTATCAATCTCTAACGGCGCGTAGTTTTTCGAAAGCGTTGGAAACGGCTGAGGATCGGGCTGCCAGAATTGCAAAGGCAGATCAGCGGTCTCGCGAATTAATCGAGCAGTTAAGCAGCATGGTCCTTTCGCCAGCGGCTGCGGAACTGGGAACGAAAAGATTAATCATTGTTGCTGACGGCGCACTCCAGTATGTTCCGTTTGCTTCATTATCGACTTCAATCGGTTCCGCGAGTGCCCGCAGTGGTGCGACTCCGAACTATCGCCCGATTATTCTGGACCATGAAGTACTGAATCTTCCATCAGCTTCCATACTGGCGGTCCAGCGTCGCACTCTTGCTGGTCGTCCGTTAGCGCCCAAGGGCGTCGCGGTGCTTGCCGATCCGGTTTTTTCAACTACAGATACAAGGTTGAGAACAAAAGAAGATAGTGGTCGAGCCCAGGCAAGGTCCCCTATTCGAACGACGGCGGAGGATGGTGATCTCAGGATCATCGAGCACAAAAGCGGTGCTGGTGGTGAAATGATTATCCGTCGTCTTCCCTACACACGTCAGGAAGCAGATGAAATACTTGCGGTCGCTACTGGGCCTCAGAATTTGAAAGCTGTTGATTTTCAAGCAAGTCGGATCACCGCAGTAAGCAGCGAATTAAGTAACTACCGCTATTTGCATTTCGCTACCCATGGATACCTTGACACCGCTCGACCAAATCTGTCGGCTATTGTGCTGTCCCTAGTGGATGAGAATGGGAAGCCGGCGGACGGTTTTTTAAGGGCTCTGGATATTTACAATTTAAAGCTTCCTGCCGAATTGGTGGTTTTGAGTGCGTGTGAAACCGGCCTGGGAAAGGACATCAAAGGTGAGGGCCTGGAAGGTCTCACCCAGGGATTTATGTACGCCGGAGCCAGACGTGTTGTCGTTAGTTTGTGGAATGTTAACGACAAAGCGACTGCTTCGTTGATGGGCCGACTCTATAGTGGCATGTTGAGAACGCACAAGACCCCGGCCGCAGCTTTACGAGCGGCGCAGATCGAAATGTTACGAGCGCGACAATGGCAGTCACCTTATTACTGGGCAGCCTTCGTTATCCAGGGTGATTGGAAGTAATAAGGCAATGCTTCTGGGGGCAGAAGGAGCGAGTTATGAAACGAATAAACTTGATTGGGTTTTTGCTTTTATTTCTGTGTCTCGCCGCTGCTGTTTTTTACTCAGTGGTCAGGGCCCAGCAAGGTGATGATGCGACTCGAAAGTTGTGGGACACGGCCTACATCGCAAACAATAAAACAAGCACCAAGCGTCGCGCCCGTACTTACCGAATCGCAACTCCGAAGGTGCCGATCAATGACGTTTCGCCAGATTCGGTCGTCGGCGTCACGCTCTGGAGACTCAGGTCTGCAACTCCGCGGGACTCTGGTGAGCGAATAATTGTTCATGACGATTCTGATGCCAAAGAGTATTTGCCAGAGAGGATCTCGCCGGAAACTAAGCTCGGTCAGGGCGACAAGCTACGAATCAGCGTCGAAGGCGCTCGTGACGGTTACCTGTATGTAATTGATCGCGAGCAATACGCGGATGGCACAGTTGGACCACCGTATCTTATTTTCCCTACCACGCGCACCCTCAACGGGGACAACAAGGTGACGGTTGGCATGCTCACGGAAATCCCGGCCCAGGTTGATAGTCCTCCTTACTTTACGCTCCGAAAAAGCAGACCGGATCACGTCGCCGAGGTGTTGAGCGTGTTAGTTGCTCCAAAACCTCTCGAGGGGATTACGGTCACTGACAAAGCGCAACAATTGACTAATGAGCAGGTTGCGGGTTGGGAAAAACAGTGGAATTCAGGGGTGGGCTTCCTTGAAATGGGCCAGGCTGCGGGCCAGGCGTGGACCAAAGAAGAGCGTGATGCTGCTGGAACCAGGGCTCTGACTCCGTTAGCTCCCGCTCCACAGTTAGTTTTTTATCGAACTGCTGCGTTAGCCAGTCAACCCATGCTCGTGAAATTACAGTTGTGGTACCGCACGCCCGCAAAAAGAACTCACCACTAAACTCCGCGACTCGGCGACTCTGCGGTGGGTTTCTTTTTTCACCGGGAGTCGCCAGAGGCGCTGAGGGTTATGGTGTTCCATAAAACTTCCAGTTTGTTGAAAAGTTTCGCGTCAATTTTTGATTCGTGATACTTGCACGAATCATCTCGATGGGAATGCGGTTCTCCATAAGTAACGCATCATTAAAGGTTCGATTCGTTATCTTGCCAGAATCGACCATCTCTTTATGCAACGCGTACTGTTGTAACCCGCCAATCAAGTATGCGATCTGGTAAAGCGGTCCATAGCTACCGTCTAACGAGCGACGTACCTCAGCGGTCGCATTATCACGCTCATGGCCGACTTTGTTGACCAATAGATCAATGCATTCCTGGGGCGTCATCTTCTCGAGATGGAAGCTGAGCGAAAAGATGATCCGGGCACAACGATGCATTCGCCAGAAGAGCATCCCGATTTTGTTTTCGGGTGATCTGGCAAAATTTAAGTCCCAAAACAACAACTCCCAGTAGAGCGCGTTTCCTTCAGTCCAGAATGGAGTGGAGAAAATTGCCCGGTATGGTTTGTTCCGGGCCGCCATAAAGCCCTGTAGATGATGACCCGGAATCAATTCATGAAAGACTGTCGCTCGTGAGAAGTGG
>DASROI010000041.1:0-9142 GCA_035646955.1 Pyrinomonadaceae bacterium
ACGAATGGCACGAGGATACTTGCGTGACTGATCATGATTGAGGCTGAACCTTTTTCTCTGATGTGAGTGAGGTTTAATTCCATACCCACCACAAACATGAAGAGGACAACCCCCAGTTGACTAAGAAGGCGCAACGGATCCATCGAGATGGCGGGAAACACAAAATTCATCGCCGCCGGATAAAAGAGTCCCAGGACCGAAGGTCCGAGAACAATACCAGCAACCATTTCTCCCATAACGGGCGGTTGGCCCATCAGTCTGAAGAGGCGATTGAAAACCCTGGCTGCAATCAGGATTACAATAATCTGAGTAAAGAGAATTCCGAGTGGACTACGAAGATTGATCCAAAGTTGGCCGACGATGCCATCAGTTGGGGCGGCCTCTGCTTGTTTAACTCCAACGCTGCCTGCCACCGCACCGGAGTGCGCAACTGTCTGATGCGGAACCAAATGGCTACCGCGAGCGAGGATTCCCCAGATGCCGGCGAGTGAAAAAAGTAGGAGAAATAGATAGACCAGGTATGTTCTGGCCTCCGAAAAACTGGATACGGGTGGACTACTCATGTTATCTGCGGATTAGAATTTCAAATACAACGTCTAGCCGGGCGCACGCAACTTAACCTCTTATTCTCGCGTAATAACAAGGATTTTATTTGAAGCGCAGTGGTTGCCGGTTGGATCGAAATCCATTGAATTGCTCAACCCGCTCAATGATGCTAAGTTTGCTTGATGGCTACAGTTATCAACCGCTGATAATACGGCATAGTCAAGAAATTGTTCTCGTTCAATCCCGCTGATTGGAAGACGGAATCGCAGCTGGCTTAATCATTCGCGAAATATCATCCCATGACCTTAGAGACCGCGAAAACCAGTACTGAAGTAGGCAATTATTTTGTCTCAAACTACCCACCGTTCTCTCAGTGGAAACCGGAGTTGGTGTCTGACGCGCTAGACGCGCTGGACCAGCCGCCGAAGGTTTCTGAACCACTTGGGCTGTATATTCACGTTCCATTCTGCCGCAAGCGCTGCTTGTTTTGCTACTTTAAGGTCTACACCGATAAAAATGCTTCGGAGATCGAAGTCTATCTCGACGCCTTAATCAAAGAGAACGAACTATACAGCAGAACCGCAGCGTTCCAGGGCAGGCAATTACGGTTTGCCTACTTCGGTGGTGGTACACCTTCATACATCAGCGACAAACAACTCCGGTACCTGGTCGACGGTCTTAATCGTCACGTCACCTGGGACAATGCGGAAGAGGTAACCTTTGAGTGCGAACCGGGCACGTTACAGAAAACAAAACTGGAAACACTCAAAGAGATCGGGGTGACGCGACTTAGTCTGGGCGTCGAGCATTTCGACGATAAGATCCTCGAGGCCAACGGCCGTGCACATCTCTCTCCGGAGATTTATCGCGCTTATGACTGGGCACGCGCAGTCGATTTCCCGCAGGTCAATATCGATCTGATCGCGGGAATGATGGGAGAGACGGAAGAGAAGTGGCGGGAAACGATCCGTCGAACTATCGAGCTCGATCCCGACTCGGTCACGATCTATCAAATGGAATTGCCATACAACACAGTGATTTCCCAACAGATGTTGAAGCAGGGCATCGCGTCACCGGTTGCAGACTGGGAAACAAAGCGGCACTGGCTCGATTACGCCTTCAACCAGTTTCTCGAGCACGATTACGAAATAGCCAGCACTTACACTGTAGTTAAGAAAAATAAGGCTTGTCGTTTTATTTACACAGATGCACTGTGGCACGGCGGCGATATGATTGGTATCGGAGTTTCATCTTTCTCGCATTTCGGTGGCGTGAACTTTCAGAACGCTCATAACTTTGAGGAGTACATCCGGTTAGTTAACAATGGCCAACTGCCCCTGCTGCGAGCCGTTAGTTTGACACCGCATCAGTTGTTGATACGCGAAATGATTCTCCAACTCAAAACTGGCGCCCTTGATACTTCTTACTTTCGCCAGAAATTTGGGGTTGAGGTTTGGGACGAGTTTAGCTCTATCTATAATGAACTGCGCGACAAGGCGTTGCTGAAGCGATCAGGAGACAAGATCTTACTGACTCGACAAGGTTTGTTGGAGGTTGATCGTTTTCTCCTGGAATTTTTCGAACCTGAATTGAGGACCGTTAGATACGCATGAATACAAATAATTTTGATGTCATCGTAATGGGTGGTGGACCAGCGGGTAGTTCTATCGCAAGCATCCTCGCACGTGAAGGCCGCCAGGTTGTGTTGTTTGAGAGAGAAATTTTTCCCAGGCATCACATTGGTGAGTCGTTAATGACTGACACCTACTGGACCTTTCGGCGCATGGGAGTGCTGGAGAAACTTAAAGCAAGCCCGTTTGTCCGCAAGTACAGTGTGCAGTTTGCCAACCCAGCCGGAAAAGAGTCGCGTCCTTTCTATTTCTTTGAAGCGCAACATCATGAGAGTGCGGTGACCTGGCAGGTAACCCGCTCAGAGTTCGATAAGTTGTTGTTCGAGCACGCAACTGAGCAGGGCGCGGTTACGCACCAGGGAGTTTCAGTTAAGGAAGTCCTGTTTGAGAACGACAAGGCTGTCGGTGTTGAAGTTCAAATGGCAGACGGTTCACGAGAGAAGTTCTTCGCAAAAGTTATTGTTGACGCTACCGGCCAGAGCGCGATGCTGTCGAATAAGTTTCGGTGGCGAGTGCGCGACCCTAAGTTAAAAAAGGCAGTTCTTTATTCATACTTTAAAGACGCCCATCGTGAGCCGGATTTGAATGGCGGTGCGACCCTTGTTTTGCGCACGCAACCTGGTAGCGGAGGCTGGTTCTGGTACATCCCGTTGGAAAACGATATCACCAGCGTTGGTATCGTGGCTGATCCGGAATACCTGGTAAAAGATCGCGGCCAGGATCTGGCTAAGATATTTCAGGAGGAGATCGATAAATGTGAACCATGTAGGCGTCGAGTCGCTGAAGGCACAAGGGTCGACAAGATCTATTCGATCCTGGATTACTCGTATCGTTCCAAACAGAATGCCGGCAACGGCTTTATTCTAATTGGGGATGCGTATGGTTTTCTCGATCCCATTTATTCCTCGGGAGTTTTGCTTGCTTTGAAGATGGCCGAGCTCGCAGCCGATGCGATCCATGATGCGTTTCGTCACGATGATTTTTCGGTTCGGCGACTGGGCCAATATCAGGCGAAACTCGATCGCGGCATCGAGTCGATGAGAAAGTTGGTCTACGCTTTTTACAATGAGGGCTTTAGCTTCGCGGGATTTCTGAGAAAGCACCCGGAGCAGCGCGTGAACATCATTAACCTTCTGATTGGCGATGTTTTTAAGGAAGGCGTTGATGAGGTTTATGAACCCATGGCTGACTTTGCCGAGATACCGCCGCCGCTCTACGAGCAGGTCGACGGTTCACCACTAGTAGAGAAAATACCCTCTGCAGAGGAGGCCGATCTTATTCTCTCGGCGAAGTACAAGGAATTTGATGATCGGGAACCCGTTCCCGAGTCAGGGGATTAGGGTTAGATTCTCAAGTCCTCATTCTCAAATACTCTGTTTCTGGTGAAAGTGTCCTAATCTGAGGTTCGCTGTGCAAACTTGGCGTCCTTCGTTGTCTCTGTCGTGGTTAAAATCCTAAAAAAGACACCACCACTGAGTCACAGAGAACACTAAGGTTGCACGGAGTAAACCTAAACTAAGATACTAACAACTTCTTTCTTCCCACCTAGAAAAGTAGCTTCATTCCAAACTGAATATGCCGCGGGTCCCTGGCAGAAGAAATCCGTCCAAATGTCGGCGAGCCCAGAAAGTTATCGGGTAGGTTAAAGTTGGGATGATTGAACAGGTTGAAGAATTCTGTTCGGAACTGAAGATTGAACCTCTCTGACAAAGCTGTGTTCTTCACCAGCGATACATTCACATTCTGATAGCCTGGCCCGTCTACGATGTTGCGTCCGGCATTTCCAAACGTGCCTGGCGCCGGAAAGACAAACGCGGACGTATTGAACCATCTTTCGGGTGTAGGATTGCTCAGCGTCGGATTGCCCGCAACATTTGGTCGGTCATTCGCTCCAAAACCAAGAATCGATCTTCCGGTCCCACTATTGTCAATCTCAGACAGAAGTGCGACCGTGAATGGTCTACCTGTCTGCAAGGTGACGATCCCAAAAGTCTCCCAACCAGTGAGAAGAGTTGACATCACTCCGGCGTTCGAAAGATATTGCCGCCCTTTACCAAACGGGAATAAGTAAGAGTAGCTTACCGAGAGTCGTTGACTCACATCAAAATTTGAGCGTCCACGCTCGGCGCTCACGTCATAACTGTTTTGTGGAAAGTTTGGATCGCCGGCGCTGGTGAAAAAGTTCGAGGCATCGTCGATCGACTTGGACCAGGTGTACGAGATCAACCCTGAGAAACCCTTAAACAATCGTTGTTGATAACGTGCCTGTAGCGCGTTGTAGTTTGAATTTGCGCGGGACTCCAGGAGATTGATGTCATCAAACCTTGGATTAGGTCGCGGCACAAAAGGAAGACCTGGTGGCAACACAGACGGTTGTGGCTGATTAATATCCCTGGCCGTTAAGAGTTTGGTTCCTTTGGAGCCGACATACGCAACCTCAAATAAACCGTTCCTTCCAACCTGTCTTTCGATATTCAGATTCCAATGTTGCATGTACCCGGTGCGCAGATCGCGTTGGATCGCGAGCGCTGAATCGGGCAACGGAAAAGGAAAGAACGATGGGAACGGGTTATCGAGCGTCAAGGGCAAGCCCGGGAGAGAGAAGAAAATATTGTTGTCGAAGTACGGAGCGTTGAAGTACAGAGCTTCAGCCGGCGCGAGTGGTGACTGGTCGTAATAGACGCCGTACCCTCCGCGCAGCACAGTGAGGCGGTCTTTTCCGATGGTCCAGGCGAAGCCAACCCGCGGCGCAAAGTTATTTCGGTCCGGATCAAAACCACTCCGCGGCATTCCACTAGTCCCTGCCTGGACCAGGGTTCCAGTCGAAATGTCGTAGAGGTTGGCGCGATCCTGAGCATCTACTGGTGGAGAGTTGTATTCGTAGCGCAGGCCCCCAATGATTGTCAGAGTTGGCGTGACTCGATAGCTGTCGTTGATGAAAAAGTTATAACTATTAGTGCGAATGTGCTGAGCGTTATCCACCCGTGCGACGCTGGTAAGCAACGGAAATCCGAGCAGTAAGTCTCCGAGTGAATTGCCGGAAAGCTGTGCAAAAGGCGAGAACTGTAGTCGGCCGCGAGCCTCTACATCTCGGAAGGCATTCTGTTGCGAGAAGCGTAAGTCAGCTCCAAATTTTAAGAGGTGATCGCCGTGTGTGTAAGTTGAGTTGTTTATAACCTGGTAGACGTTTGTAACGCTATTCTGGGGATTATTTCCCTCGTCGCCAAGTGGAGAAAATCCGGTAACCGTTATGAGACTCAGTCCAGCATCGCGTGCAAGTAGTGAAATTGTCGGTAGCCCAACATTCGAGTTCAGTTGGCTAGCTTGTTGAGTGATCGCCGCGGCCACACGACTGAAAGCGACCCTTGTTTCATTTACAAGGTTTGGTGTTAGTACCAGCGTCAATGCTCCCATCACGTTTTGACTGCGCCGCTGGACAGTGTCTCCAAATCCGGCCACCTGGGCGAAAGATGGACCAGTAAACGGCTCAAACAAGTCGCGGTTACCAAAACTGTAACGCACAGCAAGGTCAGCTCGATCAGTAAGACGATGATCAATTCGGACGTCAAAACTGTCGTTATCGTCACTCAGGGTTGGAGACGAGACGAAATTTTGCAGCGGTACGTTGCGGTTCGGCAACGGGTACAAAGCCGCGATGGCGCGGCCAACTGCGTTGATTCGAAAATCAGGGATTACACCGCCAGGGAACGGCTGGCCAGTGAATGGATCTACCGGCACGCCAAATAAACTCTGAGTGAAGTCGCCTCGCCGTTCCTGGGCGGTGGGCACGTTCGTGAGACGGGTTACTCCTTCGCGCGATCGTGTTCCCTCGTAGTCGGCAAAAAAGAATGTCCGATTCTTCTTTATTGGACCACCAAGCGATCCACCAAATTGATTTCGATTGTATTTGGGTTTGGGTTCTGTCGCCGGCGCAAAGAAGTTTCTTGCATCCAGCGCGGCGTTGCGAAAGAACTCAAAAGCAGAGCCATGAAAATCGTTTGAACCAGAATTTAGGATCACGTTTACCTGAGCTCCTGGATTCCGCCCGAAAGACGCGTCGTAAGTACTCGTCAGCATTTCGAACTCACGAATCGCATCAACAGACGGTCGAACACCAAAGGTATTGAGCTTGGGATCTACGTTGTAAACACCGTCCAGCAGGAAATTGTTTGCGTCCTCGCGCGCACCATTGACGCTGAAAGAGAAGTCGCCACGAACTGAGCCGGCTGAACCTGGAGCTGCCGGAACTGCGCCAGGAACCAAAAGCGTCAGCTCGTAAAAATTGCGTCCATCAAGTGGCAGACCCTTGACCTGTTGATTTTCGATTACAGAGCCGAGGGATGCGGAGTCTTCTTTTAGATCCGTGGCAGTGCTATCCACGGTCAGGTCTCCCAGGCTCAACACCATCTCAAAATCAAGTCTGACTTCCTGATTTACGGCAAGGTCAATCCTCCTTTCATACTTACGAAAGCCCTGGACTGTGACGGTGGCCTGATATGAACCGGGCCTAAGTGACGAGATGGCATAGTCGCCATTATCACCACTCATCACCGTTCGTTGCTCGTTCGTCTCACTATTAACGAGGATGATCTCAGCGCCTCGAATGACTGCGCGATTCGGGTCGAATACGGTTCCCCTGATGGTTCCGCGATAGGTCTGTGCGTTTGCAACAACCCCAAACGTCAACGATAGCGACAGAAGGAAGAGGAAGCGAGCAGTGAACTTCAAGGGATGGTTCTCCAGATTCAAGATTTTGGATGAAAACTTTCCGTTCGCGAGACCTTAACAGATGGTCCCTTGTGATGTCTAAGAGTCTGTAATAATAGCCTCAGGCCCGTTAAGTTATCGAAAAACTTAACAACTTTTAACTATTCAAATTCAGAAACTGGCTGTTAGAATGCGAGCGTCCAAAAGGTAAGAACCCGCACAATAGAATCGATCAAGAGTACGGCAAAAGTCTTCGGTGAGTTTCAGATTCTGTCGTGTGACTGTCGCCCTACATCATTGGTTTTGAAATTAATCCGTCAACCTTGGAGGCTTAATGCTCTGGATACTATTTGCTTTGGGAGCCGCGCTCTCGTGGGGACTGTATGGTCCCGCTTTGCATGGAGGTCAGGTTCAACTGGGCAGTCCAATGCGCGCCCTGCTTTGTGTTGGAGTGGCGTATTTTCTAATTGGGGTCCTGGTCCCGGTTGCCACTCTTTCGACTTCTGGTGAATTAAATGGCTTCACCATGAAAGGCTCGGTTGCTGCCACGGTGGCCGGCGCTTTAGGTGCAATCGGAGCAGTTTGTATCATCTTTGCCTTTCGCAACGGTGGTGTTCCCACTTATGTGATGCCATTGGTATTCGCCGGCGCGCCACTGGTAAATGTCATTTACTCGATGTGGCAACATCCGCCCAAGACTGCCCCAAGTCCGATGCTATTCCTTGGTTTTATTCTGGCCGCAGTTGGTGGCGGTCTGGTGCTGTACTTCAAACCACAATGATTGAGCAAGATTTGAGTCTGTGAAAACTGCTTCGCTGAGTCTCCCTGGATTTAAATCATAGTTCTTTAACTCACGAAGGAGATTTGAACATGAGAGTTCTCAAGCTACGAGTGTTGCCAGTGCTGGCTTTGGTGGCGTTCTTTGCATTTCAAGTCGCCGCACAATCAACTGATTGGCCCCAGTGGCGTGGTCCGAATCGCGACGGTATTTCTAAAGAGACAGGCTTGCTTAAGTCGTGGCCCGCGAATGGACCAACTTTGTTGTGGAAAGCTAAGGGCGCCGGTAGTGGCTACTCGTCATTCGCTGTCGCAAACGGCAAACTTTTCACGATGGGGCTGCGTGGCGACCGCGAATTTATTATCGCCTTTGATGTCGCGAACGGAAAAGAAGTATGGGCCAGTTCACACGGCGGTGGCCCGTTTCGAAACGATCGCGGCGATGGACCGCGCGGGACACCAACAGTCGATGGTGACCGGCTTTATGCCCTCGGTGGGAATGGAGACCTTTCCTGTCTTGATCCTCGCAACGGTAAGATCATCTGGTCCAAAAATGTACTGAAGGAGTTTGGCGGTTCAAACATCCGTTGGGGCATTAGCGAATCTCCACTCGTAATCGGTGACAAAGTTCTGGTTAACGCCGGTGGACCAAATGCCTCGATCGTCGCAATGAAGAAAACTGACGGTTCGGTCATATGGAAAAGCCAAAGCGACGAAGCCGGATATTCCTCAGCAATTCCTTTCAATGTTAACGGTTCAACTCAGGTTGTTTTCTTCACCGGCGCTCGTGCTGTCGGGCTGGATGTAAGAGATGGGAAATTGCTCTGGGATTACGCAAAACCTTCGAACGATGTGGCGAACGTCGCTACCCCAATCGCCAGGGCAAATCGAATCTTCATCTCTTCTGACTACGGTACCGGCGGCGGCGTTGTTGAGATCAAAGCGGATAACAAAGCTGAAGAGATTTACTTTACAAAAGACATGCGCAATCACCACAGCAGCTCTGTGCTAGTTGGTGACTACTTGTACGGTTTCTCAAGCCAGATTCTAACCGCAATGAAGTTTGATACTGGCGAAATCGCATGGAGAGATCGGAGTGTGGGTAAAGGTTCGTTGGTCTATGCGGACGGTCGCTTGTACTGTCTCAGCGAGAACGGAGTTGTCGGGTTGGTTGAAGCTTCGCCAGCCGGGTATAAAGAAGTGGGACGTTTTCGCATTCCCCAGGACTCGCTTCCTACCTGGACGCATCCAGTCGTGTCGGGAGGGCGGCTGTTCTTAAGGGACCAAGATACAATTTATGCGTTTGACGTGAAGGATAAGTCGGGTAGCTAGGATTGTCGGGAGAAGCCGGGACGGCGGAATTTTCTATCATTTTCCATTTCATCTGGAATCTCTTGGCAGTCAAACCTTTTGAGAGCGCAAAAAATGAAAAATGAAAAATGAAAAATGGTATATGGAAAATGCTCACTTCTTTCCAATAC
>DASROI010000042.1:0-4095 GCA_035646955.1 Pyrinomonadaceae bacterium
TAAGGTTGGGGATCTTTACTATATGTGCTTCCAGGGTGTCTGGTTCATGGCGAATACACCAAAAGGTCCCTGGACCGTGGCGAGTTCCATACCCGACGAGATTTACAAGATTCCAGCCAACTCTCCGGCTCATAGCGTGACTTACGTCACAATCGAACAGGATGATAACAACGAGGACGATTGGGTTACTTATGCAGCAGTTGCCGGCTACACCGGGATGATGATTGGTTGGGGTTGCGCCGTTTGGGGAACGGGATGGTACTACCCTCCCTATTACTACTACGGAGGTTATTACCCGATCTACTACCCATATTGGAGAACATATGGATACGGCTCCTGGTACAACCCTTACACCGGAGTTTATGGGACGGCCGGTCGCATCTATGGTCCATACGGCGGTGTCGGATTTGGTGCCCGGTATAACCCCACCACCGGGACCTACGCACGTGGAGCATTCGCTTATGGTCCATACGGAGCTCGAGGAGCGGCTCAGGCTTACAACCCACGGACAGGAACATATGCGCAGACACGACAGGGGTCAGGAGTCTACGGTAGTTGGGGTTCGACCCAGGTGCAGCGTGGTGATGACTGGGCCAGCACCAAACGGTTTACCAATCGCAATACCGGCAACACAACTCGCGTAACTCGTGGCGATCAGGGAGGAATGATCACCCGGCGCGGAGAGGGTGGCAGCGGGTTTGTCGGCGCGCGTGGTGACAACGTTTATGCAGGTAGAGACGGCAACGTTTACCGGCGCGATCAGAACGGTAATTGGAGCAAATGGGAGAACGGTAATTGGAATTCGGCTTCACCCAACCAGCAAGTGCGGGACAGCATGATGAACGAAAGCGGAAGAATCAAGGATCGGCAGAACAGAGATCTCTCGAATCGCCAGAACAGTTCAATAGGCGAAAGAGCTGGAGCTTCCGCCTCTCCACGACAGCTCGATAATTCGACATACCGTAGTCTCGAACGAGACCGGGCCACCCGAGCAGAAGGGGCGCAACGTACTCGCGATCGAGGTTCATACAATCGATCTGGCGGCAGCGCGGGCAGCTATCGAGGTGGAGGTTTTTCAAGAGGAGGTGGAGGTTTTAGGGGAGGCGGGCGCCGACGCTGAGGGTTAAAGGGGCAATCCAAAGCAAAGGTGTCTTCCATGGGCGCGGTGCAGATTGTTTGCGAGTGAAGAGCCGGTCAGGCGCTTTACATGTTATCGATCTGCACCGCGCCCCAATACTTGGAATTAGGGGATTGAGAAGCCAGCCTGAATCGACGACTAACGGAAAAATTACGGGTATCTTTTGCTCAGGGACGGTGGCATCATCTTGCCATTCGGGTATAGCAGGATGCGGTTCAAGACTTGAGGCTCGATACGAGTGTCCCCCTTTTTCATTGTTGATCACAGAGTCGGTTCCTCAACGCTCATGACGATCGCCTGCTTTCCATTCATGGTTGCATGCACTTAACTTGGTGAGTGCATATCTTGGTATTGTTTTCCTTGCAGCTAATGCAGCCGATTTTGTTATTGAATCGGGTCCAATAGCTATTTCTACCAACCATTTCCAACTGTGCCTGGGGTCAGAAGCTGTAGTAGCGGTGCCGTTCAGGAAAGTTAATCTGGCTTCAACAGTTTGTACCTTATTTACCAAGACTCCTCTCCCTCGTAGACTTGAGTGTTTCTGGTTACAACACTTTAAGACTTGAGGAGCCTGATGTTGAGCAAAGGGTGCTACGATGGTTTCCCCTTTCGCCCCCACTCTTATGTATCGGGCCCGTGTCTTCACAGGGTCGTCAAACCTGCGGGTGCCGTCCAGTCGGTTCCGTGGAGCGTCGCTTCATTGTACTTCCGCTTGTAGATCTCGTTTCTCAACCAGGAACTTATTAATATTCGCCATCCTCCTATTCTGTGTGTGTTCCGTAGTTACGTTTGGACAGAGCGCACCACGGCCCAGGAGAGTGCTCGTTCTATATTGGTATGATCGGGCGTTCTCATCCACCAGCCGGTGGGAAGAGACTTTTAAAGTCGCGCTCCAGGCCGGAGCCAAAGAGCCCATCGAGTACTATCCTGAATTTCTCCAATCAGACAAATTTCCTGGAGAACAACAATCTAACGCGCTACATGATTATCTGAAGCAAAAATATGCGACGCGACAAATTGACGTAGTGGTTGCGCAGTTAGAGGCTCCACTTGATTTTCTCCTCAAGTATCGTAATGACCTGTTTCCAAAAGTCCCGATTGTCTTTTACACACAAAGTGTTCCCAAGCCTGAAGACCTTGCTGCAAACGATCTCACTGGGCTGGTTGTTTTTGGGAACTACCGAAAATCGATTGACTTGGCGTTAAGCCTGCATCCGAACACCGAACAGGTTTTTATTGTTAGCGGAACGTTGGAGCATGATGGGCAATTTGAAAAAGCAGCCAGGGATGAGCTCAAGGACTATGACGGCAGATTAAAGATCAACTTTCTTACAGACCTTGCGCCAAGTGATCTAGTCGCTCGGACGAAATCTCTTCCAGAACGATCGATTATTCTTTATGTCTGGCAACAGGCGTTTGATGGAAACGGTAGGGTACTGGAAACAGCCGAGATACTTGATTCAGTGGCGCGAACAAGCTCGGTGCCGATCGACTGTATGTCGTTTGGGGCCGTTGGCCGTGGAGCTGTGGGTGGTTATGTGTATTCACCGGATGCTGGCGCGAAAAATCTGGCGGAAGTCGTACAACGAATCCTCAAAGGCGAGCCACCGCAAAGTATCCCAATTGAAATTGCTCCCAAACAATATATGTTCGACTGGCGGGAGCTGCAGCGCTGGAATATAAGCGAAAAGAGTCTTCCTACAGGCAGCATCGTAAACTTCCGCGAGTTCACCTTCTGGCAGCTATATAAATGGCGTATCGTCGGTATCGTCACACTGGTTGCCTTGCAATTCGTGTTAATTACATTCCTCCTCATTGAGAGGCGACGGCGACGACTTGCAACTGAGGCTAGTCGACGTTTGGCCGCCATCGTCGAGTATTCAGACGACGCCATTCTAAGCACATCTCTGGACGGAAAGGTCCTTAGCTGGAATGCGGGTGCCGAAATGATGTACGGCTACATGGCCGAGGAGATAATTGGCGAGGACGTTTCGAAGCTCGCTGGGCCGGACAAGGAAAAGGAAAGCGCAGCCATTATCAACCGGATGAAGGACGGTGAGGGTTTTGATCATTTCGAAACGACAGGCATGACAAAGACCGGCCGGCAGATTGATGTGTCTCTTGCGATGTCGGCACTCAGAGATGAGCGTGGGAAAGTCATCGGCGCGTCCAGCATTGCCCGTGACATCTCAGAACGCAAGCAGGCGGAGGAGGTTTTGCGTCAGAGTGAAACTAGATTCAGGGACATGGCTGACAATGCACCAGTTATGATCTGGATCTCAGGGACTGACAAACTCAGTACGTATGTTAACAAGCAGTTTCTGGATTTTACGGGCCGTACTTTGGCGCAGGAACTCGCCAACGGTTGGACAGAGGGAATTCATCCCGATGACTACATCCGTTGCCTCGATACCTACACGACACACTTTGACACTCGGAACCGATTTGAAATTGAGTATCGACTGCGGCGTGCGGATGGTGAATATCGCTGGATCTTTGCTAACGGTACGCCACGCTTTTCATCTCAGGGAGAATTCCTGGGCTATATCGGCTCGTGTATTGACATAACAGAGCGCAAAGAATCCGAAGTGGAGTTAACCAAAGCTCATGAGGAACTCAGTCAGTTGAAAAATCAACTGGAGGCAGAGAATGTTTACCTGCAATCAGAACTGCAACTGGACCAGGCTTTCGGCGAAATCGTGGGACAGAGTGACGCCATAAAACACGTGCACTTTAAGATCTCTCAGGTCGCAGCTACCGACCTTACGGTTCTGATCATGGGCGAGACTGGCACCGGGAAAGAATTGATAGCCCGAGCGATTCATGGGGCCAGTACCCGTAAAGATCGGCCACTAATCAAAGTAAATTGCGGCGCTTTGTCGGCTAGCCTGATTGAAAGCGAGTTGTTCGGACACGAAAAGGGCGCTTTCACTGGCGCTGGAGCTCGTAAACTAGGT
>DASROI010000043.1:0-23350 GCA_035646955.1 Pyrinomonadaceae bacterium
TATGAACACCTATCATGAAGAAGTTACGCGATCCCACGCGCGTGATTTGGTCAGCACCGCTCGCCCGATGAAGGGTACAAAACTCGCGAATCAGATTGTCGTCCCCAACTTCGAGGTAACTGCGCTCATTCTTAAACTTGACATCTTGGGGTTCTCCTGCCAGGACTGCATGTTCAAAGACCTTGTTTCGACGTCCGAGCCTCGTAAACCTTTTGATGACGGCATGGGCGGCAATTTCGCAATCGTCGCCCAACTCAACTTCATCCTCGATTACGGCATAAGGTCCAATAGTGAGGCGCTCGCCAAGCTTGGCAGACGCGCTAATAATCGCGGATTCGTGAATTGTCATTTGATTTAAGGTGCCACATCCCCTTTAGCAGATGATTTCCAGGATCGCTCGAGCATCAGGCCGGTGGCAGACAGGTCAGGATATACCACACGCTCTCGTACGAGACCCAGCGCTGGTCATGCGTTAAGGACGACCCACGCGCATCATATGAACCAGCAAAAAAGATTTTGGCTGAGATTATGAGACTGCCAAAAAATGACAGTAATTCAGGTCTAATAGAGTCCGGGTAGGAGACGAATCCAGCTGCCGTAATGTGGCACGGGTCGCTACCATGAGCTTGCCTTGAATGCTGTGTCGACCCCTTCCTGTGAAAATCGCGTCCTGAAGCATCGCTTGTTGCAACATGATCATCAGATTTTCTGGCCTTTTTCCGCTTGCCATCGCGGTTTAGGCCATCTATCATGCTTTCGCCGCTTTTTGGTTGGCCGTCAACGCAATTAAGCGGTTTATTTTTGTCATTGTTAGACTTAATCGGCATCCAAGCCGTCTAAGTTTGCGTTCGCAAGAGGAGATAGAAACCTTTGTTTAGTGACCAGTTTCGCAGAGGAGAGTCGGATAAGGGCAAGCTCTCTGGAGTAAAGGGCTCAAAGCTCATTTCCGGTCTTTCAGACCTAGCCTGGAAAGCTTTTCAATCGGTCAATCAACTACTTCCTGAAGGCGAGGCCATCCGTCCCAACTGGGCGCCGGGTCCACTTCTAAAATCCTACGAGCGAACTGCTCCGCCACTCGGCTTCCCGAGAGAGACAGACAGCCTTTGCCCAACCTGCGTTAAGGAAGTTCGCAATGCCGTCATCACCGGTCAAGTGCCACTTGAAACTTTGATGAACGAGCACCCGGGTGAGATCAAGGCTCAAATTCTGGAATCCGATGGACAGGTTGTCATGCGCAAGACCTGTCCCAAACACGGCGAGTTTGAAGACGTGATGTCCACCGACCCGGCGTTTCTAAACCGGATCGAATCGCTGTTCTTTGGTCGTGACTTTCGTGCTGCGGAAGACAAAGACGTTCACAAACATGGAACGTCGAACATAAAATTTGGACGCGGCGCCGTACTGACCGTCGACCTAACAAATCGTTGCAACATGATGTGCAATCCGTGCTTCATGGACGCAAACCAGGTCGGATATGTTCACGAACCAACTTTTGAAGACACTAAAGCAATTCTCGACCGCGCAGTCTCGTTCAAACCGCGCAGGCAAGTAATTATCCTCTTCTCAGGCGGTGAGCCAACGCTCTCGCCCTACTACCTCGATGCGGTGGCTTACGCAAAGAAGATTGGCTTCTATCGAATACTGGCAGCAACAAATGGCATTCGCTTCGCAGAAGACCTCGAGTTCTGCAAGGCCGCCAAAGCTGCCGGACAGCACGGGGTCTATCTGCAGTTTGATGGTGTCAGTGAAGAGAAGAACAAACACCGCGGCGTGGGAAATCTTTTCGACGTAAAACTGCAGGCGATTGAGAATCTCGCAAAGGTCGGAATCAAGGTTACGCTTGTAGTAACCATCGTTAATAACATCAACAACGATGCGATTGGGCAGATCGTCGAGTTTGCCGCCAAGAACATCGACAAGGTTCAAACAATAGCGTTCCAACCGGTTTCTTTTACCGGACGTGACGAAGATATTTCCGACGAGATGCGTCAGAAGTGGCGCTATACACTCGCCGGCATGACTCACGACCTCAAAGACCAACTTGATGGTCGCATTCAGCCGTTGCGCGATTGGTTTCCACTGTCGTCTTACTCAGCGTTCACCAGTGTGATGGACATGCTCCAGGGCGCTGACGCTCCGTGGGGCTGGTCTTCGTGTAACTGTCACCCAAATTGCGGAATTTTCACTCTGCAGGTCGTCAATCGTCAGACCGGTGAGTTCAGGTCGCTCTTCGAGTTTTTCGACTATGAACAGTTTATGAAAGACGTGGCGGTAATTACCGACACCGCCCGTGGCAAGAAGCTCTCTTATGCCCAGCTCGGAATGGCGATCATGCGAAACTTTAACGCCGAGCGGGCGCCCGAAGGATTTCCGATTTCGCAGATTGTCAATTTGTTCAAACCATCGTCAGCCAACTCGAACTCGGATCGCAACGACCGCATGAAGGCCCAGACTGGCGCAAACGAGAATGATGTATGGCGCGTCCTGTGTGTCGAGGGCATGTGGTTTCAGGACTTATTCAACTACGATTTTCGACGTACCGAAATGTGCGTGATTCCTTACGGCACTCAGGAAGGTGAAATCTCGTTCTGCGCTTACAACACGGGAGTCGGTTGGCGACAGATAATCGAGAACATGCACAAGACCGCAAACCTGGCGGAATGGTATGAAGATAATGGCCGGCATAAGGTTTACGCTGCGGGCAAACCAGTGCCGTTAAGAACTACGAAACATTCCTTGAGCCTGCCGGTGATTCAGGCGGTGCTTGCTGAAGATGCTGATGAGCAGCCGGCGATCGCAAGTCCGTACCTCATCGAAGAGCAAGTCGAAGTTGTGAGTCGCTAAAAATTACCCAAACAACTTAACGTTCAGAAGATCCCACGGTCCTTGTGTTTCCATCGGCACCTGGCTTCTGAACCTCACGCAGTTGAGCCACGATATCTCTCATCCTGATTGCGAGTTCTTCGATGGTCTGAGCTCGTTTGCGAGCCCGGTCACTTAAATCTTCGCGTAATAAGAGTTGGGCCTGGCCCAACACTCCGGTAAGCGGGTTATTTATCTCGTGACGAATTCGGGCTACCAGCTCTGCGACTTCTTCAAGCTTTGAACGATACTTCGCAACCAGGTCGCCCGGATTGTCTGCATCAGACTCCGAGGGTCTTGTTTCTTGTTCAGTCATCTACTCTCCGCCAGATAGGGGGTTAGACGTTGAGATATTAAGTTTACGCTTGTGTCACCGAAGGGATCGCCGCATTGTTGCGCGCCCATTGTGCCTTGTGTAACGATTTCATGCAATCTTTTTCTGAATGACCGAGATGACTCGTGGTACGTCTCTGTGAAATACGGCGGTGCTAACCACGGAGTCACAAAGAACACCGAGATCGCACAGAGCCCGGAAGCTCAAGCTCAATTTCCAATGAGACGCAAAGGATGCAAAATGAAACTGACTTGGGGCATAGTTGACAAGGATGGCGAGCGAAACGTAAATTTCAACTCCTCTTTGCTGGGAGGTCGTCCAATGGTAGGACTCCAGACTCTGGATCTGGCTATCGGGGTTCGAGTCCCTGCCTCCCAGCCAAAACTTTCTTCACCTCACTCGATCCAGCGTCAAGAGATAGACATCATTCTCGCGCAATGGCAGTTCCTTGATGAAGCTTCCCGATTGTTTTACTGCAACCCGCATAGTTGAGACCGGATGGCCGTCATTACGCATCGCGAGCGACTGTACTTGTTCGCGGGTCAGAGTCGCAGGTGAGCCCATCTTAAAGTAATCGGTATACACGTCGTTGACACCGTAGCCCACCTGGTAAACCCGCATGTTGTAATTTCCCTGGGTCAGGCCTGAAAACGAGAGGCGCACTGTACCCACACTCTTCGCTGGCAAGTCACGCTTAAAGTAGACCTGATTGCTCTCATCTGTCTTGGGAGGTGTGTAATTCCAGAAGAGTACCTGGGCGCCACCGTTGCCGCGAGTGGCCCAACTATCATGATCGCTGTTCTCAAGTTCTTCACTCCCCAGACGATTCAGGAATTGATAAGCGTAGAACGAGGGTTTGCGCAGGCCCTGAAAGTTGATTAGTCCAAACCCACCGTGAAACGGGGACGGCACCGGACCATTCTCTTCGAAAATATCTGTGAAGGTCCAATACGACATCGAGTCGGCGTAACCCTCAGCGCCTTTGAGTCGCGAGACGATATAAGCAGCGGAAAGATAGGCGTCGTGAATTGGATCGCGCGGCGAGTATGATGTGCTCCATTCCGTATAGTGAAGGGGAAGGTTTGGCACTTCAGTAGCTTTAATCTCAGCGCGAATGGCCCGCACTCCGGAATAGATTGCGTCCAGCGACGTATCGAGAAACAGCTGTTGATTCCCCTCTGCATCGAGACCGCGACCGCTAACACCGTAATCGTGCGTAGTGACAAAGTCTAACGGAACGCGAGCCTGAACCGCGTGTCCAATCATCTCCGGTACCCAGGCTCGACCTGCAGTAGCTGGACCACCAACGCGATAATCCGTCGAGACTGATTTAACTGATTTTACCGTCACATCATAGAGCTTGAAATATTCGGCCTGGTCTCCCGACCAAAAAGCATCCTTCAAGTTCGGTTCGTTCCAAATCTCAAAGTACCAACGTGCCACTTCTGCCTTCCCGTACCGATCGGTCCAGTGCTGGACCAGGGCGTGAATTAGTGCTTCCCATTTCGCGTAGTCTCGCGGCGGGGTGATATTGCCCTTCCACCAGAAGATTGACTTACTGCCGCTGGAAAGCTTTTCCGGCATGAATCCAAACTCCACGAATGGTCGCATTCCCGCATTCAGGATCGAGTCGTAAACGGCATCGATATATTGAAAGTTGTAGACCGATTTTCCGTGGCGGTCCTCGGAATACACACCCAGTTCATCTTGAAGCAACCCGTGAAAACGGATGTACTTAAATCCACACTCTTTTTGGACCAGCGAAAGGTCTCGCTGCCAGTCGGCGCGCAGACCCTCTGCCGCACGACCCGCACCTACAACGAGTTGAGGGAAGCGATCGCGAGGCCCCTTGACCTGGCGATAGTCGATTGAGATCAAACGATTCGGAGATTGGGCACGGGCATTCGAGACGCCTAAGAACAACCAACAAGCAAAGAGCAAGGTGCTAATGAACAATCGGGGGTTGATCGGCATTTATTGGCTCCAGATTTTCAAGCTTAAATAAAAACTTTGGCTTTCCAGCTTCAAGATCGATATAAATAACGTGGCCTGCACCTCGCTAGCAGTTGCCAGTCGAGTTTGCACAAACTTAAGTCCTGGTAAGAAGTAACACAAAGGAAAAACCTGTGAGGTCCTTTATCGAGCGACGCCTTAATCAACCTTACATTCGTACAATCTCCATTCTGGTCCTCGCAATATATCTGATCATTCTTACTTTCTCATTTGCGACAGCGAAGCGCGGAAAGACCATATTTGGGCCATTCCTGGGTGCTGACTTCGGCGCCTTTTACGTCGCGGGCCAAATTTACAATAACTACGAACCTGCAAGTATCTATGATGGACGACTCCACCGGTATTTGTACAAGGAGAACTTCCCTGACGCGCCTCTCGATGAGGAATTAAGTTACGCGAACGCGCCGTTCTTCGTCATTCCTTTTATTTTCCTTTCACGTTTGCCGTACGCACTGGCATACCTGTTGTGGCTAATAATCTCGATCTCACTTTACATCGCCGGATTCTCAATTCTCAGTCGGGCACTCAAACTGCCGGATGAGATCTGGTCCACCTCGCTATTGGTCGCGCTCTCATTCTGGCCCTTTCTGGTGGAATGCCTTGCCGGGGGCCAAACTTCTGCCTTCGGATTTTTTTGGTTGGCACTCGCCATTGCTCTCGAGTTCCGCACCAAGTTCTGGAGCGGTGTCGCACTGTCGTTTTGTGCTTACAAACCAACCCTGCTCTTCCTGGTGGTGCCCATGCTTCTGGTGACAGGTCGTTGGCTGACAATTGCGGGACTATTCACTGGAAATTTGGTGTTGGCCCTCGTATCGCTGGCGGTGGTAGGAATAACGGGTTGTATTAACTTTATCAACCGTCTTCTCTTTTACAGCGCTGCTGCCGCAAGCACAACTGCTGGTCTCCGCTCATGGAAGTACGTTGATATCAACGCGTTCATGCGACTCTTACTGCCGCACCATGTACAGCTCCGATGGGCCATAACCGCCGTTGTAGTCCTGCTACTAATCCCATTCCTCGTATCAGGGTGGTTGCGATTGAAAGGTGAGTCTCAAAGGCGACTGTTGTGGGCTTTGACTTTGAGCTGGACGCCAGTGCTGAACCTCTACATGGGAATCTACGACAGTACAATTCTCGTTCTGGCTGGTCTACTCCTTACAACCGAGTACTACCGAAGCCAATCAGGACCGTCTTCACTACCGTTTGCGTTCAAACTTGTGATTCTCCTCGTATACCTGACGCCGTGGTTCACTCAAAACATTGCTCTGATGACGGGCGTTCAAATTTACACATTGGTTCTAGCGGCCTTCGGTGTTTATCAGCTTAGAGTTCACCGCCAACAATATAGTACCGCGAGCGACGCTATCGGATGGGACACACAACTTCCGCCCTAGCCCTTCATCAGCGTGCATGAGTCGTCTGGTTCGGGAAGTTAGATTAATCGCACGTCGATCGGCTTGTTGTTGAAACCATCCGGTCGCTTCGCTGATGGCACTGTAATGATTGCCAAACCCCTGGTGCATATCAGCTCCGTCACCCACGAAGGATTCCCTTCGCTTCTCCTTACAACTATTTCCTCCCTCACGAGCATCCGACGCTCGAAGTCTTCTGCCGTCGCTCTCCCGCTTGCAAAAGCACTTGAGTCTTGTTAAACCTCGTCAACGAAATGCCCCTGGGAGATGCATGATGAAAACACCACTTCGACTCTTCCTCGTTGGTTTCCTTTTACTTTGCGTTGCCAGTCCACTTTTTGCAGATACCATCCATTTAAAAGATGGAAGCGTCATCCGCGGACAAGTGATTGGCTTCAAGGACCAACAATTCATTATTCTGATCGGTAGCAACGCTAGAGGACGTCGTGGACAAACCACGGTTTACGTGGAAGACGTAGAATCGATCGAATTCGACTCTTCAGGAGGCACGACTGCAGCGGCGCCGAATGACCAGGGCACCAACAATGTGCCTGCCAGTACTTTACGAACGTCCAACCCGATAAGTCAGCCCGATCCGGTTCCGGCTAATCCACAACCAATTTCGACGAATCCCACTTTCTTTACGATCAAAGTGGGTGTTCGAGCTGATGCCGCCAACAATGGTTGGACAAACAGCGGTCTGGTAGTCCGAAAGGGCCAAAGAATTAGAATTAACGCTTCAGGCAGGGTCTCGATAGGTAGGGGCCGCTTTTCTACACCCGGCGGAGTTACAAACATCGCCGACAACGATAAGTTGATGCGAAATGAAGCCACGGGCGCCTTAATCGCCGTCATAGGCGACGACAATGACGACTTTCTACTTATCGGCCCCAGGCGAGAGTTTATCTCCCAGCGGGATGGGGTATTGTTCCTGGGAGTGAATGAAGGGGATTTGGCAGACAATACGGGCTCATACGATATCGTGATCGAGGCAGAGGCCGGAGGCGGTTCGCTGCGTTAGGTGGTAAACTTCTCACGACCCGGCTGCATCACACAAAGTCGAAATCCTACCAGGCGGAAATGTGGACCGGAGAGCCCTGCCTCGGCGAGGCCCGTAAACCTCCTGGCGTGCACCTTCGGGAGTCATAAAATATGAAATTTCAGCGCCGGTACCAGATTCTCAGTCTTTTTCTTATAGTTCTGTTCATTGTAGCCAGTAACAGTTTTCCAACCTCATCTCAGTCGCGACGTCAGCCCCCGACAACAAACGAAAAGAAGAACAAGCGTCCTTCGGAAACTCCAAAGGAAGGCGACAAAGAACAACAGGAGCCGCTACCCCCTGATCTCACACCTACAAAGCCCCAGGACATCGAAAAGTTGGCGATATCAACCAACGTCGTCAACGTCGATGCGGTCGTCTATCACAAAAAGAGCGGTCAGATTGTAACTGGCCTTAAAAAAGGTAACTTTGCCATTTTTGCCGACGGCACACAGCAAACAATCACGAACTTTTCTACACCTGAGGCGCCGATAACCGTTGCGATGGTCGTTGAATACAGCAAATGGACTGAAACCTTTGGGCTCTATGGCAACGGTGGTTATGAGTACGGAACGATGGAGGTCATCCGACCCACCGCAATGTTTCTAACCAACTTCATTAAGCCTCCCGACGATTATGTCACTGTGGTGGCTTTTGATATTAGGCCGACGCCTTTAACAGATTTTACAAATGATCCCGGTCGGATTTCCCAGGTCATAAACCTGCTCTTAAGGAATACTCCGGCATTCCGCGAAACCAATCTGTTCGACGCACTTAAGTTTGTACTCGTTGGTGGACGTGGAGATTCCGTCGTACTCGAAGACTCAAAGTCGGAGAAGTCAGACTATTCAGGCCTGGCGGCTGTTCAGGGTCGGCGCCGAGCCGTGATTCTGGTGGCTTCGGGAATCGACACTTTTAGTAAGATTAATTACGGCGACGCGCGCAAGGTCCTGCAGAATGCTGGAGTTCCCGTTTACATCATCGGGACTGCGAACCTGTTCAAGAAGAAATACGGCGACATGCTTGAGCCCACTGATAGCATCAGCGGGATGCCTGGACGAATGACCTTCGCGCAAGCAGATAACACGCTGCAAACTTTTGCTAAGGAGACTGGTGGGGCGTTCTTTCCTTACACTTTCGAAGGCGAGATCCCGAAGATTCTTCAGAGCATCAACGCCTTGCTTCGCAGTCAGTACAGTCTTGGTTTTAATCCCGGTGATGTTCACGACGGCAAACAGCACAAACTACAGGTAAGAGTTGACGTAGACGGGGATGGAACCTACGACGATAAGGAGTTTGTAGTTCAGGCAAGACAGTTCTACAACTCACCGAAGCCTCCGAAGCAGTGAGCATTGATCGTTTTTTATCGGTCATTTGTCATTTAACGAAAAAGGGCAGCAGGTCTTAAACTGCTGCCCTTTCTTTTGGAAAGAAGATCACTTTACACGCCGTAAATGCGGAGTCGGAACTCATCGTTGAACGAAACGATTTCCGCACGCTTTCCAGAAAATCGCTTTGACTCAACCAGCAGGTTTGGCAGCCCACGCTGGGCTAACTTTAAGCCGTACGCTGGGTTAACGAGCGTAGCTGCAATCTGCGGACTTAATCTTTGTGGCAGACCAAACCTGATTGACTTTTGTGCGACTGGAGAAAAGCCTGAGCTACGGCGCGGATTCACGAGCTCCAGCGAATGATCAAAAATATGGAGTCGACTTGGCTGTTCTCTCAAGGCTAGATCTCGGTGGGCCAACATATTTGTAATCCCCTCGAGAACTACCGTGCGTTGATAGTTAGCACGAGCTGGAACTGGTGAGCTTTCATCCACAGTCTCGCTGAGCCCCTTAGGCTTCGCATCTCGCAAGTCGCAATATTGGTTAAGAAATCCGATCAGCCTCTCAAATACGGTCAGTAAATTACCAACCACCTTGACTCGTTCGATGATTGGCGACTGCAAAGAATCACCCGAAAATCTGGTAGCGGTGACCGCGGCTCGAGGTAACAACTCCGCGACTCTTTCATCTTTTCCGAACAAGAGCAACCCGGCCACGGTCGGAACTGTGTCGGCCCCGAACGGAGTGGCCATCAGGAGATCCCGCTCGAGGACTTCACTGGTCGGATAAGCTCCAAATGCAGCTTCCTCAAACGCTCCGCCCTCAAACTCACGAAGGAAACTCCAAAGATGAGCTTCGTCGATGTCCTGCATGGTTGCGCCCAGGGCTGGTACATTCTCGTATTTGACGGGTCGCGACTCGTCTAAAAGAACCGAGAGTTCTTCGCGCGACGCTTCGCGCTTCTCTGCCCCAATTCGGATATAGAACCGGCCCTCTCTGGTTCGATAAGGACGGCGTTTGCTATCAATATCGAGCGCGACAATTCGCCGGCCATTATCGAGTGCTATTCGATCAATATATGGCACAAGAGGCGGCTGGATCTCTTCACGACAGATGCGTACCAGCTCGTCCTGGACACGTTCTGGATCATCGACGCCTTCAACTCTAAGCTGATCGTTCACGCCGAATACGATTAGACCTCCACCAGTATTGGCAAGGGCGACGATCTCTTGTGCAACCTTCTCGGTGTTGGAAAGTTTAACCTTCAATTCCAGGAACGTGTCTTCGCCGCCGCGAATGAGCCGCAACAACTCCGTCCGAGACGTTTGAGGCGCTGGAGTCGAAAGGATGTATTCCTGGAAGGAGCGTTCCGTCGAGGGTTCGTGTCGTTGGTTAGAGCGAAATCTTCTTCGAGCCATTTGTGTAATGACGGGGCTCCTGGAACCCGCCCGGATGCAAACCATGCATCACTGGTTTTAGTTCTGTCGTTAAACTTAATGACGGCGAATTCCCTTTACCGTCATTCGTAGAACACTACTGATCAGGCTCTTTAACAGCCTCCAGTATTTCGAGTTCGCGGCGTTCCAACGATCTACCTTGGAACCCAATCAGCAAGAAATACATTGCCACTGAGACGGCCGCGAGTCCGGCCAGTGTAGCATACTCGTAAAACAGGTTGCTCGTGAGGTATCCAACAATCACGGCGCCCAGGGGACCAACCGATAAGAGAAGAATCATTGGTATCAGTAATAGTCCGGCGACCCCTGAAACGTTCAATCGCTTTCCGTACTGCATTCGTTTAGAAAAGCGAATCGAAAACCAGTTACCCAGCAAGGACATCAGAGCGGCAAAACAAACAAAACTCAGAGCAGCAAACAAAATATTGGGCAACGTCAGGTCTCTGAACACAATTGCATTAACTATTAAAAGAGCTATAGAGAAGATTAACGCGAGCAGAACGACCGTGATATTCTTGCCCATCAAAATTTTTCGTCGGGCGATTGGAGCCAGGATAAACGAACGCATTCCTCCTTCTTCGAACGCAAAAAGATTACAGGAAAGCCCGGCCAGTATCAGGAACACATATAGGACTCCACCTGTCAGAATCAATCCGGCTCCATAAGTGTTAAAAGGGCCGGACGCCGCGGAGGCTCCCGAGTCAAGACCTCCGCGAAACCTACGAGAATTTGCGTACCGAATGATGATGAGAATCAACGGCATCAGCGCCATCATTCTCAACTGCGCGTTTCGCATCGCATAGCGAATCTCTTTTTCAACGACGGCAGATAGCTCAGCAGAGATTAAGGGAAACTCCCATCCGGTATAAGGGGTACTAGTCATTGCAACTTCACTTCTGGCTCGTCTCCTTGAACCTCCCAAACCAAGAGCTGAACGTCGGGCGATCCAAAACGTGCCGGCAATCAGCGCACCGCCATAAGCCATGAGCAATATGAAGCTGATGACAGAGGTTACCGGGTCTTTCAAGCTCTCGCCGCCCATTAAAAACGCGGCCGCGCCCGGTGGAGTCCAGCGCAACGACCTGAACGACTCGGCATGACTGATCAGTATTGGACCAAGCTGACCAGCTAGCGCACCACCTAATCCGGCCACCGCACCGATCAATGCCAGCAGTGTTTCACCGCGTGCCCTTTTTCGCCTGACCAAAGATCCGATAGTGGTGGCCAGCCACTTTGAAAGAGCTACTCCAAAAATGACGGTTGGCACGGCGGCAATCAAACATCCTGCAAGATTACCTGTTCCTAAGCCTGCTCCAATCGCAATCGCGAAAATCGCCGGCACTGCGAACAAAGACTGGAGCGTTGTCAGCTCGCTTATGAAGTCAACGGCAAATAACTTTCCCAAACTGATTGGATACATCAGCATGCGACCAGCGTCGAACTGCTTGCTCCCACCTATGCTAAGCGGAAGCGTGGCCCACATGAGGTAAAGAAAGGAGAAGATCGAAAAGAAGATAAACTCGGCAGAAGCGGCAGAACGACCTTGTTGAGACATCGTCCTTTGCATGACCGCCGCCATTTCGACGGAATGTGTAATCAGGTATGCCGTAATACCCAGACCCAATGACACACCGGCAGCAAGAACTAGAGTGATCAAAGTACCCAACGCGCTGGCCAACTGATTGGCAATCGCCTTGGATGAACGAAGCGAATTTCGCAACAGCTTCCACTTGAGCCAGATTAGTGTCAGGAGCTGAGACATGTTTTACGACAATATAGTTGATTTGAGCGTCACTCAAGGGAATAATGTGCGCGACTTTCAACTGCCACTCCAGACCTCTGCTGATGATTCCTAATGCGTATGTTGGTCTAGGCTCAAATTTGGGCGACCGGGCTGGTAACTTGCTCCTGGCGGTGCGCGGAATTTTGGACGCTGGCCTGGAGATCTCCCGCTTATCACCTATCTACGAGACTGAGCCCATTGGAGACGTCGCTCAATCTAACTTTTTGAACCAGGTTGCAGAAGTGCGAGGCAAGTCACTTCCGGCGCCGGAACAAATGTTGGCGAGGCTGTTGCGAGTTGAATACGCACTCGGGCGCAAGCGAAATGTGCCAAACGGCCCCCGCACCATTGATCTGGATTTGCTACTTTATAAAAGCGAAGTTAGAGATACCGAGTTTTTGAGACTTCCCCACCCTCGGTTGCATCATCGTCGATTTGTTCTGGCACCCCTGAATGATCTGGCTCCCAATCTGGTGCATCCGACGCTCGGCGCCACCATAGGGGACCTTTTTCAGGACCTCGACGACCATTCGCTCGTGACCAGATGGACTCCTTACTAGTTTCCCAGACTTTTGCCTGTTCGCCCTTTGCCGCTATAATGACGCCACACTTGTTATTAAGCCCGCGAAATCTCCTGATTCTTCGTTTCTCTGGCAACCCCATTGTCCAAACATCCAAAGTGTAAAGAGAGCTGAAACATGCCATATTTGAAACCTGAACGTCCGGAAAAAGTCAGCGCGCCGTCATTGCGATCCAGTAAAGAACGGGGTGAGAAGTTGGTATGTTTGACGGCCTACGATTATCCGACGGCAAGGATTGTCGATGAAGCTGGGATTGACATCATTTTGGTGGGAGACAGTCTGGGTAACGTTGTTCTGGGATATGGAAATACAGTTCCAGTAACTCTAGAAGAAATTCTGATCCACCTGAAAGCGGTTCGTCGCGCTGTCCAACGTGCATTGTTGGTCGCAGATATGCCTTATGGGACGTTTCACACTGGCGATGATGACGCTGTTAGAAACGCGCTCCGGCTTGTAAAGGAAGGCGGAGCAGAAGCTATTAAACTTGAGGGTGGTCACAAGCGAGTGCATTTGGTCAAACGACTTGTTGACGAAGAGATCAGCGTCATGGGCCATATAGGCTTAACGCCGCAATCGATTAATCAACTAGGCGCATATCGTGTACAAGGCAAGACGGCTGAGACAGCGCGCCAGTTGCTGGATGATGCGCGAGCAATGGAGGATGCCGGCGCATTCGCGGTTGTCCTCGAAGTGGTGCCCCGCGAAATAGCGCAATTGATCACCGAGAGTTTATCGATTCCAACCATCGGCATCGGAGCCGGCTCTCACTGTGATATTCAAGTTTTGGTCATACATGACATGTTGGGTCTGTCGTTTGGTAAGCAAGCGAGATTTGTAAGGCCTTACGCAAATTTACGCGAAGTAATGACCGACGCTGTTACTCGGTATGCTGACGACGTTAGAAACGGCACCTATCCTTCCGATGCCGAGTCATATGCACTCCCTGCCGAAGCCGCTGAGGCACTTAATATTCAGACCCCCACGAAAAATCTGAAAGAATCTTAGGCCGCGTCTCAGATCATGGAGATTATCAACCGTCGTCAGCGCATGAGTTCTGTCGCGCACAAAATCCGCCGCGTGCAAGACAGGACAATCGGGCTCGTGCCAACCATGGGTGCGTTGCATGATGGCCATCTCAGCCTGGTGCGGGAAGCGCGGCGCATGTGCGATGTTGTCATCGTTTCAGTTTTTGTAAACCCGGCTCAATTTGGGCCAAATGAAGATTTCGCCAAGTATCCTCGGGATCTAACCAAAGATACAGCGCTGCTTACTGACTACAACGTTGATTACATCTTTGCGCCGCCGGTTGAGGAGATTTATCCGAAGGGTTTCTCCACTTACGTCAACGTCGAAGGCTTGTCAGATCAACTTGAAGGCGCGTCTCGTCCAGGGCATTTTCGCGGCGTCGCAACCATCGTGACCATCTTGTTGAATACAACAAGACCTGATTTTGCGTTCTTCGGACAGAAGGACGCGCAACAAGCGCTCATCATCAGGCAGCTGGTTAAGGACCTGGCTATCGATACTGAGATCGTAATCTTGCCGACCGTTCGAGAAGATTCGGGTTTGGCGATATCGTCTCGCAACCTTTACTTAAATGCCGAAGAGCAAACCGCGGCGACGGTGATACACCAGGCTCTCAGTCGCGCCAAGACCGCCTATAAAGAAGGTGAGCGTAACGGTGGTAGATTGGAAGCCCTAATCCGCTCCACGATCGAAGTTGAGCCACGCGCCAAGGTTGATTATGTCACTGTGGCGGACGCAGAAACTCTGAAGCATATTGAGAAGCTTGATGAGCGGCCTATCTTGATTGCGCTTGCAGCTTACATTGGTAAGACTCGTCTAATCGATAACATAATTCTTAATAAAGTTAAGAAGAAAGACGCAGTTGGTCTTAACGTTTAAGTTTCCAGTCGTCTCGATCTTTGCGTCTTTGTGCCTTTGCGGGGAATAATGCATTAGCAATACTTCGCAAGGCTGCAAAGACGCTAATTTTTTGTCGCAATGAAACAGAAGTCCCATATCACCTTCATGCTGAACGCAGAGCAAGTAGAGGTTGCATTTGCTCCGCACAAAACACTGCTCGAAGTCTTGCGCGAAGATCTCAATCTAACTGGAACAAAACACGGCTGTGAACTTGGCGAGTGCGGAACCTGCGCAGTACTCGTTGATGGACGCTCTATTTTGTCTTGCTTGATGTTAGGTCTCGATGCTGAAGGACGAAGTGTCAAGACGATCGAAGGGATGGCTACCGGTGCGGAATTGCACCCGCTACAACAAACATTTGCCGACACCGGCGCAGCTCAGTGTGGATATTGTTCGCCTGGATTTTTACTGGTAGCGGAGGAGCTATTGGCGAAAAATCCCAAGCCTTCGCGACCGGAAATTCAAGAAGCATTATCAGGCAATCTTTGTCGATGCACCGGTTATATCAAAATCTATGAGGCCGTGGAGTTAGCCGCGGCACGGATGCGGGGCGAGGAAGCTGAGCTGCCAAGAGAGAGTGTGTACGGCCTCGAATAGAGAAGCTGATGAGCAGAAACCGCCGAGAAGAAAACGATTCAGCCGCGCCTTTGAATGTAATCGGCAAACCGTTTCGTAAAGTTGACGCGCGCGCAAAATGCGTGGGCCAAACAAAGTTTGCGGACGATATCGTGTTGCCTCGGATGTTGTCCTGCAAGATTCTTCGCAGCCATTTACCTCATGCTTTAATCAAGAACATTGACACAACAAAAGCGTTGGCGTTGCCGGGCGTGCTCGCAGTAATCACAGGTAAAGATTTGCCAATTCCGTACGGAATTCTTCCTGTCAGCCAGGATGAGCACGCACTCTGCATTGATAAAGTCCGCTTTATTGGCGATCCCGTCGCGGCTGTTGCTGCTGTTGACGAAGATGTGGCGTTTGACGCGATGAACCTCATCGAAGTTGAGTACGAGCCGCTGCCGACTATTTCTACAATTGAAGAAGCAGTGTTAATCGATGAGCCTCGCATTCATGACTATGGCGACTCTGGAAATGTTCATAAGAAAGTGTCACTCGAATTCGGTGATGTGGAGGAGGGATTTTCCGAAGCCGATCTGATTCGCGAGGATGTGTTCTTTTACGAAGGCAATACTCACCTGCCGATGGAGCAACATTCCGCCGTTGCTCATTTTGATTCTGACGAAAAGATAACCCTGTGGAGCTCGACTCAAACACCACACTACGTTCATCGCGCGCTCGCAAAGGTGCTCGGCCTTGCTGCAAGTCACATTCGCGTCATCGCGACCCCAAATGGCGGGGGCTTCGGAGGAAAGAGCGATCCTTTCAATCATGAAGTGATTGTTTGCAAGTTAGCGATGCTAACTGGTCGACCCGTAAAAGTAACGCTGACTCGTGAAGAAGTGTTTTATTGTCATCGCGGGCGACATCCGGTGCTGATGAAGATAAAGACCGGGGTAAAGAACGATGGCGCTATCACGGGAATGCACTTCCAGACATACCTGGATGGCGGAGCCTACGGCAGTTACGGCGTCGCGAGTACGTTCTACACCGGCGCGCTCCAAACTGTTACCTACGATGTGCCAAGGTATAAATTCCAGGGACTGCGCGCTTTCACGAACAAACCACCATGTGGTCCAAAGCGCGGGCATGGGACGCCTCAGCCGCGATACGGACTAGAAGTCCATATCGACAAGATCGCTGAGCAGCTTAAGTTAGACCCGGCCGCGATGAGACGACAGCACCTTGTCGCTCCAAATACGACTACGGCCAATTATCTGCGCATCGGTAGCATGGGTTTAGGTGCATGCATTGATAAGGTTGTAGAAGGTTCTGACTGGAAGAACCGCTTTTCAGACTGGGACAGAGATAACCGGAAACTTCCTTTCGGCAAAGGGATCGGAATTGCCTGCAGCTCGTACATTTGTGGCGCAGGATTACCAATCTACTGGAACAACATGCCTCAGTCTGGAGTGCAGCTTCGGCTCGACAGGCAGGGCGGTGTCTGTGTGATGTGCGGGTCGACAGACATAGGCCAGGGATCCGATTCGATCCTCGCCTACATCGTCGCTGAAATTCTCGGTATTGACCCTTTCGATATCAGGGTGGTTACTGCCGACACCGATCTTACACCCGTTGATCTTGGCAGCTACTCCAGCCGGGTTACCTTGATGACGGGAAACGCCGCAATCCAGGCAGCCGAGCGTGCTCGTGAATTGTTGGTTATCGCCGTAGCGGAAAAACTGGAAGTCCCAGTCGAAAACGTTTCGCTTGCTGAGCGCCGGGTGTTCGACGTCGAAAATCCAGAGCGTGGGGTTTCATTTGCCGAAGCGGTCGTGCTCGCTGAGTCGAAGTTTGGAACAATTGGTACCGTAGGTTCTTACTCGCCTCCTCGCTCTCCGGGAAAATTCAAAGGATCTGGTGTTGGTCCGTCGCCCGCGTACAGTTATTCAGCAGCCGTAGCTGAGATCGACGTCGATCCAGACACAGGAATAGTAGTGGTGGAACGTGTTTGGATAGCGCATGACATCGGCAAATCAATCAACCCGATGTTGGTGATGGGTCAGGTCGAAGGCAGTGTGTACATGGGATTGGGCGAAATTCTAATGGAAGAGATGGTCTACCGAAGTAACCGCAACGTCGTGCACAAGTTTCCGTCGATGCTCGAATATAAGAGTCCTACAACGATGGAAATGTGCGATGTAAAAACGTATTTGATTGAAGATCCCGACCCAAATGGGCCGTTCGGAGCAAAAGAGGTAGGTCAGGGACCGCTTCTGCCCATCCCTCCGGCCGTGGCCAACGCCGTTTATGACGCAGTCGGCGTGCGAATTGATGAAGTACCAATCACACCTGAGAAAGTACTCAAAGCGCTTCGTGAGAAAGAGAAGGGACGAGTTGGTCGTTATGGTCCAGATTCGGTACCAACGGTTGACTGGCCGGATCCGCTGAGAATCTTGACGCCATCTGAGGGAGGAGATGGACGAGAGATGCCGCATGTCGCCGTTCATTCATGATTTTTGCGAACCATGGGTTGGAGTGAATCGTAAATGAATGTGAAGGCCGCCTGGCTTTCGCACTACCTCACCTAATGAGAAAGGAAGGCAACGAATGGGTGAAAACACCACCGAGGCGATCAATGATTCAAGGTCATTTGAAGAGCGAGTATTTGCACGTTTTGACGCGGTAGACCGCAGGTTCGATGCCATCGAAATTCGAATCGAGAGGCTTGAAATGAAACAACTTGATACCAAACCAATTTGGGAAAGAGCGCTGGTAGCAATCGAGGAAACTAATGCTGCGATGCGGAATGGCTTTGCAATTGTAGGCCACGCAATCGATCAGATTAATGCGCGACTCGATTCAATGGATAAACGCTTTGACGGCATCGATGCTCGCTTCGAAGCAATGGACAAACGCTTTGACGGCATCGATGCTCGCTTCGAAGCGCTTTCGACTGAACTCAATGATGGACTTCGTGGAGTCGAAGGGAAGATCGAGGTCTTAAACCAATATTTACTCGAATTCAGAGCCGATCAGCTTTACGTCGACAAACGTCTGCAAAAAATAGAGTCTGGTTCGAAACCGTCCTAACTCGAATCACAACCTGGCAGAGGAAACACAAAACATCGCATGATGCGACTTCCTAAATTCGAGTACCACACTCCGCAAACTATCGCGGATGCGGTTAAGATGATCGGCGATGCTGGTCCAAACGGACAGTTTGTTGCCGGCGGTACGGATCTATATCCAAACATGAAACGCCGGCAACAAACTCCTAAAACTGTCATCTCCGTGATGCGTCTCAATCAACTCAATCAAATATCTGGTGATAGAGGTCGTGGATTGCAAATCGGCGCATCAGTCACGCTCACAGACATCTGCGACCACCCGATAATCCAACGCGATTATCCAGTAGTCGCAAGCGCCGCAAGAACCATCTCGACACCACTTCTCCGTAACATGGGTACGATCGGAGGCAACCTCCTACTCGATACGCGATGCAACTACTACGACCAAAACTTCGAGTGGCGCAAGGGCATCAATTTCTGTCTTAAGAAAGATGGCGACATCTGCTGGGTCGCGCCCGGTAGCAGCAAGTGTTGGGCGGTTCAATCATCCGATCTCGTGCCAGTTATGGTGGCGATCGGTGCAAAACTTCGATTTGCCTCTACTCTTGGTGAACGCATCATCGATGCCGCCGGTTTGTACAATGACGATGGTATCGATTATCTCCACAAGCGGCCTGACGAGTTGCTCGTTGATATTCAACTACCCCCAGTCGAGGGTTGGCGTGCGTCGTATAAAAAACTTCGTCGGCGAGGGGCATTCGACTTTCCTGTCCTTGGCGTCGCAGCCTGGATCCGTGAAGAAAAAGATGTAGTGCTTGACGCTCGAGTCGTGCTCGGCGGTATTGCACCGTCCCCAGTATTGATTGCCGAGGCCTCGACTGCTCTGATCGGTAAGCAGCTTTCAGAAGATGGAATGGCCGCTGCCGCCGAAGCTGCCTATATCAAAGCGCGACCTCTCGACAATACCGATTTTGTATATCAATGGCGCAAACAAATGGCGCGACAGTTTACTCTCCGTGCTTTGCGAGAATTTCGGAATTGAAGCGCCGCAACCGATCACTGTCTGACCTCTTTCGATCGTGCGCGAAGTAGCCGCGATTATTCTTGCCGCCGGCCGCTCTGAACGAATGGGCGCGTTCAAACCACTCTTGCCCTTCGGTTCCTCAACCGTAATTGAATCCTGCATCAACTATCTAATTGAAGCTTCGGTCGAATCAATCGTCGTGGTAGCCGGGTACAAGGCCGATGAGTTGAAGAGTGCACTAATCAATCAAAGTGTTGACGTGGCTGTAAATCCTTTGGTCTACAGCCAAATGAACGCGTCGATTTCCTCCGGCATTCGCTCCGTTCCACCCGACGCGCGCGCAGTGCTGATTGCGCTCGCAGATCATCCGGCAGTCTCGCCCGAAGTCATAAGGGAACTTATTACCTTTTGGAAAAGCGGTGAGTCAATTCTGAAGCCAACGTGGAACGATCGAGGCGGACACCCCGTTTTGGTTGACCTTCAATTCAGGAACGAACTTGAAAACCTCGATGATAAACAAGGATTGAAGGGGTTCTTCCAAACGCACCAACGGCTGGTTAAACGATTGCCGGTGAGCTCGCCATACGTTGCTCGTGACATGGATACATGGGATGATTACCTCACCCTACATAAAGAGGTTTTTGGGACCGAACCCACAGCTGAACGGGATTAATAAGGCCCAACTAAAAGCTGGCAGGGGTCATCTAAAGAGTTGTCAGAACGTCAAGAAGGCGTTATGACGGAGGAAAGCAAATGCCCCTTTTGACTCGAAAACATCTATTGGCCGGTTCTTTGTTTCTGTTGTGCTCGGTCACCTTCGGTCAGAGTCGTAGTGCCGCGCAGGCTGACTTCTCGATGCGTTCTATCGACGGTCAGACTGTTACTGCCAGCAGCCTGCGAGGAGAAGTTGTGGTCCTCGCCTTCGGCGCTTCATGGTTGCCACTGTCGAAGACCCAACTACAAGGTGTCCGCAAACTCGCCGACGAATACAGCAACAGAGGTGTCGTTGTTTACTGGGTCAGCACTGAGTCGCTCGACGAGAAATCCAAAAATTACGCCAGCGATGAGCAGCTAAGAGCCTTCGCTCAAAAATATGGTCTGAAGGTCACAGTCTTAAGAGATCCTGACAGTGTGATTTCCAAAAAGTTCGGTATCGACCAACTGCCTTCGATCGTCATCCTTGATAAGCAGGGAAACCTGGCCGCTGGACCAATAAGTGGTTTGGACCCGGGTGGAAACCTTGCAGCCCAGTTGGCCTCTCATCTAGATAAAATCCTATAGAAATCGATAAACGCCAGATTAGTGAGGCCGCTGTAAAAGGCGGCCTTTGTTTTCCGGCATCGTGGCCAAAGCTGACCTATTTACTATTGAGCGACTAGCATTTAACCTGTCATCCGCATGCAAACAATGATAATTAATCCAGAGGCGCTTGGAGCTCCATCGGGATATTCGAATGGTATTCTGGTTGAACCAGGCGGCAAACTTCTTTTTATAGCAGGACAGATCGGTTGGAATGCCGAACAACAAATCGTCAGCGGCGATTTCGTAGCCCAATTTGATCAGGCTCTCTCTAACGTAATTGCCGTAGTTGATCAGGCAGGTGGAACTGCCCAAAACATTGTGCGACTGACAATTTACGTTACAGATAAAAACGAATACGCCACCAGAAGACAGGAAATTGGCGAACGTTACCGAAAACTGATGGGCAAACACTTTCCCGCGATGGTGTTGGTTGAAGTCAAAGGATTGTTGCACGACGCTGCCAAAGTGGAGATAGAAGGTACCGCAGTTATCTATTGAGTAGCCTTTCCTTCTTATGAAAACTCCTACCAGCTTTCAATATCAACAAACTGGATCTGTTGCGACAATTACTCTGAACCGTCCTGAGCGCCTGAACGCTCTGACCTTTGAAGTCTACCGTGAATTGACGGATCTCTTTGCCACTCTGAAAAAAGACGACAGCGTAAGGGCAGTGGTTATTACTGGAGCCGGGCGAGCATTTTGCACCGGGGGTGATGTTCACGACATCATCGGCGAACTATTCAGTCGAAACATGGAAGGCCTACTCGAGTTCACCAGGATGACTTGCGAGCTGATCCGAAATATCCGCAGACTGCCCAAGCCAGTTATAGCGAGTCTGAATGGGACCACCGCTGGAGCAGGGGCATGCATCGCGCTCGCATCGGATATTCGCATAGCAAGCGAGGATGCGAAGATCGCATTCCTTTTCGTGAAGGTTGGTCTAGCTGGTGCAGATATGGGCGCAGCTTATCTGCTGCCAAGAGTGATCGGCATGGCCAAGGCGACCGAACTGTTGTTTACAGGAGAGTTTATTACAGCGGCTGAAGCTGAACGCATCGGCCTATACAACAAGGTTGTCGCAAAGGATTCACTTGGCTCTGTGACCACAACTTTTGCCGAACAACTTGCTCGTGGTCCTTCATTCGCTATAGCCAAGACTAAAGAGATGTTGAATCGAGAGCTTGCAATGGATCTCGACACAGCATTGGAAAGCGAAGCTCAAGCCCAGGCTATTTGTATGCAACATCCGGATTATCGCGAAGCCTATGAAGCTTTTGTGGCAAAACGCGAGGTCAAATTTCAGTAATTGCCGCGATGATTGATCAACTTCCCTTCTTTACTGCAGACCATCGTAACCTCGCTAAGGTTGTGGCCGATTTTACGGCGAGCGAGATTGAACCTCGAGCAGCATCTGAGAGTGATGTCGAAGCCAGCGCTCGACAGTTTGTCGACCTGTTGGCACAAGCCGATCTACTTCGATATTCCGTTGCCAATGGCCCACTGGATGTTCGGGCCCTTTGTCTAATACGTGAAACTCTATCCTATTCGTCAGCTCTCGCTGATCTCGCCTTCGTGATGCAAGGTCTTGGGACCTATGCGATAAGCCTGGCCGCGGCTGATCATATTCGGGAGTTCTGGCTCGGCAGATCCTCATCGGGCAAAGCTATCGCTGCATTTGCGTTGACTGAGCCCGAGGCTGGTTCGGATGTGGCGTCAATTCAGACAAGCGCTAAAAAAGACGGTGACGCCTACGTGCTAAATGGTCGTAAGCGCTTCATCTCGAATGCCGGGATCGCCGACTTCTACACAGTCTTTGCAAAAACCGGGACGAACGAGCGTGGGCGAGCCGCACTCTCGGCATTTGTTGTTGGTGCCAGGATGCCGGGCTTTGCTGTTGTGCAAAAGACTCAATTGATGTCGCCTCATCCTATCGGAGAAATCGAGTTCAATGACTGCCGAGTGCCGGTTGATAACCTAATTGGCAATGAAGGCGACGGCTTCGGACTCGCTATGGAAACACTCGATACTTTCCGTGCCAGTGTCGGAGCCGCGGCTTGTGGAATGGCCCGAAGAGCACTTGACGAGTCGATTGCCTACTCAACCAATCGCAAACAATTCGGGCGGTTGTTGGCCGAACATCAACTGGTCCAGGAAAAGCTGGCTGATATGGTCACGGATCTCGATGCCGCAAGACTCCTGGTCTTTCGTGCCGCACACTTGAAGGACACAAGCCAGGGACGACAAACACGAGAAGCAAGCGAGGCTAAATTGTTTGCTACCGAAGCTGCATGGAAAATCATCGACAGCGCGGTCCAAATTCATGGCGGCAGCGGCCTGGTCCACGGTAGTGTGGTCGAAAGACTCTACCGCGATGTGAGAGCGTTGCGGATCTACGAAGGCACCTCTGAAATTCAGAAGCTTGTCATAGCCAGTCAACTTCTAAAAAGCTAGTACTAGCACGTATGAAGCTCAACATAGTTGGTGGCGGCCCCTCAGGGTTATATTTCGCCATCCTCATGAAAAAACAAGATGCCGCTCATGAAATAACCATTTATGAACGTAATGGCCCAGACGATACTTTTGGCTGGGGCGTAGTTTTTTCGGGAAAGACACTGGCGAACTTACGCGAGGCAGACGCGGAATCACATGCTGAAATTACC
>DASROI010000044.1:0-2970 GCA_035646955.1 Pyrinomonadaceae bacterium
GCACAAAGAATGAATAGTTCTCATTGGCGTAGCTAAGTTTTGGATTGCCGGAGCTCTGCCCGAGAAGCGCCGCCGCGTTCGCGAAATCCGCACCACTAAAAAAGAACAGTGTGAACTGAGTTACGGATTCAGCGTCCCGACGATTCAACCTTATGTCGGTTCCGAGCTTGAGCGAATGATTACCTTTTAAGGTGCTGAAGGTATCGAGAAATTGATAGACATTGTTGGTCCGGAATTGATTGAACTGTGCCGGACCGGGTCCAGCAATTGACGAGTCAGCAAAGAGAAAATTGAAGATTGGTAAGTCGGATGGACCAGCACCCGGATTAGTCACGTTCCGATTGATACCAAAAGCAAACTCGTTTACCGAGGCACTCGATAAGGTGTAGTTGTGCGAGAGCTTTAGGAGTTGAACTCGCAGCGATCCTTCAGCTGTCTGATCGGTGGCTACACCGTAAGGAGTCGTGGTATTCGAGTCATTCAGGTTGTAGCGAAACGAGAATTGACTACGATCGTTGTACTGATAGTCGAGCTTGACCGAGCCTGTGTCTTCTCGCAACTTACCATTCTTCAATACTCGAAACTCACCGTACTCAAACGCCGGATCCGCATCGACGTTGAGGAAATTGTTGGTATTTGGCAGTGGAAGCGTCGCCAGGGCCGCATTCAAAGACGGCACAAACTCTGTTCTGAATGATGCAGTCGGAGTAAAGCCTCTAAAGAGACTGCCGCGAGTTTGTCTGACTCCTTCATAGTTTCCGAAGAAAAAGAGCTTGTCTTTGACAATTGGACCACTGACGTTGCCGCCGAACTGGTTCAAGCGAAACTTATTTCGAGGAAAGCCAGATTCGTTATTGAAAAAGTCATTCGCGTCGAGCGCTTCATTGCGAAAGTAATCAAAAACGCTTCCATGAAAGTTGTTAGTACCGGATTTTGTGATCGGATTGATCACCGTGCCGATGGCCTGTCCGTATTGCGAGGAATAATTCTGCTCGAGTACCTGCACCTCCTGGACACTGTCCATGCTGACACGATTGACGCGCGATTCAATGCGGCCGAGCACATTTGATGTTCCATTTAAATCGACACGACCTGCATCAATGCCATCGACCAGAACACTACTGCCACCGAACGTCGAAGGAATACCGTTAATACTGGTCTGAAACTGGTTCGTTGTTTGGACCGACCCGGGAACCGTTGAAAGCAACCCGGTGAAATCGCGACCGTTCACCGGAACATTTGCAACTCGAGCAGATGTGATCGTATCTCCCAGTGTGGATGTTTCGGTTTCGACGTTAGTCTGCGCCGCGACCATGACGTTTGCACTGACCGCGCCAACTCCCATCTGAAGATCCATGCGTAGCCTGTCGCCAACCGCGAGTCGGACATCACTCAAAGTAGCATCTGCAAAACCAGATGCCGTGCCGACAATGCGATAAACTCCAGTAGGCAGTGAAAGCGCTTCGTAGTAGCCTTCCCCATTTGCCTGAACCGTCTTGGTGTCATTTGTACCAACGTTGGTCACGGTTACGGTGGCCCCAGGAATCGCGCTTCCATTTACGTCCTGTACGACACCCACGATCGAACCGGTGTTCGACTGCGCGAGCGCACCAACTGCTAAAGCGGACACGGCGACGATTAGGACACTTACTTGTTTAATAATGCTGCACAACTGTTTTTTCATCTCACGCCTCCAAAGTTTCTTCCTAAACTCGCGTACAGTCGCTCTTACCGGAAAGAGCGCTTATGGCAGCGAAATCAGGAGTCCAGGCATTTCCTTTTTTGGGATAAAGTTTTTCAAGCAGCTCGGGAGTAGCTGCAACTGTGGGAATGACATCTCGTAGTGGTGTTTTCTGACCGTCGTAAGTCTTGACCAGATTGTCCATGCACCGAAGGGCAACGTATTCAGGAAACATCGCTGCGCTGACTTTCAATGCTTCGCGACGCATCAACCAATCTTTTTCGTGGTCGCCAGCCAGCCCGAATCCTGCGATGACAACCTGCTCAGGATTGAAGCCGGCCTCGACGTAACCTTCATAAGCGCCTTGACCCGTCTCGTCGTCCATCGCAAAGATGACGTCGACGTCACCGGTTTCACGCAACTTCTCGAGCGCAACTCGATGCGCGACTTCCGGGACGGCCTCACCATTTATGCTCGCTACGACAACCGCGTCTGATTGGACCGATCTCACTCCATCGGCAAAGCCTTCGCTGCGCAATAAGCAAGGACGTAACCATGGCAGTCCGACATCTAGAATCCGCAATGCACCGTTCGCGCCTTTGGCGTTTTTACCAACCCAGACACCCAGGTCATACCCTGCGTCGTAATCGCAAATCGCAACGAGCGTCGACGCACCGGCAACGGGATTTGCTTCGACGATAACGGGCTTACCTGCAGCCGCCGCCATTTCCAAAACAGGTTCCAGTCCGGATGTAGCGGCGGGAGTCAACAATAAAGCGTCAACCTTAGGTAACATCTCGCGCGCTTGATTAATTTGATTCTCAACACTCTTGCCGGCATCCTGGACCAGCAGTTCCGCTCCATATTGAGCGCCCCTGCGCTTCAGAATTTCGATAACAATCTGATACCAAATATGAAAGCTGTAATTTGTTAAGTAGCCGATTCGCCCCGGCTTTCGCGCAGACGGCACCATCGGCACCGCGGCGATTGCTTCATCGAGAAAAGGAGGTGGCGTATAAACTGCTGTCTTTGGTTCGGTTTCAACCTGTGCAGGATTGTTCATTATTACTCCGATGCTCTTTAACTACGCTGCTTTTGGCGCCCCGCCCAGTTGGGCCATCAAACCACCGTCTACGGTCCAAACTGCCCCGGTGACAAATGACGAACTCTCGTGGGCCAGAAACGCAATTACTTCAGCAATCTCCCGAGGCTTCGCGATGCGGCCCAGGGGATGCATCTGATTACAGGCTTCTAAAACTGAATCGGGATTTTGATCGAGCGAGGCCGCC
>DASROI010000045.1:0-5577 GCA_035646955.1 Pyrinomonadaceae bacterium
CCAGCCATCGAGAATTCCACCGCGAAGTATCAGGCAATAAAAAAACATTGCAGGCGGTGCCACTACTCTCCACTTACGCATGCGATCCTTCCAATTCAACATTTTGGAATCAGTGGTAAGCAATTTCCTGGCTTCGAGTTCGCTGTAGCGTTTCTGCGCTTCGAACCACCTATTGAGTGGTTTGCGATCGTCGTGGAGGATTGCTGATCCTAATTCTCCGACTTGTCCGTCTATTACTACTCGATGCGCGTGTCCATCTACGGTATAAGTGCCTTTGGCTTTTCTGAAGAGGACGGTGACGGGCGGGTAAATTCCACTTCGCAATCTTTGGCCGTTAATACAATAGATAAAGCGCGCTTTGTAACCATCGATCGCTGAATCAGGTTGAAGGCCTTTCAGTTCTTCTACAAACTCGTCAGTCAGAACATAGTCAGCATCCAGATTCAAAACCCATTCAGTGTTTATCCGTCCTTCTGTCAATCCGAAGTTACATTGATCCGAAAAGCTCGAAAATTGTCGTTTCAACACCCGCGCCTGTTTGTATTGGCCCACTATCTCCAACGTTTCGTCGTTGCTAAAACTATCGACCACCACAATATCTTCAGCCCAGGTTAATCGATCGAGGGTCTGTCTGATGTTTGGCCCTTCGTTGTAAGTAAGAATGAGTGGTGTTATCTGCTTGAGCATTACGAACGGTTTTGTTCAATGACTGAAGCATATAGCGACGACAGCGAGCTTCCTACACTCTCCCACGTAAAATTACGTGCGAATCTGACTCCGGCCATTCCACGAGTTTTCAATTCACTCATGTCCCCAAGCGCTGTTGAAAGAGCATTGGCAATCGATTCCTGCCCTGGTGCGGTGATCCATCCGGCTCCGGCATTCTCAATTTCGGCTGCGAGTTTGACGTTGGAGCCAACTAGAACGGGAACACCGCAGGTCATGGCTTCCAGTAAGCAAAGTCCAAAACTCTCCTGAAAAGAAGTTAAAGCCAGTAACGATGCATTTCGCAGAATTGCAGATTTCGCGGTGGACTCGAGCCATCCCGTGAACAAGACCCTATCGATGTTGGCCGCTGACGTTTTCAATCCAGCAACGTAATCACGGTCACCATCGCCAGCGATCACAAGTCGCCATTGGGAAGAAGCAGGCGTGGCTGAGATGCTAATAAAAGCCTGCAATAGAGCTTCAATATTCTTCTGGGGATGTAGTCGAGACAGAACCAGGATGTAAGGCCGATCAACAAGCGCAGGAAACAGTTGTTCAAACTTCTCTCTGGAGATTTCGAAACTGGAAAGCTCGTCGTCAATGCCCAAAGGAACGACTGTTCCGTGGTTTAGTTTTAGCGTTGCTTCAGTTGCGTTCTTTTCCGCCTCAGTTGTGTACTGGATTGCGGCTGCATTAGTTAACAAACGTTTGGCGCCAAGTCGGAGAAAGAGGTGTTTTCGAATCCGCTTTTGCTTCATGCTCCAGGGATCCAACGTACCCAACGGCCTGACGATATAAGGAACTTTCTCTCTGGCGCACGCCCTCGCGGCCGCGATCGACGAATGATTAAATACTGCATGAATATGGACGACGTCGAAGTTTGTAATCTCTGAATTTAGCCAACTGGTGAAGGGTCGAGAGTATTTAAACGAATCGCCTAATTGAGCGGCAAAGATATGGACCGGCACACCGTCCAACGTTGCCGAATGGTCTCGCTGCAAATCGTCTTCGAGATCGTGATCAGTAGTAGCAATCGTGACTTCAATACCCGCGCGCTGCAGAGCCTTACACATTGGGACAATGGCATGGCCTGGGCCGCCGGAGCGTTTCGAAACAGATGGAATAACGTGAAGGACTCTCACGAAGGCGTCTTCAAACTAGCGTGTGACCCCATTTATCTCACACCACTTTGCGAGGACGTAGGTGGACCAGGGACGACTCCAGCCGACCGATCGCGGAGAAGTCTGGAAAACATTGAAAAGACGAGTGACCCCTTTTACGTTCAGACACGACGCATCAAGCAGTGTTTCATCTGCCAGAACGCGCGACACCTCTTCGCGAAGCTTGGACAACAACCATTTCTCAAATGGCAGTGTAAAACCCATCTTCGGTCGCGAGAGAAAGTCGGTAGGCAACAAATCGACCAGGACGTCAGCGAGCAAAGGTTTTGGAACTTTACTTCCGCTATTCAACTTCCAGTAACCTGGTAATGACAACACTCTCCGCACAACCTGCTTGTCGACGAACGGTACGCGAACCTCCAGAGAATGGGCCATACTCATACAATCAGTATCCCGCAACAAGGTATTCGCCATGTAACCCTGGAGTTCAATGCGAGACATAGTATTTATGACGTCGTGGCCGTTGTGCCCGTTACTCCGAGCAGGCTGGGTTTCAGGACGCAGTTTCGATATCGCAGCGATCTGGTTATCAGAAAAGAGTTGTCGCGAGATCAAATAGATTTCCTCAGGGGTGCCACAACTGGCGGCGAGTTGCCAGATCTTGCTTCGACGGCCGAATTGATTTCCATTCAGCTTCCCGGCGGCAGCCATTGAAGACCTGAGTAAACCAGGCACGTGTTTCAACGCCGAGGTCCTGACGGCTCGTCTGAAACTAGGGTATCCGGCAAACAGTTCGTCGCCCCCAAGTCCGGATAACGCCACTGAAATGCCCGCTTCCTTAACTGCCTTCGAGATGGCATAGGTGTTCATAGCGTCAATCGAAGGCTGATCGAGACTTGTTAAGGCGGCTGGCAACATCTTTAGCAGGCTATTCTCACTGAGACGTACCTCGCGGTGCTCGGTGTTGAACTTGCGGGCGACCCGAGCAGCATGTTCACTTTCGGAAAATTCCTGCTCGTCAAAAACGACGCTGAACGTCTTTGGTTGGCAAGCGTTCAATTGACTCATCAGGGCGACGAGTGCGCTCGAGTCCATACCGCCCGACAGGAAGATGCCCAACGGTACGTCGCTGACGAGATGAGCTTCAAGTGAACGCGCTAACTCATGCCGTAATTCAGCGATGCTCTCCGAACGCGTCAAGTTGTTGCCGTCAGCGTTCAAACCTGATTCAGGCTCTATTGAGTCAAACTGGGAAAGGGCCAAATTCAGATTTACGCCAACACGCGATATCCGCAGACACTGGCCCGGCATCAATGACCAAACTCCCTCAATTATTGTTCGGGGCGATTGGACCGAGCCATAGGTTAAATATGAACTGACACTGGTCTGGTCCAAGGTTCGAGCAACCTGTCCGCTTGCGAGCAGCGCTCGGAGCTCCGACGCAAAAAGCAATTTCCTGGTCTGGTATTGTTGAACGGTGTGTGGAGCGAATACATCGTCGCTGGAATCGAGGGTGAAATAGAGGGGCTTTATGCCTAACGCGTCACGGGCAAGAATAAGCTCCGAATTTGTTGCATCCCAGAGTGCCAACGCAAACATACCTCGCAGCCGGCGAAAAGCTTCGATGCCCCACTTTCGATAAGCTCGAAGCACTACTTCCGTGTCGGTACGGGAGCGCCATGGACCAAACTCGTCCCCAATCTCACTACGAAGCTGAAGGAAGTTATAACTCTCGCCGTTGTAGGTCAGACAATTCCCTGTTTCCGGATCAAGCATCGGTTGATGACCGGCAGAAGAGGTATCAATGATCGAAAGCCGTGTGTTACCAAGACAGACTTTAATGTCGGCTTGATCCAGGTCTTGCTGGAAGAATGTGACCCCTTCATCGTCCGGTCCACGGTGCCTGAGCGCCTCGTTCATGCGCTGTACAGTTTGCTCAAGTGAGCCAGAAGCTCGATCCGAGTTGATCTCGATAATTCCGGAGATGCTACACATTGAACTTGTGGTGCGGACTAATCTGCACTATCGCTGAGTCGCGACCTCGATTCTGCAGGAAAGTATTTGATGACACGCTTGTATCACATCATCCACCTCGATCATTTTCAGACAGCGCATTCCCTCTTTGTCACATATCTTGAGCAGACAACCTTCGCATGGTACTGACCGCCTCAAGACTACATGACCTGGACCATAGGGTACCCACCTGCCGGGCCAATCGAGTGCAGCCATGATTGCGACACAGGGAGTATTGACGGCTGCAGCCAGATGCATAGTGCCCGTGTCGTTTCCCACGTACAACGCACAGTGTGACAGCGCCGCCGCAGCTTCTCGCGGCGTTAAAACTCCGGCAGCTGCTGAGCCACTCTTCCAATTTTTGATTAGCCGATCGGCTAGCGCTCTATCTTCTGGACCACCAAAGATGATCGGGTAAATATCGTAATCGCGTATTAAGCGCTGCCCAACATCCTGGAACCGTTCTTCGGGCCATATTTTTGAAGGCCATTTACTTCCTGGTCCAAAGCCAACGAGTACGCGTCGTTCTATATTCTTAACTTCCTCTCGGAGCCATGAACCGGCTGCTTCTTTCTCCCGCAACGTAAGCTCCAGATCGATCCGGGCATCTGTGGGAACCTCGACGCCGCTGAGGCTCAGACGATAAATCAAGTGATCGAGTTCATGCTCAGCTTCCGGTAATGGTTCTGCTGCCGGCTTAATTGGCATGTTGAGGCCATGATGTCCGATTACTTCTTTTATGCCGGCCATTCTGAAGAACAGGAGATCTCGACGAACGTCTTTTGGTTTGCGCAAGCGTGGCGCCAGGTAGACCAAGGTATTGAAGTGACCTTTGCGCAAGCTTTTTAGTAATGACAGCGACTGCAGGCTGCGCCAACCCGCTCCATTTACTGAATAACTCAACCACTCATCGATCAATCCTGATGCGGGTATGGTTTGTTGGGCTGTAACGTTCTTCGAATTGCTATCTACGTTGCCGAGGAAGCTGATGTGCGCATCGGGAAAGGCTTTTCGTAAGGCGTGTAACGAGGGGAGCGCTATGAGCGTATCACCAAGCTCGCCAACTCTAAACACCAGAATGCGTTTGGTTGTAGACGTCACCTCGTTCGAAAGTCTATTGCTGATTGTTAGCCAAAGTCGCTACAGCAAAAAGAAATGATCCTGCTCTACTCAAGACGCTGCTCGCTACAGAATCTGGGATTTTCGAGACGATGCCGTACTTGAGACTTCCCGTGAGTCCAGTTCCCGGGAGTGGTACGAGTTCACTCGTTTGTCCCAGAGCTGTGGCTGATAACATGCGCAGGCCGTTAGCTTCCAACAGTCTCTTCAAACTCTTCTGATCGTAGAAGCGAGCAATGAAGCCATCGGTGTAATAACTGAGGACCTCGTCAGCGGACATGCCGCTGAAAAATTTTCCGCTCGCGAAGCCGCGCATCAGTTTGACGTACGAGTCGAAGGCCCGCCGGTTATAGACCATCAAGCGAAACTCGCCGCCAGGTTTAAGAACTCTCGCGACTTCTCTGACAATTTGATCGGTGTGTGCCGAGTGATGGATGACACCCCACGACCAGACGAAATCAAACTCGTTATCACCGAAAGTCATATTCTCGCCATCCATCTCGAGCACTTCACCGGGAAGCTCATTCAGCTTCAACCGGCCTTTTGTCAGCGCAACTGCACGGCTGGTGAGATCAATTGAACTGAGCTGGCAGCCCGCTTCGGCGAGTAACTGCGA
>DASROI010000046.1:0-8980 GCA_035646955.1 Pyrinomonadaceae bacterium
AAGTGTTAATACCTGCGGCGTTCAGGTGTTAATACCCTACCCACTCTCATCCTACCAGTCTAAGCTGAATACATGCTGATCGTTGCACACGATGATTAGACGTGGAGTCTTCCTTCTTGGACGGAGTCTTGTCTAAGAATAACCGCGACATCCACGTGGCAACGATCAGTAGCAATTTATAGAGTTTACTTAAGACCTGCCAGGTAAGATCTTGAACATCACGGAGAAGCGGGTTTAGACCATCTACACCAGAAGAGAACTGACAATGGCGAAAGTGAAAACGATTTCAACCAAACGGCTTGAGCGACGTTTGAACCAGACAAAAGAGCGCTGGTCCTTGTGTGCTGCTGAGAGGCTTTTCTTTTTGCAATCTTCAGAATGCACGGACCCTCGCTCTTAGACTCTCAAGGGGTTCGGACCAAAGCGTTGGAATCAGGTTCACATCAGCCTCTGTAACGAGTAAGATGATGCTCCCCGCAACCGACCCTAGATGGACTGATTGAAACTTGATAGGAGAAGCCGGTGGTAAGTGTGCTGGGTCGAAGTAGGAAAAAGATACCAGACCATGGTTTTCGCTTCGTGCAGTCTGTCTACTGGGCTTTCTTTTCATTTTGCCTTTTCATCACTTCGTTCATTTCACCGCTGACTGCCTCTGCTCAAATGGGCGTGCCCAGGGGCAGCTCCCCGTTGTACAACTCACGACCTTATAGCCCATCGACGCCGAACGGATTACCGAAGACGTTGAGTGATGTTGGCATCGATCAGAAATTAGATGACCAACTACCGCTCGCACTCGAGTTTCGCAACGAAAGAGACGAGGTCGTAAAGCTGGGTGACTACTTTGGCACGAAACCGGTCGTGCTGTCGTTGGTTTACTACCAATGCCCGATGCTTTGTAATCAAGTTTTGAACGGGATGGCCAGCGCCTTCAGAGTCATGTCGTTTAAAGCCGGTGAGGAATTTGAAGTTGTCACAGTCAGTTTCGACAGCCGTGAGACTTCGACATTGGCGGCAGCCAAAAAAAGGACTTATGTCGACTACCTGCCAGAAGACAAACGCGCTGATGCGACTAAGGGCTGGCATTTTCTCACCGGTGATGAAACGAACATCAAGCGACTAACGGATGCCGTTGGTTTTCGTTATCACTTTGACGAAGCGACGAATCAGTTTGCGCACGCTAGTGCAATTTACGTCGCGACACCGCAAGGCAAGCTAGCGCGTTATTTTTATGGCATCGAGTATGCGCCTCGCGACCTTCGTCTGGGATTGATCGAAGCGTCGAAAAACAAGATCGGATCACCCGTAGATCAGTTATTGCTTTACTGTTACCACTACGATCCAGCGACCGGTAAGTATGGTGCCGTGGTGATAAATATGATTCGCCTTGGGGGAGTTGCCACGTTGATGGCGATGGTTGCACTCTTTTTTCTCTTGCGGCGATACTCGGCAGACCGGATCCGCTTGTCAGACTCAAGGTCTCCCTAGTATGCAAACTTCGTTGGTTCCATTTCTCCCGCCAAGTGCGTCCACTCTTTCTGGGAGGGTCGATGCGCTCTATCTGTATTTGATCGGAGTGACTGGCTTCTTTACCTTGCTAATTGTCGCCGCCCTGATCTTCTTTATGATTAGATACAGGCGACGCTCTCCATATGAAATTCCAAGACCAATCGCAGGTTCTCACAGGTTAGAAACGATCTGGTCAGTTATTCCCTTCATAATTGCGATGAGCTTTTTCTTTTGGGGATCCCAGCTTTACTTTGAGCAGTCGCAGCCGCCTAAAAGCTTCATCGAGGTCTATGTAGTTGGCAAGCAATGGATGTGGAAGATCCAACACGCTACCGGGCAGCGCGAAATCAATGAACTCCACGTCCCGGTCGGCCGCAAGATCAAACTCATCATGACTTCGGAAGACACGATCCACGATTTCTTTGTGCCCGCATTTCGGATTAAGGCTGACGTTCTTCCTGGCAAGTATGTTACCCAGTGGTTCGAAGCGACCCAGACCGGGACGTACCATCTTTTTTGTGCAGAGTATTGCGGGATGAACCATTCGGGAATGATTGGCTCCGTTGTGGTAATGGAAACTGCGGAATTTAATAACTGGTTGGGTGGCAACTCGAGCAGCCTGTCACCGTCGCAGGCGGGCCAGCAACTCTATCAGACGCTTGGTTGCATTTCTTGCCACGGTGCCAGCGGTGAAGGAGGACGAGGACCCGCTTTAGCAGGAGTTTTCGGTAGTCAGGTTTTTCTGGTAGATGGCAAAGCCGTCAAAGCTGATGAGGCTTACATTCGCGAGTCGATCTTTGACCCCCAGGCGAAGCTTGTTTCCGGATTTGGCCCTATCATGCCGACTTTTCAAGGCCAGGTGAGCGAGGAACAATTGTTACAAATCCTCGCATTCATCAAGTCGCTGCCGACCCCAAATCGGGACACTGCAACACCTGCACCTGGTACGACACAGGCATCTGGTCGTCCGGAAGCGCAGCAACCCAGGTAGTCACCGAACTCGAGGCGTTCCGTTGAACTGCTGTCGGAGTGATTTGAGACATACTCGCAAATTGATCTGAGGCTGACTCGCCGCTGCCGTGTCCCGAGAGAGGTAAGCATTATGGAAACATTTGAAGCACCCGCTCCAGAAAAGATTAATTACCTCAACGCGGAATACGGTCTTAAGTCGTGGCTTCTGACAAAGGACCACAAGCGCATTGCCCTCCTCTACCTTGGATCGATCTCTTTTTTCTTCTTCATCGGCGGCATTTACGCCATGCTGATCCGTCTGGAATTATTGACTCCACAGGGTGATCTTCTTCAATCGACAACCTACAACAAGGTATTCACGCAGCACGGCATCATCATGGTGTTTTTCTTCCTGATACCATCGATACCAGCCACGCTAGGCAATTTTTTTGTGCCAATCATGATTGGTGCAAAAGACCTGGCGTTTCCCAGGATTAACCTCTTGAGCTGGTACATCTACATGTTAGGTGGGATTGTTACGATCTACGCCTTGTTAGCAGGCGGTGTCGATACTGGCTGGACGTTCTACGCTCCTTACAGCACTACTTTCTCCAACTCGTACGTGGTAGCAACAGGTATTGGCATCTTTATCAGCGGGTTCTCTTCGATTCTGACGGGACTCAATTTCATCGTTACGATCCACGTTATGCGCGCACCAGGCATGACGTGGTTTCGGCTACCACTTTTTATCTGGTCCCTGTATGCCACGAGCCTGGTTATGGTTCTGGGCACACCTGTTATCGCGATCACGATCCTGCTGTTGGCGTTTGAACGTCTGGCCCATGTCGGAATTTTCGATCCCGCTATTGGCGGAGACCCGGTCCTTTTCCAGCACTTGTTCTGGTTTTACTCGCACCCCGCTGTCTACATTATGGTCTTGCCCAGCATGGGCGTGGTAAGCGAATTGATTGCGAATTTTTCTCGCAAAAATATCTTTGGATATTCGTTCGTCGCTTTTTCGAGTCTAGCTATTGCCGTCTTCGGTTTTCTCGTGTGGGGCCATCACCTGTTCGTTTCGAGCCAGTCAGTTTACGCGGGAATGATCTTTTCTTTCCTGAGTTTCGCTGTGGCAATTCCTTCGGCGATTAAAGTATTTAACTGGACGGCCACCCTTTATAGAGGTTCGATCTCGTTCGACACGCCGATGCTTTACGCGCTTGGGTTTATCGGTCTCTTTACGATTGGCGGAATGACCGGGCTTTTTCTCGCGACCCTCGCCATCAACATCCATGTTACCGACACATACTTTATCGTAGCCCACTTCCACTACATCATGGTTGGTGGAGCTATGTTTGGTTATTTGGGTGGTCTGCACTACTGGTGGCCCAAGATTAGCGGTCGAATGTATCCCGATGGCTGGGGAAGATTTTCGGCACTTGTTATTTTCGTCGGATTTAATTTGACGTTCTTCCCGCAATTTATTGCCGGTTATCTTGGCATGCCGCGCCGATATCATGCTTACCCGCCGGAGTTTCAGGTCTTCAACGTGCTTTCTACGGCCGGAGCATCAATTCTGGCTGTGGGGTATTTAATACCAGCGATCTATCTGATTTGGTCGATGCGTTACGGTAGGCGCGCTGCGGCAAATCCGTGGAACTTGCCCGGCTTGGAATGGCGAACTCAGTCGCCGCCTCTAACCGAGAATTTTGTGACCACTCCTATTGTGACATGGTCAGCTTATGAATTCGCTCCGCCCGAGGAGACAGAAGTTGTTGGTAAGTTGGTCGCTGAGGAGCCAAAGCCGATCTGAGCTGAGCTCAGGATTACGGTCACTGTAATGGTCTATCATCTGAATTACGAAAACCCACGTGTTAATACTTGCCTTCTATAGGTGTTAATACGCTACCGGCGCTCATTCGAACGGTCTAAGCTTCATCTATCTACTGATTCGTCGCGCGCCGAGTCGAGTGACGGGCGAAGGGGTGGAAGGCAATGAGCTTGGGGGCAGCAAGTTGCCTTCCATGAGGGCCGTCAAACCTCGACGCCGACGATCTGTAGATACCACGAAAAAGGTATCACTCTTAGCAGGTCTCCGATTCTAGACTAAGGATCTGCTGTCGCGGGGAAATCCGAGAATCAATATCGGGGTTGAGCAGCGATGGTATAAGCTCACAGATATGGCGGCTGCAGAAGCTATATGCAGCAGTACTATCCTGACCTTCTCGCTTCTCGAAGAATTGTGAATGATGCAGTCTCGCGAACAATTTTTGCCACGTACTAGCCAGCGATCGAGCATGCTAGTCATGTTTTGGGGATCCACAGTCGGAAAAAAGATCGTGATGGCCGTGACGGGCGCGATCGGCGTGGGTTACCTAATCGGCCACGTGGCAGGCAACCTTCTAGTATTCCTTGGACCTGCGGAAATTGACACCTATGCCGCCTTCCTAAAATCGAAACCGAGTTTGCTGTGGGCCGCCCGCACAATACTTCTTCTTGCAGTGATCCTGCACATCATCGCTGCTTTTCAACTGGCCAGACTCAGCCAGAAGAGCCGGCCCATCGGTTATAAACGATGGCGGGCGGTCGGGTCCGACTTTGCGTCGCGCACCATGAGATGGACTGGGCCTGTTGTCGGCATCTTCATTGTCTATCATCTGCTCCACTTCACAACGGGAACCGTCCATCCTGACTTCCACGAAGGCCGCGTTTACCACAACGTCACGTCAGGTTTTCAGGTTTGGTATGTATCGGCGTTCTACATTGTCGCCATGATTGCGCTTCTGGCCCACCTATATCATGGCGCCTGGAGCATGTTTCAGTCTGTCGGCCTTAATCATCCAAAATACAACCGTCTGGTTCGCGCGTTTACAACGATCATTACAATCGTCGTCGTGCTTGGATTCATTTCGATTCCCGTCGCTGTGTTACTCGGTTTTATCGCCTAGAGGTTGCGACTATGCAATTAAATGCCAACATACCATCAGGGCCGATCGAACAGAAGTGGGATCGACAGCGCTTCGAAAATAAACTTGTCAGTCCTGCCAATAAGCATAAGCACAACATCATCGTTGTCGGATCCGGCCTCGCCGGCGCATCGGCTGCGGCTTCGCTCGCGGAGTTGGGTTATCACGTTCAATGTTTCTGTTATCACGACAGTCCGCGTAGAGCACACAGTATTGCTGCCCAGGGAGGTATCAACGCTGCCAAGAACTATCGCAATGATGGCGACAGTATTTATAGGCTCTTTCAGGACACGGTAAAGGGCGGAGACTTCCGCTCGCGTGAAGCGAATGTCTATCGGATGGCCCAGATCAGTCTCAACATTATTGACCAATGTGTGGCGCAGGGTGTGCCGTTCGCGCGAGAGTATGGCGGTCTTCTGGATAACAGATCCTTTGGCGGGGCGCAGGTATCGCGTACGTTTTACGCGCGAGGGCAAACCGGACAACAACTTCTACTCGGTGCTTATCAGTCTCTGGAGCGGCAGATAGACGCTCGGCAAGTCGAGATGTTTCCGCGAACGGAGATGCTCGATTTGCTCGTCATCGATGGTCGAGCGCGCGGTATCGTGACCCGCAATCTCATCACCGGTAGCATCGACACTTTTGTTGCTGACGCTGTGATATTGGCAACGGGTGGCTACGGAAATGTCTTTTATCTATCTACTAATGCGAAGCAAAGCAATGCTACGGCGATTTGGCGCGCTTTCAAACGAGGCGCTGCGTTTGCGAATCCTTGCTTCACACAAATACATCCCACCTGCATTCCAGTCACCGGCCACTATCAATCAAAGCTGACTTTGATGAGCGAGTCACTGCGCAATGATGGGCGCATCTGGGTACCAAAGAAAAAGAGAGACGGGAGGCCACCGGAACAGATTCCGGAAACCGAGCGCGACTACTATCTCGAACGTCGCTACCCCAGTTTTGGAAATCTAGTTCCGCGCGACGTGGCCTCGCGCGCAGCGAAAGAAGTATGCGACAGGGGCGATGGCGTTGGTGAGACTGGGTTCGGCGTTTATCTCGATTTCGCGGAGGCGATCAAAAACGTCGGAGCGCCTGTCATTCGTGAGCGGTACGGCAATCTATTTGAGATGTATGAGCGCATTACCGCGGAGAATCCCTACGAAGTTCCCATGCGCATCTATCCAGCGGTGCATTACACGATGGGTGGGCTCTGGGTCGATTACAACTTGATGAGCACGATTCCCGGGCTTTTCGTTTTAGGCGAAGCGAATTTTTCTGACCACGGCGCCAATAGGTTAGGGGCAAGCGCATTAATGCAGGGCTTGGCGGATGGATACTTCATTATTCCATACACACTCGGCAACTACCTGGCCACCACGAGACTTGATAAGGTTGCCAACGATAATCCTGTCATTCGCGAAATCGAAAGCGAGATCAATTCTCGGCTGAAGCAGTTGCTTGGGATCAGGGGAAAACGCACGGTCGATTCGCTTCATCAGGAACTCGGCAAGCTGATGTGGGATGAGTGCGGCATGGTCCGGAACGCCGCCGGTTTAAAACACGCCCTGGCAAAGATTCCTCAAGTCCGGGATGAGTTCTGGCACGACGCCAACATCCTCGGCGCGAATGATGAGTTGAACCAGGCCCTTGAAAAGGCAGGGCGCGTTGCTGACTTTCTTGAACTTGCGGAGTTGATGTGCCTTGACGCGCTCCAGCGGGAGGAATCGTGTGGCTGTCATTTTCGCGAAGAATACCAAACGCCGGATGGAGAGGCTCAGCGTGACGATGAACACTTTTGTTACGTTTCGGCGTGGGAGTATGCCGGCGCCAACAAGCAGCCAGCGCTGCACAAGGAACCCCTCAGTTTTGAACATGTGCTGCTGACGCAGCGGAGTTACAAGTAATGAATCTGACGCTTCACATATGGCGACAAAAGAACGCTCAAACTAAAGGAAAGATGACTCGGTACGAAGCCAGAGACATCAACTCAGACATGTCTTTCCTCGAAATGCTGGACGTAGTCAACTGGGCGCTGATTGAAAAGGGAGAGGAACCAATCGCATTCGATCACGATTGCCGTGAAGGCATCTGCGGTTCCTGCGGCATGATGATCAACGGCGTCGCGCATGGACCGCAAAGAGGAACCGCGGCTTGCCAGTTACACATGCGCCATTTCAAGGACGGTGAGACCATCTTCATCGAACCTTGGCGCTCAAAAGCTTTTCCGGTAATCAAGGACCTGGTGGTGGACCGCAGCGCTTTTGATCGGATCATCCAGGCGGGCGGCTACATTTCGGTCCGCAGTGGCGCAGCGCCCGAAGCTAGCACAATCCTAATAGGCAAAGAGGTTGCTGACCTGGCAATGGATGCGGCGGCATGTATTGGCTGCGGTGCGTGTGTCGCTGCCTGCCCAAACGGTTCAGCGTCCCTATTCACGAGCGCCAAAATCGCTCATTTGAATTTGTTGCCTCAGGGAAAGCCTGAGCAAAAGCAGCGTGTGCTTCGTATGGTCCAAGTGATGGATCAGGAAGGATTTGGTAACTGCACGATGCACCGTGAGTGTGAAGCAGTTTGCCCAAAAGAAATCAGTGTGAATTTCATCGCACGGATGAATCGCGAGTACCTTGTCAATTCTTTGGTTTCACCTTAACGGACCAGATCGGCGGATGCTGTTTGTATCCTAACAATAGCAGCGGAATCGGATTCAAGGCATTTTAGACACAGGCGAAACTGGGGAGTGACATTATGCAGGCGCAAATAAAGCTGGGACGTATCTTTGGTATTCAAATTGGACTTCACTATAGCTGGCTGATAATTGCCTTTTTGGTGACGCTCTCGCTAGTGGGACAATTCCATACTACCAATCCGCAATGGGGCGCGGGAGTGATTTGGGCGACGGCGATTATCACTGCTTTGCTATTTTTTGCAGCCATTATTGCGCATGAGTTGTCACATGCCGCCGTGGCTAAGGCGCGGGGATTGCCAGTGCGCTCGATCACTTTGTTTGCGCTTGGGGGTGTGGCGCAGATTGAAAAAGATGCCGCCGATCCAAAAACTGAATTCTGGATGGGGATCGCCGGACCCATCGCAAGTGTAATCATCGGACTTCTGTCCCTGGCCCTTGCTTTTGCACTCGGCTGGCAACCTCCGACAATGCCGCAGACACCGTTGCCGGCCATGTTGATGTGGCTCGGCGTGATCAACATTGGGCTTGCAATTTTCAACATGATTCCTGGTTTCCCACTTGATGGAGGGCGCGTGCTTCGGGCCATCGTCTGGTGGGTGACCGGTGATGCCTCGCGAGCCACGAGGATTGCCGCAGGCGTAGGTCAGTTCGTTGCCTTCGTTTTCATTTTTTGGGGAATACTGCGTTTCTTCAACGGCGCAGGCTTCGGAGGCTTATGGTTGGCGTTCATAGGATGGTTCCTGCTTGATGCAGCCAGGGCAAGTTCTGCGCAGTTGGCGATCACAGAGACGCTGCGCGGTCTTCGCGTCGGTGACCTTATGACTCGGGACTATCTTCGGGTTGATGGCCGCGATAATCTTCAAACTCTAGT
>DASROI010000047.1:0-4302 GCA_035646955.1 Pyrinomonadaceae bacterium
GGATGGTTCGGGTTTATTTATGTTCGCAGTTGATTTTTCAACTAGCCGATAAACATCTCATCCTCAGCGTAAGTTTGATTAATGGGCTTCGGCATTGGCGCAACGAGAACTTCGAGGCCGCGGCGGAAGCCCGCCATAATCGCGGCCAACTCACGCGCAGGTTCTATCACCTTCGACTGAATAAAGTCTGTGGTCATAATCACCTGCTTGTTAGTTCTATCGATAGTTCTGCTCACCAACTCAACCTTGTCCCTGGCTTCTACGGCCGTGTCGCTGACCAATGATTTCAGCTCAGCTACTTCAGCTTTAACGATAGCGAGTGAATCGGAAAAATGCATCGTAGCGGTCGCCAGATGCCCTGAAACCGCGTGGAACTGTTCGGCAATGAGTTTGCCTTCGGCGGCGATCTGCTTTCCTTGATCGCTGATCATGGTTACTCGCTCGATTAGCGGCTCCATCTTTTGTTCAAGACGGGCCGCCGATTTCACAGCGCGATTAACGTAAACCGCAATGGCAATCATCGCGATCGCAATCACAATAAAGGAGAGCGCGATCACCACCATGATCCAGAACATCGGATCGTTAAGTCTCATCTGCAGAAGGGCCAGGCACATTGGCGATTGGTTTCCAGTGTCAAACGCGATTCTTAGTTATTGTTGTCTCCGTAGTTCGGAGCGGCTTCGATACGGCCTGACATCTCAGTCTTTCGTTTTTCTTCCGCGTAGGCCTTTTTGCCGGCTTCGATAGCTGCGGCTACGGTGCCAGTCTGTCGTGACGCAGCATCGCGGGCGGTTTGTGCAACTTCGCCGACTCTCTCAGCAGCCTGAGTATACAAAGTCGATGCGCGGTCTCGAGTCGCTTCATAGTACTCGCCTGCGCGGTCACCGAGTTGTTGGGCTGCCTCGCGTGAACGATCAATACCCTTTCGAGTGGCATCAGCGATGTCGCCGCGAAGTTCGTGTCCTGATTTGGGCGCAAAGAGAAGGGCAATAACGGCGCCAATACCGCCGCCAATGAGCAAATAGGTTAATCGAGTCGAAATACTCTCGCCGCTGTCTCTCCGATAATCGTCGTATCCCATGGTTGGGTCCTTTCTAATGATCGCGAAGCACCATTACTCCGCGGTTTCGTAGGATTTACGAAGGAAAACCTTTGAATTGGACTATAACAAAGGGCGTGGGTTGAGGCAATAATCAGAGGGAAGTCGGAGGGCCGTGGTCCAAAATAAATCTCGATCGTTTTTCCCTATCATCTTCCAGATATCATTTTTCATTTCTCATTTTTCATTTTTTATTTTGACCACCGATACCTCGATATTACAAAGCGCTTTCCTTAGCAAAAATGGAAAATGATTTATGGAAAATGCTCTGTTTTCAGCCCTACCCGCTACTCCTCGCCACCGTGGCCATTGTACTGTTCGAGCTTGCGATAGAGGGTTTTTCGGCCAATTCCAAGGGCCCGGGCGGCGTGAGATTTATCGCCTCCAGTGTAATCAAGCGTCGCTTCGATTGCTTGCCGCTCAATTTCTTCCATCGACGAAGGAACTGTCACCTCAAAAGTCGATGTGCGGCCCTCGCTCGCGGCTTTAGCGCGCTCCACTTTTATTCGATCGCTCTCCTGTAATGCTATCTTCGTAATTGCTTCAGGCAGGTCTTCCAACTCGATCTGCCGGCCCGAGGCAATAATCACGGCCCGCTCAATCGCATTTTCAAGTTCACGCACGTTGCCCGGCCAGTTGTAAGTTATCAAAGCCTGCAGCGCGTCTTTTGAGATTCCCGCAATAAATCTGCCTGTCTTCTGCTTGTAATGTTCGATGAAATGGATAACCAGCGGGTGGATATCTTCAGGTCGTTCACGCAGCGGCGGTAACGTTATCGGGAAGACTGAAAGCCTGTAAAAGAGATCCTGCCGAAAACTCCCTAACTCGACGGCGCGTTTAAGATCCACATTCGATGCCGCTACTACTCGAACATCGGTCTTGATTACTTCATTACCGCCAACGCGAGTGAACTCGCCATCCTGAAGTACTCGCAGCAAACGCACCTGAGCTGACAAACTCATTTCGCCGACTTCGTCCAGGAACAAGGTGCCGCCGTCTGCTTCTTCGAACCGGCCACGTCGTAACGCGCGCGCATCAGTGAAAGCGCCCTTTTCATGACCGAATAACTCCGACTCGAGCAGGGTCTCCGGAATCGCTCCGCAATTGAGTTTAACGTAGGACTGATCTTCGCGACCGGAGTTGTAGTGAATCAGATTTGCCAATAACTCTTTTCCCGTGCCTGACTCGCCTTCGATCAGCACAGTCGTCTGGGTGTCAGCCACACTTAGTGCAAGCTCAATTGCTCGCCTGATCGCCTGTGTCTGCCCGATGATGCGCTCTTCACCGTAACGCTCATGCAGGGCGCTGCGAAGATGCATTATTTCCGCCGACAATTGATCGCGTTCCAGAGCTGTTCCAATCTGATCTGCGATGCCCTCGACTAAAGCAACTTCGTGATCCTGAAAGCCTTCGCGAGCTCCGCTCCACACTAATCCGAGCAATCCAAATGTTTGCCCGCCAACTCGGACTGGTGCTACGAGAGCTGCTCGACCGCCGAGGATTGAATTAAACATGAACCTGATTGGGAACGGCAGATCGGTTTCAAGAAGTTGAAGTGTTTTGCCTTGCCCAATCACTTCGACCATTGCCGGAAAAGCGGTGACATCAAGTGATTTTCCGTGCGCGTCAAAAAGGCCCTGCACAGAATCGATGGCCGCATTCGGGGCCGCCTTAAAAGCCGCGAGAGTGATGCGACTTCCATTCGGATCCAGCACACCAAGCGCCGAATAATCCGCGCCTACAAGAGCGATGGCGCGCTCCAGAACCAGCGATGACACCTCGCTGAAGTCGGAGCGTGCGTTCAAGGCGTTTGCGATCGAGAGGAGCGCGCGTTTTGTTTCCGCTTCACGTTCCTTGTCCGTGTAGAGTCGAGTGTACTGATAGCCAACCGCGATTTGCCCTGCAATCGACTGCAGGAATGAAACTTCATCGTCGAGCCACTCGCGCGGTGTGCGCGTGGTATGCAGACCAACGAGTCCAAGCACGTCGCTACTGAGCGTTACTGGAACCACAAGCAGAGACCGTGTTCCGAGACTCGCTGCCAGAAATCGAACTTTCTGATCAAGTCCTGCAGCAGCCGTGTCGTTAAGCCGGATTGGTTTACGTATATCGACGTGATCGGAGAGTTGTTTTAGATCCAGTGGGATAACTGTTCCAAGGCTCGAGGGCACATCGCTCGAGGCTCGCCACTCGTGGCTGATACGTAGTTCGCTGGCAGAGGTTAGTTGGATAACGTCGCAGCGATCGACATTCATCATGCGACCCAGTTCTGAGACGATAACATTGAGAAACCGGTCGAGATTGATGCTGCCAGGCAGAGTCATCGCGAGACGATTGATAATCGCCTCCCTTGCCTCATGCATTTTTATCTTTCGTTCAAGCGAAAGAGATTGCGCGCTTTCAGACATTAGTGGTTAAGGGGTCATTCTCGTTTGATATTTGATAATTGTTAATTGGTTTTTGCAACCCTCGAACGAGGATCGCCATAACGGCTGGGACATTGGACCGCTGAAAGCACCCACCGATTAACAATTGTCAACTGAAATTGATCCTTTTCCATTTCCCCGCAGCCTCTCCCACACCTTGTTCTCGCAGGAGGTGAAAAAGATCCAGTCGCGAGCTGCGCGCCGGGGTTTTGAAAGGTTCCGGCTTTGGTTGGCGCAGGACGCGGCGCACGGTGTTGCGACTGTGACCGGTCAAACGCGTAATGGCTTTGATCGAATGACCCTCTTTGTGTAACTGCTTGATGTTCATCCAGGCCTCCCAGTTGAGCATCGGGCAACTGTCTCCTCGACCGCAGTGGCGGTGCTAAGGATGTTACCCGCTGATTGACGGCGACGGTTTTGGCGGGGCCCGTGGGTCACGGCGCTCGCTCCGCTCGCGCCGCGCCCCACGCGCCCGCCAAACCGCTGAAGCTGTGGAAAGGAGTGTTTGGAAGAAAGCAGCTGAAAACTTCGCCGCGCATTGGCGCTACAAACGATTTTTCGGCCCACGGCTGAGGTCCAAGTACCACCCTCCGCCCACTCCAGTTCACAGATTCGCTTCCCTGAGGGGGGTCAATTCTCGATGAGAATTAGGGGGCCAGTTTTGCATGAGAATTTTCAAAATGCCTCCTTGCTGACAATCGCGCGATGAGCACTTATTTCATTCCAAGCCGCATTACAACTTCACAGTTACTTACTCTTGGAGGCGCGCCAGTGAAA
>DASROI010000048.1:0-3683 GCA_035646955.1 Pyrinomonadaceae bacterium
TAGCACTATCATGTGGCCCAGTTCTATCGTTGTTTGTGCCCTACAAACTTCACTCCTACCTTCAGCTTGTCGCTGGCTTGCAAGACTCGATTGCTTGGGCCATACCGAACAAGCTAAAGAGCCTTTTTGGCTTGTCGGACAACCAGCCTCACGGCAGATTTAGTCGTTTTAGCATCTCCTTAAAACGAGGCTCGTTGCGAATTGAACTCCAATATGGGTCAGCATTTAGTCGATGCAATTCCCAATCCCGTGCCTCGAAGGACTTATCAAGTTCGGCAAACGCCTTATCCTTATCATCGAGCGCAACGTAGATACCCGCGATCCTACAAGCCGGTACATATTGCGTTTTTGCGAGCTCTCGGAATTTACCGATCATTTCTTCCGCCTTGTCCCGTCGCCCGGCCTTTGCGTAAGCGATTCCCGCATCGCGAAGCGCAAATTGGTTTGTCGGATCATCATGGAGCCAGTGTTCGTTCAGTGATATTGCCTCTCCATACATTCCTTTGTAGATATAGGCCTGGCTTAGCATCCAGCTTCCCAGGGGGTGATTGGGTTCGAGATCGTGAGTTTTCTTGGCTTGATCCAAGGCTTCGTCATACCGACCCGCGGCAAAATAGATCCATGCCAGTGTTACTCCCATGTTGATATCCAAGGGTTCCAGCTCGAGGCCTCGCTTGATTTCTGCGACGGCTTCATCAACGTGCCCCGTCGTCGCAAGATAAACCTGACCGTAACGAAAATGGGCAGCAGAATTATTTGGATCAAGCTCGATCGCGCGTTTGAATGAGTGTTCTGCTTCGGTCCAATTCCAATCGTAAATGACCAGCGAATAAGCGAGGAATGTATGGGCTTCAGCGAGCGTGGGGTCCAGCTCCAGGGCCTTCTGTGCCGCAGCCTTTGCCTGGGGAAAAGCTTCCTTTGGAGAGAGGTACGGATAGGCCGGCATACTCGCATATGTTTCGGCAAGTCTCGCGTAGGCCAATGCGAACTTAGGGTCGAGGTTGATTGCCTGGCGGAAATACTCGATCGCTCGTAGCGTCTCGTCCTTGGTACGCTTGGCAAAACTGTAGCGACCTCGCAGGTAGAGTTGATAAGCCTCGTTGCTGTCCGTGTAGCGTTTAGTAATGCCTTTGGCGTCAGTTCCGGCCAGTTTTAGCTGGAGCTTTTGCGTGATTGTGGTTGCGATCTCACGTTGTGTGGCCAGGAGGTCTGACATTTTGCGGTCATATTGTTCAGCCCAGATTAACTTCCTGGTCCTTGCGTCAACCAGTTCGACACTTATCGTGAGGTCCTCTCCGCGCTCAGAAACACGCCCGGACATAATCGCATCAACCTCGAGTTCCTTGGCGATCTGAGTTATGTCTGTGTCCCTCCCCTTGTATCGCATGACTGAACTGGTCGGACTGACCTTCAGGTTTGGTAGTTGAGACAAGCGATAGATCAACGATTCCGCGAGTCCATCAGAAAGGTACTCGGTGTCTGCGTCGGAACCCTTGTTCTGAAAAGGGAGAACAGCAATCGAATCAATAGGTCCCGTGTTGGTTGAAGTGCGAAAGACGAAAAACCACACGCCAAGTGCGAGCAGTCCCAGCAGAATTACTGAACCAAGCACCAAACTAAGTTTATGCTTTTTGACCTCCTGCGTTATGAACTCGGCACTAGAAGTGGGTGGCTTCGCATTGGTGGAGGTCACAGCCGTCGCAACTCGTATTTGCGGTGCGGCCGTGCGTTCTTTTTTGTTCTGGAAATCCAATTCCTGGTTGGCGTCTTTTAAGTCGATCAATAAATCCTTTGCGGTTTGATACCGTTGTTCACGATCCTTTCTCAGCGTCTTGTTGACAATGCGTTCGATCTCGGGAGGCAAGTCTGGCATTAACTGGATTATGGGTACTGGCTCTTTATGAAGCACCGCTCCCATAACGTCCGGCGCGTTCTCACCGTCGAACGGCCGTTTGCCTGACAGCAATTCGTAGAAGACGATACCGAAACTAAAAATATCTGATCGCGCATCAACAGTTTTGCCACGTGCTTGTTCAGGCGACATATAGTGAGCCGTGCCGATGATCATGCCGGGACTGGTTCCTTCAGACTTGAGAGCCGTCGCCACTTCCTCTGACGATTCACCTCGTATTGCATGAAGTTCTGACAGTTTCGCAATACCGAAATCCAGAATCTTTACGAGTCCATCCGGCCGGATGATTACGTTCTCGGGTTTGATGTCGCGGTGGACTATTCCCGCTCGATGGGCCGCATCCAGTGCAGAGGCAATTTGAATCGCAATCTCCAGAGAGGACTTGAGAGTCGGAGGCTCGTGTCGTAACAGCGAATGAAGGGTTTCACCCTCAATATATTCGCTGGCGATAAAGTGTGCATCGCAGTCCGCACCTATCTCATGGATCGTAATAATGTTCGGATGGTTCAGTGCTGATGCAGACTTGGCCTCTCGAACAAACCGATTCATCCGATCGGTCTGTTGAGCGAATTCGGGAGGCAAAATCTTAAGTGCTACAAGTCGACCGAGTAGAGTGTCCTCTGCAAGATAGACCTCACCCATTCCACCTGAACCAAGTTTGGAAAGTATTCGATAGTGGGCGAGCGTCGAGTTGGGGGAAAAGTTTTCGTTCACTGTTTCTTATGGAGGGTTAAGACTAGATAGACTCATGCGTAAACTGACGCCTGGGTTCGTCAACACCAAAATGAATCCGCTAAGAGTGCTGGACCCGCTCGTAAAAAGCGGCCCGTTTAGATGGAACTCATTCTAGAACAGTAATGGTCACTTCGGCTAACTAGGTCAACACGGGTACTACAGTAGCAGGAATCGGAACTGGTGGTTCCGGAATTAGTTCCTGGGTCGCATCAACCTTGAACCACAGGATCGTACCAATCGTGAGCATCAATGCGACTGGGATCAAAGCAAGATCGTAACTGCCAAGCCATTTGAGCAGACAACAGACAAAGGAGCATTAATACTCTGTGTCGATACTTCACCATTTTGGGAGACCGCGCTGCTTACATCGGGAACGCGATCAATTTACTCCGGCAAATTTAAGCGTTTCAGCAATAGCTTGAACCGCGGGTCGCCGCGAAGAGGATCCAGGAACGGTTCAACTTTTATGCGTGGCAACAAATAATCACGCGCCTCAAAGGCCTTCTCTAATTCATGCATTCCCACGGTTTCGCCGATTTCATAAATAGTGATGATGTTGGGATGGTTTTGGGGCGGAGGCAGATTTAGCTTCCCGCACAAATCGATTCATTCGATTGTTATCCTCGGCGAATTCCGGCGGCAAGATCTTGAGCACAACTTGGCGATCTAGTTTCGTGTCTTCGACAAGATAGCCCTCTCCCATCCTACCCGCACCGATCTTCGAGAGGATGCGGTAATGCGACAGAGTCGAGTTGGCTTCGAGGTCTTTATCCAACTGATTCAAGCTTTTTGTGTGCGTCCCGTCTGAGTTTCTCGGCGTCTTTCTCCCGATGCAAACGGGCCTAAGACCCGATCACGTCCGGAAGCGCAAGTCCGCTCTCTTCACAAACGGCCTTATAGATACTCAGTACAGCTCCGGCGTCGAGCACACTCTCGACGTTCCCCTCATCGTCAAGATTGAGGTTCGCTCCGCGGATGGCGAACCACACATCGGTAACCTCGGTATTTGTATCGGGCACATGCAGCGTGTGGATCG
>DASROI010000049.1:0-31939 GCA_035646955.1 Pyrinomonadaceae bacterium
GCGAACCGCCGTTCTCCGATTGCGACCAGCTCAGAGTATTGATCGAGCCATTGCGCACGACCGTGAGCAGTGGAGCACCGGGAACCGTGGCGCTGGTCGGATCCGAACCGAAGAAGAGTCGCCGGCCGCCAGTCTGACGAGCGATACTGCCATACGCAGTATAAGAATTTCCGCGAGCGCCATCGCCGGACGGGACGCAGGCGCCGATACAGCCGTCGGCGTAACCAACTGTCATGCGACCGAACCGATCCACGTCTGCGCCGAAGAAGTCGAGCAGATTGCGATGAATCTGCGAGCCTCCTCCCAGGAAAATTCCGCCTCGCTGGATTGGATCATTCGGCGTAGCGTTGACAGTTATCCAGTGCGCCCCACCGTCGTAAGTGTGCGCCACGTAGAGGTACCAGACAGCTTTGGAGTTGAAATCATTGACAGCACCCTCTTGGGTGGTGCCATAGAAGGCCATGGCAGCGCGGCCCGCACTGCCGGCGACCATCGCAGGAAACACCGCGTTTTTGACACCTACCATCGCGCCTACGTCGTACATGTTGGTCCAGGTTTTCCCTTTGTCGGCTGACACAGCCACCGCCGGGTATTTGTCCTCGTTCATGAACCCGAGATAGAGGAGACCGCCGTCGTCAACCGCCACCGAAGGATCACTACCGCCGCCGGCAGTCCCGGGAATCGTCCGCACTTTCCATGTGGTTCCGTTGTCTTCGGAGAGAGCGAAGCCGTTTTCTTTCGGGTTGACTGGTCCAACGCACGCGGCGTTAGGGACATAGACCGTGCCGTCAGGACCGACTTTCACATGGCCGTGAAGACCTTCACACTGGCCCAGCGTAGCGGTATCAGGCGATACGAGGGTATAGATCGGCACGGCTGGCCCGAATGTCACCCCACCGTCGACACTCAAAGCACAATTGGCGAACGCAACTTCCTGAGAGCAGTAATAGACCGCGTTTTTGTAGCCGGGCAGCGGTGGAACGGGAGCATGGAATGGACCTCCTCCGAGTGTCTGGTGATCAAAACCCGAACCGAAACCTGCGCCCTGGCTCGGAATCCAGTTGGTCCCGTCATTATCGGTTAAAGATGAAGCGTTCGCAGCAGGATCGAGCAGCAGATGCGTGACAAACGTGCGGTTCGTCGCGTGGTCCGTGAAAAGAATCGGGTCGAACCCTTCCTGCGACGTGACGGGTGTTACGTCTTTCCAGGTCGTAGGCGGTGTCTGCGGGCACGCCTGATCATCAAACTGCACTCGCAGTGTTTGCATCAGTGCCTGCAACATCACTGTTCCACTGCTCCAGTTTACGCCGATGTTTGGTTCGTCCTGCGAGTTCTTTGTCATGCCGGCTTCGATCTGAGCAGCGGTGGGCGTGTGGCTCTGGTAACGCGGCGCGGGTCCGGAGTCGAGGGGCGCGGGTGGCAGGACTATCGGGTTGGTCGCTGGCGGCGTAGTTCCCGGAACCGGCGCCTCAGTAACGATGATTACACCAGCATAGTCTGAGGGCGTTAGGACCGCTTGCCCACCGAACGGACAGACTTCCACCTGATACGTGCCGGGCGCGAGATTACTGCCAGTCGCGTAGTGGATCGGTTCCGGACTTGTGGCAGTATCCTGCTCAGAGATGACCTGTCCCCCGTAGTACAACTTCAGCACGATATCGTTCACTGGAACGGTCGACGCCACGACGTCGATCGTTTTGGTGTTCGCGCCAATCGTGAAGTCGTGTCGAGGTCCACATGCAGGAGCCGTGTACTGCCCCTGGAACGTCAACGCGTTATTATCGGCCAAGACCTTGTCGTGAGTTGCCGGCAGCAACACGAGCACCACTAATAGAACTAAACAAACGATTGCAATAGCGAGTAGGCGAGACTTCATGCTCACAGACCTCCAGATTCGTCGGAAAAGCTAGGGGTTGTGACTTGGAGGGATGGGGATGCGACATTCTTCTGCTGTCCGGCCTGCCTTGGGTTGCGAAATTATGGCATCTCTCGAATAAAAACGTGGTGTTCAGGGTATATGCATTTGATCGGGTCAAAGCGGGCCAAGCATTGTTGCCATTTGCGTGTGCTTCTGTGGTTCTCGAGAATGATAGGGTTTTCGGGCAGAATCAAATCAGAACGGCTTTGCCAGAAAGTGTCTCAAATCGTGAGGTTATCGGGCAAGGTTAAGCAGTTTTCGGCTGGTCTCAATTTCGGGACGGCTTTTGTGGACCAACGATATGTTGGCGCTTAATTAGAAATCTGCAAGTCCTATCCGGCGGACTCATCAACACAAATATTAGAGTTGACTTTGAAGCCAATTACGAGCCGGTTGTAATTCGCCTCTATCGGAATGGCGCTGAGGTCTGTCGCAAAGAGCTGGCCCTTCACGATCTGCTCTCTCGAACGATTCGAGTTCCGCGGGCTCTTCATGCCGAGCCCGACGGTATCGAAGACTCACCTGCATTCTTGATCAGTGAATATGTAGACGCTTTGACATTTCAAGCGTTGAAGAGAACCAAAGATCTCAAGGCAATTCATCACGCGTCACATTCGGTTGGTGCAACGCTCGCCGCTATTAGTGACTTTAAATTCGAGAAACCTGGACGTATTGGCGCCCTGCGCCGATATGAACGTTCCCTACGATTCGTTGTTGGAGGGAACAGCACCGATACTAAACAAGAACCTACGTCTCAGCTGCAACGTTGCCGGTGATCCGGCGAAGCCTCGCCGTCCAGTTTCAGATTCATCAATAAGCGAACTGCGTAAGCGCTGTGCAATTATTACGATGAGTGTCATTGTTTAACTGACATAGCTACCGCGTCTAATCTGGTCACACATTCATTCGATCGATAAGGTTGTGTTCTAATGTAAGTTCCAATTAATCCTTTAGTAGATATGAGGAATAAATTTCTCATCTTGGGGGTGCACTCCAAACCAGGGGAAACCGCTCGCTGTCGAGAAGTCCTCCGTCAGCTAATCCAGGATCGGCGGTCGGGATAGCAACTTCGCCCGGACGTCGATAGTAGCGAGCATCGTCTCCTGCCCAACGAGTTGCAAGCGCACGTCGCCGGTAACGACCCGTGTTGCCCGGAGCACCGTGAACAATCATCGAGTTGAAGACCAGGCAGTCACCTGGCTCCATCGCAAACTTCTTTATGTCGTATTTGTTCCTATTATTCTCAATTTCAGGCAGCAAGTCTAGACCTGTATTTTGGTAAGGCGTGCCGTCGGCGAAATGGTAGGGACTAAATTCACCCCATTTATGACTACCACATACGTACTCAACGGATACGTTTTCTGGAATCGGATCAAGTGGCAACCAAACTGAACAGACCTGATGACCACTGATAGCCCAATATGGTTGATCCTGATGCCATGGCGTTCGTTCTGAAGTTCCAGGTTCTTTCACCAATAACTGATCGTAGAAAAAGTTGACTCGAGTAGCGTTCATGATTCGTCCGGCGATTTCAGCGGCCGGCGACTCAAGTGCAAACTTTCGGAACTTTGATAAACGAAGAGCCATTTCCAGATCCCCAAAGAATCTTCCTCCACTTGTGCTCAACTCTTCAGAGTGTGGACCCGGACAACTCATCGCCTCTTCTATTGCTTCGGCGAGTAGGGAAAGCCAGTGAGTCGAGAACGCACCCGGTATCAACACCACTCCATCAGTTTCGTAAGTTACCTGGTTTTCATTTGTAATCAGTTGAGAGATTTGTTGGGTCATGGTAATTAGCTAATCGACTCTCCGAGAATCGTAACAAGTCATAAATTAGTGCTCTTCCAAATGGTCGGAACCAGAACCCTTCGAAGTATTGAATTTTCGGCGAAAACAATTGCGCTGTGGTGCTAACGACGGCTTAAGACAGAATGCCTTACCAAAATACACCTAGAGGTTTAGGAGCAAACAGAAAATTTTTCGTGCAGAAAAATTACACACTGCTATCCTAATTCAGAAAGCTGACGCGCAACTTAATAGTAAGTGATGCTAAAACTGGTGAAATCCGTAGGCAGGGCGATTTCCTCCAATCACGAGGAAGTCTTTGTCCAGCGGTATGACTGGTTGCTTGGGAGAGCCTTGCTCATCACCCAAGGCGATCGAATTGCTGGCGAAGACCTGGTTCAGGAAGCTTTTGTCCAGTTTACTTTTAACCGTCCCGATCTCGGTTCTATTAAGTATCTCGATGCGTATCTCTACGGAATGTTGCGCAATCTTCACCTGATGGATCTGCGCAGAGCTACTCATCGTCGCAGCGAACCACTTGCTTTGATCGATTTCGACTCGATTGAACTAGGTTTGCGCACGCGTGACTTGAGTCAGGTAATACAAACTAAGAACGAACTTGCGTTGATCTGCCAGTACTCCTGTAAGCGAAAGAAGACGTCCAAAGCGGGAAGTGTGCTAATTCTACGCTTCTTTCATGGCTATTATCCGAGCGAAATTTCCCTGGTCATCCGAAGTTCTCGCCCCGTGGTAAGCGAGTTGCTGCAAATCGGTCGAAAGGAAGCTCGTCGATTCAGCGAGGATCCGAGCTCCCTGTCCTTTTTGGGTAACGCAAATGATATTCAAGACGTTTCACTCGAAACAGGACTGTCTTATCCAGTAATACTCAACGGTCTTCGTCGCGCAATTTTCAGATCGAGAAGCGGTTCGTGTTTTTCAAGAGCCGAACTTGAAGAAATGTATCGCGTTGACCGGCCAGCACCAGTGGATATCGAAGTGCTGGCTCATCTGGTAAGTTGCGAGGCTTGTATCGATGCCGTTAACGAAATACTCAATTTGCCACTCCTCGCTGATCGCAATCCTAGTGACATGCTGAGTCCGAATAAGACCGAAAAAGGAGGAGGCTCGGATTCAGACGGTTCGGACGGCCCCGGTGGCGGTACGGCCCACCTGGAAAATATTCGGAAGAAATGTCGACGCCACGCTCGCAGTGTTTTTGAACACGAACCTTCTGAATTGTGCGTGTCAGTTAATGGGGACAGGCAGTTTTGGCAAAAGATCGCATCGCCTATTTGTGAGCAAACTTTTAGCCTGGAGCCATCAGACAAAATCGAGTTGTTAGAGATCAGCAGCGAACAGGGCGTCCGGTTACTGATGATGCAGGTGGAACAAAATGCAGCACAATCTACTGAGGTCGTCTTAAGCGAGGGCCGCATCCTCAGATTGAGATTAGATCAGAGCGCTTCACGTCCGCTCGTGCGAGTTTGTTACGAACACCCGAATCATCTGAATGACGCTAAGGTAACTGTAACGGCTGAAGCCCACGACGCCAGTCCCCAGCAAGATAATAGAGACTGGCATAATAGGTTTCGAGAAACGATGGGCTGGTTCTTTGGAACATTCACTATACCCAAATTCGCGCTCACGTTGGTTCTCCTGAGCTTAATCGGCGCGGCCGCCTTTCTGCTAACCAAGTCTTTCCGTTCTGAGAACTCTGTCAAAGAACCACTTGCTGCTGATCTATTGCACCGAGCAATCTCAGTCGAACAAGCATATCTAACGCGTACCGATATCGTTCTCCATCGTTCGATTAAAGTGGATCGAATGGAACTAATCAACAACGCGAAACAAGTTCCAACATCGACCTATAAGATCGAAATCTGGCGAAATGCGGAGCACGGAATTACCACACAGAGACTTTTCAACCAACAGGACAAACTAGTCGCCGGTCTATGGCAACGTCACGATGGTATTCAGACGATTTATCAGCATGGCAAAGCACCCGAACTCAAACTCGTTTCTTCGAATCAGCAACCAATTTCGCTTTTAACCTTCTGGCAGGAAGAACCGACTGCTGCGGAGTTTAAAAGAATTGCTAGTGGTGAATGCGGTACCGAATTACACGTTGAAGAACTCACGTCTACCTATCTAATAACTTACGACCGAAAACCAACTTGCAATGCTCAGGTATTTAAAGCTTCCGTAGCGCTGACAAAAGCGGAGCTTCATGTCACGGAGATGACTGTTGTCGTCAACGAAGCTAGTTCTGGTGTGAATTCACCACTTCAACTGGTTGAATATCACTTCACCGAATCGAGTTTTGAGCGCCATTCACCGAGTATGGTGCCCTCTTCAACGTTTGAGCCGGAGAAGGAATTACTCAACAACGAATCGAATCGAGTTGGCAAAGCTTACCCGGTATCGCCGGTTGTAACAGCGCCTGAAACTGCGACGAGACCAGTGGCAACTGCTGATCTTGAAGTCGAATTGTTGCAACTGCTACATGACGCTAATGCCGATTTAGGAGAACAGATCACTGTAACTAGATCTCGGGACGGTTTATTGCGTGTCGCAGGAGTTGTTGAGACGGAACAACGAAGATCAGCATTGCTTTCAACGCTAAAGCCCATTATTGATACTCACGCAGCATCGGTTGAACTTAACACAATAGCGGATGCTCTTAAGAGCCAAACTCTCTCCCTGGACAATAGGCCGTCCGAATCAATTGAGGTAAGTGAGCCAGAATCGGCAAGGATGCCTCTCGAAAACGACTTGCGAAAGTTCTTTTCGTACGAGGGAGATCGTGCGGATGAATTGTCTCAGCAGTTTGCGATGCGCATCATAGTCACCTCACGCAACTCAATGACTCACATCTATGCCCTTAAACGTTTGCTCCGGCAGTTTTCTCCGGAAGAGTTTAAGGAGTTGGGAGTTGACGCTAAGGCTAAATGGTTAGGGTTATTACAAGCCCACGCCAACGCTTACAAAGCTCAGGTTGATCTGATACGCAGCGAATTGCAGCCCGTCTTTTTCCCTCGGCAATCGTTATCTGCGAGTGGGTACGGCTCAACAAGTGACGCCGCAGTGACGAATGCAGCAGCCGAGCAGTTAGTAAACCAAGCCACTGCTAACGACCAGATTATTCGGTACTCGCTCACTACCTCGCCTAACTCATCCTCACGACAAACTATTAAGAATCGGGAATTTTGGGATTCGCTCGAACAGACCAGACGACTGGCTGCAATTTTAGCGGCAGCACGTCAGTAGATTTAACCCACCAATCGGCTGTTTCTAATCAGTTTAGTGACTTTGAAAATGTGTCCGAGCGCATTGACAGCGAGAAAATTATCAAAGGAGATCTTATGACCGCTCATCTTAGTGGATCATCGTCACTTTATTCGCGACTCATCCAAGTCGCGGTTCTGTGTTTCATTCAACTTCTATTGACAATCCCGGTTAAACCTCAAGCCGTAAGCGCCACTTTGAGCGGCATTGTGCATGATCAGAACGGTGCTGTTGTTCCCAACGCTAATGTGACTGTTACGAATGCAAACGTTGGGTTTCAACGAAAGACCGTAACGAATGAAAACGGCGCTTTTGTTATTCCGTTACTTCCTCCGACTACATACACAGTGGCAGTAGAACGTGAGGGATTTGCGCCCGCACAAATCAATAGCTTGGTCCTCAACGTTGGAGATCAAAAATCGTTAGAGATCAAGCTGACCGCTGCTACGATTTCTGAACAGGTAAAAATATTGGACACTCCCCCGCTCGTTAACGAGTCGCCCGCAGCTGGTACCCTCGTCGATCGACAGTTTGTGGAAAACCTGCCGTTAAACGGTCGAAGTTTCCAATCATTGCTCACGTTGACTCCCGGCGTGGTGCTAACCAAGGCCAATGGCAATAACCCGGGTCAATTCAGCGTCAATGGCCAACGCCCCGATTCCAATTACTTTCTCGTTGATGGCGTTAGCGCAAACGTGGGGGTTACCGCAGACGCTGTGGTGGGCCAGACTGGCGCCGGATCTATTCCCGCTCTTTCAGTTACAGGTGGCACCAACAACCTAGTCTCGGTGGATGCTCTTGAAGAATTCAAAGTTCTCACTAGCACCTATGCTCCCGAATACGGAAGAATGCCTGGAGGTCAGGTTTCAATTGTTACGCGGTCTGGAACCAACAGTTTTCACGGTTCGATGTTTGACTACATCCGAAACGACGTATTCGATGCCAACGACTGGTTTGCAAATGCCAATCGGCTAGAGCGTCCGACTCTAAGGCAAAACGATTTCGGCGGAGTAATAGGTGGCCCAATTTACTTGCCACATTTTGGCGAGGGTGGACCAAAGCTATGGAGTGGCAAGGATAGAACGTTCTTCTTCTTTTCGTACGAAGGTCTACGCTTGCGACAACCACTTACTGCAGTAACTCAAGTACCTTCACTCGCGTCGAGACAGAACGCCGTACCTTCGATCCGACCGTTTCTGAATGCGTTTCCTTTGCCAAATGGTCCAAATACCACCCTCGGAATGGCGATCTTTAATGCGAGCTATTCGATTCCGAGTACGCTTGATGCCACCAGCATACGGATCGATCATTCCTTTAGTCGCAACCTCAGCGCGTTTGTTCGCTACAACGTAGCTCCATCAAACACTATTACGCGTGGGCTGAACGGTGGTGTACTTAGTGCTATCAGTCCTACATATATCAATACCAAAACACTCACGTTCGGTTCTATTTATTCCATCAAACCAACGATCGTTAATGATTTCCGCGGCAACTGGAGTTCCGTACGCGGGCGACAAGTAAATGACCTCGATAGTTTTGGCGGCGCTGTTCCGGTGCCTGACGAAATTTACTATCCGTCAACTTTTACTGGACAACGCAACTTCACCTTCAGCTTGACGTCGGCAACTTATCAAAAGGGTGGCTTTGCAAATAATTTGCGCTCACAGTACAACCTCACTGACAGTGTTTTGGCTGTGATCGGAAATCACCAGGTGAAGGTCGGCGTAGATTGGCGGCGCTCATTACTCGCGTTTCGACCACTTCGAATTAACGGGCAAGCTGTGTTTTCTGGAGCAAGCGGTGCGCTAAACGGACAAGTGCTTAGAGGTGTGATCGTTTCGACCAAGGGTCCCAAAGATATTTCTACCGATAACTTCTCGCTATTTGCGCAGGACGCCTGGAGAGCTTCATCCCGTCTCACTTTAACGTACGGCGTTCGTTGGGATCTCGCACTATATCCGAAAGAAAAGTCGGGGGATGTGCCAGTTGGTGTTATCGGACTTGATAACCCGGCAACGATGACCTTAGCGCCAGCAGGTACACCTTTGTGGAATACACCTTATACCAACTTTGCACCACGCCTCGGTTTCTCATATCAACTCAGAAGAGAAGCAGGTAAAGAGACGGTAGTGCGAGGTGGCTTTGGTCTTTTCTATGATCTGCCATACGGAACGATCTTAAATGCGTTTTCACAATCGTGGCCCTCAGTTGGTCGTAAAAACCTACCGGCAAACACAATCTTCCCTTACAGCGTGGCCAACGCGACTCCGTTGCCTCTAAGTACGACGCCGCCAGTTTCAAACTTGATCCTGTCGGATCCAGACTTGAAGCTTCCATTGACTTACCAGTGGACCGCAACCGTTGATCAGTCTCTCGGAAGGAAACAGGTGCTCACTCTAAGCTATGTGGGTGCTGCTGGTCGCAGACTATTAAGACAAGAGACTTTGATCAACCCAAACCCAACTTTCTTACAAGTGACCGTCACTAAAAATGCCGCTGACTCTGACTACAATGCATTTCAAGCACAATTCAATCGGCGCCTCAGTGCCGGCGTTCAGGTGCTTGCCTCATACACGTGGTCCCATTCGATTGACACAGCGTCCAATGATTCGGCTGCTTTTGCGCCGGGCGCTGCAATGGATCCACAAACTGATCGAGCATCGTCAGATTTTGACGTACGTCAAAGTTTTAATTGGGCGATTTCATATAACGTTCCAACCTTTACTAAAGCGCCAGTGCTTGAGCAGTTGGTACGTAACTGGTCGCTTGATTCAGTGTTTACCTTGCGCACGGCGTCGCCGGTGAATGTGTTCACGACAACGGACGTCCTTGGCCTGGGAGTTCCGTCGATTTCTCGCCCCGATCTAATAACGGGAGTTCCCCTATACCTTGATAACGCTACTGTCGCGGGTGGTAAAAGATTCAATCGGGCAGCGTTTTTTATTCCACCTGCAAATTCGAAGCGCCAGGGATCACTAGGACGCAACGCGTTGCGCGGATTCAATGTTCATCAATTGGACTTTGCATTGAGACGCGAACTGAAATTAAACGAGCGCTGGCGAGTACAGTTAAAGGGAGAGCTCTTCAATATTTTTAACCATCCAAACTTTGCAGATCCAGACGGCAGCCTGGGTACGGATGGCGTACCCAACACGTTCTTTGGTGTTTCGACAGCAATGTTTGGGCGGAGTTTGGGCGCAGGAAACATCTCGGGAGGTCTGAATCCCCTCTACCAGATTGGTGGACCACGTTCGATTCAAGTGAGCATGAAGGTTCTTTTCTGATGACCAGCTTGGCGAAACTTTTTGCGGGAAAACAACATGAAACATCTGTATAGAAGTATGGGCAAGCTTGCCTTCATCGTGATTTGTTTTTCCACGATTGTTCGGATAGGTCAAAGCCAGGAGAATTCCGACCGAAGTAAAGGCACGCGAACCGCAAACGTCGTGGATGCCATTCAAATGACCCAATTAGTCGTTGAGAACGGTAATCCAGCCCAGTTCTCGCCGGACGGTCAGTATTTTGTCGTTGTTACAAAAAAGGGATACATAGACAGCAATACAAATCTTTACCGTTTGCTCTTGTTCCCTACTAACAATGCAGTTCTGTCGCCTAATCCTATAGTGCTCGCGTCGCTTTCGTCGTCATCAAACGATCCAGGAATTCAAGACGTCAAGTGGATCGATGACCGAACACTTGCGTTTCTTGGAGAGAACCCGGGAGAACTGCAGCAAGTTTATGTTGTCGATCGAGACACAAAGCAGATCACGAAACTTACTAACCATTCTACAAGCGTGCTTTCTTATGAGGTCAATCCTAAAGACCGCGGTGTATTGTTCCTCGCTCAGCCTCAGTTGAAGCCACTCTTTGATGAGAAGACCGGCAAAGATTGGGTAGTCGTATCCAACGAGCCGTTATGGGATCTGATAGCAGGAGTAGCCAGCACCGGCGGACCGAGAATGCCGAGGTCGCAACTCTTTTTCACAAAGAATAATCGAGAACGTCAGGTCGGCACTCAAGGTAATCTAGAACCACGTGCTGGTATTCTGCCTTCACCAGATGCGCGATACGTTGTCGTTAAACGCATGGCTCCTGATATTCCGGAGAGCTGGAAAGACTACGAAGATCGCCAGCTGCGAAATGTTGTTAGTGCGAGCACATCAAATGGAGCTGTGCGCATAATCTATCAGTATGTGGTCACCAATCTTGATTCAGGCGAAACCAAAGTTTTGCTCGATGCGCCGGTCAGTGACGGAGGTAGATCAGATGCTCTGTGGTCTCCCGACAGTAGTTCGGTGATTGTTTCCGCCTATCTACCTCTCAATGTCTCTGATAAAGCGGAACGTAAGTTACGGCAATCAAAGAAAATGGTTGTAGAAATTAAGGTCTCAAGCGGAGAAATTGTGCCCATTAGTTCGAGAGAGTTGCGCCCGATTGAGTGGGATCCTCGAGGCGGCAAATCCTTGATTGCACGTGCGTCCTCGGGTGCCGAACGAGGTTTAGTTGCATTTCAAAAAGGTGCTGGCAGTTGGAAAGAAATTGAGTTCATAGGTTCAGGCAACCAACAGAAGCGGGCGATAGCCGTAACTTTAGAGGAAGATATGAATACGCCTCCAAAACTTTTCGTCACTGATCTTCAGACAGGACAAAAGTCGGTTCTCCTGGACCTCAACCCTCAATTCAAAGAGCTCAATTTTGGCCGGGTCCAGAGCATTGCTTTCAACGCGACTGATGGTCACAAGGTGAAGGCGGGACTGTACCTCCCGCCGAATTATGTGCAAGGACAGAAATATCCACTTGTCATTCAAACGCATGCTTGGAATCCGAAAAAATTCTGGATTGATGGCTATTCTCCGTCCGCGTTTGCTGCTCAACCCCTCGCGGCTAAAGGATTCGCCGTGCTGCAAGTGGAAGAGGATTTGAGCAAGCTGTCGACCCTCGGAGAAGCCCCAGGAGAAGCATCAGCATACGAAGGAGGGATCGATTACCTCGATAGTTTAGGAATTATCGATCGCTATAGCGTCGGCGTTATTGCACATAGCCAGACAGGACTGGGGGTACAGTACGCACTCACTCACTCGAAATATCACTTTGGCGCCGCCACCATGGCCGATCCGAGTGATGGAGGATACTTCTTTTATTTGTCGCTTATTCCTTCACTTTCCACTCGCTACCCAATGGTAGAAGGCATCAATGGTGGTCCACCTTTTGATGATGGCTTGATCAGTTGGGTGAAAAATTCCCCCGGTTTCAACTTGTCGAAAGTCACTACGCCGGTACGTGAGGAAGCCTATCATCCTTACTCCCTATTCTTTACCTGGGAATGGTTTGCAGGCTTAACACGCCTGGGTAAACCAGTTGAGCTGATCTACAGACCAGACGCAAATCACAATTTGGTTCGACCTCGAGACCGACTGACTTCTCTACAGGGAAATGTGGACTGGTTTTGTTTTTGGCTTAAAGATGAGGAAGATCCTGATCCAGCCAAGGTAGACCAGTACAAGCGTTGGCATGAGTTGCGCAAGTTGCAGGAAAAAAGCAAAGCCACGCAGCCGAAGCAGTAATGAATCAGGGGGTTTACCTCTTTCGGCAGGTTCTCGGCTCCAGATCCTTTGTTAATAATAATCGGGGTGATCGAGTGGTGAGTATGGCTGTACAATAAAATCTATTTGCGACAGCACATTCGACCCTTCCTCTATAACTAACCATTGTTGTAGGCGCGTGCGGCACCCGCAGCCGCTAGAGTGTTGTCTGCGGTAGATTACATCACCGCGTTACGACCCGCGGTAACTGCTCTCGCACATTTGCAATCGCAACACTTAGATAAGCATACTCACGCTCATTGCTAGGCACGGCTCTTAAGTTCGCTCTTCGATTAATCATCTTCAATTCTCTTGTTTGATAGATCTTTCTACAGCGATTTTCAAGAGAGTCTCGGCTTAAAGGTGCCAATGATAGTACCTTCGCATGAAGAGTAAATAGAGGTACACCGCTGGCCGATTGATGTTTCCGCACACCTATTTGTAAATGTTCACTCGAAGAAGACTCTTAACCTCTTCTCCGTCCCAGGGCACAAAGCTGCATTCTCCATAAACTAGGTGCTCCATATCATGAATGATGAAGCATAGCGTTTACCATTAGTACGAAATCCATTGTCTCCTTGAACTTTTAGCTTTCCTCAAAGTTTCCAAAGCAAACAGAATTGCACTTGTCGTAAAGACGTATTCAGCTGCCGTTTGTTGAGCTAATGTCGTATCGAAATCCAGGCCCAAATAATCAATCTCACGCAATAAATCAGGATCAAGATGGCTAGCTCAACTATGAAGCGCCCACCTCTTCTCAACGAATATCCCGAAGGGCTTTGCTCTACCGCTGGCGCGATCGAGCACAGATGATTTAAGATGCGTTCAAATCAATCAGTTTACAGCTAGACGCTGGTCCAATTGTGGCCCTAAGTGATTGATTCTACAGACTTGCCCGCTTGGCTCAGTGGTAGAGCACTCGCTTCACACGCGAGGGGTCAGTAGTTCGAATCTACTAGCGGGCACCATTTAAAATAGGGGTTATAGGACCTATTTGACCTATAGGAACCTATGAAGAATAAGGCCTATAGGACTTATAAGACCTATAGAACTTTAAGGAACACCTCACAATGAAGAATCCTCACTCTTCGGGATCGGAACTGATCCCAGCGCACGGCGGGTACCGGCGGCTTAAATCTTTTCAACATGCAGAACTAGTCTATGATGCTACTGTCAGGTTTTGCGACAGATTCATCGACGCTCGTTCACGTACCCACGATCAGATGGTGCAGGCGGCCCGAAGTGGACGCCAGAACATCGCCGAAGGCAGTCAGGCATCCGGCACTTCAAAGAAATTTGAACTGAAGCTTTTAGGTGTCGCGAGAGCCAGTCTCGAAGAACTTTTGTTGGATTACGAAGATTTCTTGAGACATCGCGGACTGGTCCTTTGGTCAAAAAATCATTCGCTGGCAAGATTGATTAGAAGTCTCGCCTATGAGGAGAATAGGTCCTATGAGACTTATAGGTCCTATATAGAAACCTGTACCGCTGAGATTGCCGCCAATACTATAATTTGTCTTATTCATCAGACGAACTATCTGCTTGATAACCAACTGAAACAATGGAGGCGGTATTCCTGAGAGAGGGCGGCTTTACAGAACGATTTTATTCGGCCAGGAAAAGGAAGAGGAAATAGGACTTATAGGAACCTATATGACCTCTAGGACTTATAAAACTAATAGGACCTATCGGGACTGATTGACACTATCATGACCAAAAACAAATCCAACCTGTCGCGACGAGACCTCTTGAAAGCGGCGACCATCGCCGGCGTCGGCCTCACCACCGAGAGCCTCGCTTCCGCAAATCTTCTTAACGACCTGACAGCCGAACCTCAAAGACCACCGCGTCACCAAACAATGATGGGTGTTAAATTCGAACCACGCGACACGGTACGCCTCGGCATAATCGGCGTTGGGCTTCGCGGCACGGATGTACTCGGCGAGTTTCTGGCAATCGAAAGGGTCCAGGTAAATGCGGTTTGCGACGTCGTAAACGATAAATGCGTACGTGCTGCGCAGATGGTTGAGAAAGCGGGTCAGAAGGCACCTGCAATCTACAGCAAAGGTGAGCGGGATTTTGAACGACTCGCCGCCCGCGACGATCTCGACTTCATCTACATCGCCACTCCCTGGGAATGGCACGTTCCCCAGGCACTTGCCGCACTAAAAGAAGGAAAGCACGTTGGCACAGAGGTTCCGGCAGCATACACGCTCGATGACTGCTGGAAACTCGTTGACGCCTCGGAACGAATGCGTCGTCACTGCATGATCATGGAGAACTGCTGTTACGACTATTCGGAAACCCTCGTGTTGAATATGGTGCGAGCTGGTCTATTAGGCGACCTGGTTCACGGCGAATGCGCTTACAACCACGATCTTCGCGAGATACTCTTCGAAAACGCAAACGAAGGACTATGGCGCCGACGCCATCACACGCTTCGAGACAGTAATCTCTATCCAACGCATGGGCTTGGTCCAATGGCCCAGTACATGAATATCAATCGCGGCGATCGTTTCGATCACATCATTTCAATGAGCTCAGCCCATCTCGGGCTCGAGGCATATCGCAAGGATCATGTTCCGGCCGGAGATCCAAAGTGGAAAGAAACTTACAAGTGCGGTGACTACAATACCAGTCTGATTAAGACCGCGCGGGGTCGTACAATTATGCTGCAACATAACGTCAGCACCCCTCGACCATATGACCGTATCAACCTTATTCAAGGCACCAAAGGAATCTTCCGAGATTATCCTCCACGCATCTTCATTGACGGTCAACAAGGCGGACATACCTGGACCACGCTGGATAAGTACAAGGATCAATACGAATCACCGCTTTGGAAGAAACAGGGTGAGACCGCACGCAAATTGGGCGGACATGGCGGCATGGATTATCTGATGTGCTGGCGCTTGGTCCAATGCATCCATGAAGGCCTGGAACCAGACATCAATGTCTATGACGCAGCCGCATGGAGCGTTCCAGGCCCCTTGAGTCAAATGTCAGTTGCGAACGGGAGTATGCCGGTGAAAGTACCCGATTTCACCCGCGGCCTGTGGCAAAACTCAGACTAAATCACGTCCTTTCTGACAAATAAAAATGCCCATTCGACCGGACGTTGAATGGGCATTTCCAAGCTGCACTGAACCGCAGTTCAGTCAGGTTTTTTCTTGTTGTCCTTCGGGGGACGGTTGTTATTTTGCGGTGGTGGCCGATTATCTTTCCGGTCATTAGTGATAACTTTGACCGGCTCCTTCGGGGGACGTTTATCGTTGTCCTTGCGCTGAGCAGATGCTCCCGCCGGAACGCCAACCAGCATCGCCAATATCAACAAGTTTTGAATCAATTTCTTCATACTGGCCTTGCCTCCCTATCGCTTTCTGTCCGCGCACGGGAGGGAGAAAGAGATGCGCCAGTCAGCTAAAGAGCAAGATAGATGCCACAACGTCGGTTGCTGAAGACTGCGATTTTTCGCAGGTAAGATACCAATGCCCGCCGAAAATCGCACCGTTTCCGAGGAACCCGCACCTTATGGTGCAAAGGACGAAAGTCAAAAAGCCCCAATTTTGAAGCGATGAAAGCCATTAACAGTTGACCGGAAGTCTACTCGATCAAACCAGCGGTCTTTACACAAAATGTGACTTTAGCCCAAGCCCCAAGCCCCCATTTACAGAACCGCGAGCGAAGCGACCGGATGCCACATTCAACAAAAGCGATTGTGAGATTCCAGCGGTAAATTGAATGCGGCATCCGTTCGGCTTCGCTTGCGGTTCTGTAATAATTGGAAGCTGAGCTTATCTCCTGACCGTCACACTGGCAGTACCTACATTGCCACTCGTGTCAAAAGAACGCAAAGAAATTGTGTGCTCGCCCGGTGTTAGAGACCCGGCATCTACGGTAAATATTTCGTGGCCGCTATCGGCGATTCCGTCGTCAGGGAATATCGGGAGCCAGGTTGCGCCATCAATACTAATGTCGGCTTTCCGAATTTTACCCGTGGCATCATCGACAGAAAATACAACTCGAACATTATTTCCACCGACCTGCGGTTGTTCCATCAATTTCACTACGGGCGGGGTATTGTCGATATCGACGGGCTCGCTGATTCTCTCACCCGTCAGCTTCTGCCCCAACGGGTTATCTGGTCCATCCGACGCTACCACCTTAATAATGTAACGACCATCAGCCAGAGTTGCGCCGTCAATCGTATAGAAATTGTCGCGTAGTCTGTCTTTCAACAATCTGAATGTCTGCTCGTTGATGGGCCGGTAGTAAATCGAATACTCAAGCGTGTCGCCGTTTCGATCTTCTGCTTGCCATTGAAATGAGCGAGCTCCTCTCTGATAAAACCGCCGGGGTGGCACCTGGGCCACTGGACCAAACACAGATGGGTCTAATCCAGAAGATTCAACATTCGGATCAATTGCGACCTGGGCAATCTGTTGTAACCCCACGCCTATTGGCAGAGCAGTTATTGCCAAAACCTCTGGCGCAACATTTCTCGGAAGATAGGCGACGCTGACGTCTTCGAGCCACGCCGGTACTCCTGCCCCAGATCGAACCACGGTGCGCCATTGAATGAACCTTGCCCGTGGACTCGAAATCTGATTGCCATCAGCATTTTTCACCGCCGGACTCCAGTCACTCCAGGTCGCGTCGGGACGTTCACCGTTTCCAGTCCTGGTCTGAACTTCGATATTCCCTGCCCCTCGCCACCACACTCTTCCCCACGAAGCGATAAGCTTCGCATCCCGCACAGGCGATTCGTAACTACCTTCTGATACCAGGTCATTTCCAAAGCGAAAGAGTTTTCCTTGATTGCTCGACGCAGCGTAGACTTGATTGCCCTTCACCATCAGCGACGAAATCTGACCTTCCGGTGACTGTAATAACAACGTGTCTCTACCATCGTTGGTGACTGAGTAGATCCGACCTTTGTCCGCGGTGCCAATCAAAACACTGCCGCCGGAAAGAGCTGGGGCTATTGAGAATGCTGTGATTGTTGTTGAACTCCAGACCACGTCCGTTGCGCCATCTGGCAAGATTCTGAATACAGCAGATCGAGCATTTGAAACATCGTTTCGACTTCGAGTTGTAGACGGTTGTGCCTGCAACGGAGCACCCGTCTCATCGATAGCCGTAATCGTAACTGTCGTACTTGGAGTCATACCGTCCGAAGGTTGAGAAGTCACAGCCGGAGCAGTCACACCTTTATTTCCAGCCGCAGCATCGCTCAACGCGAGCGCATAGATAGAACCATCTGCGGCCGGTGCAAGAGCATGAATCTCCCTTAACTGTGTGTCGAAGAGCGCAAACGTTTTACCTTCCGGTGAAATTCGAAGCACCAGCCCACCAGGATCGGTGCCGGCTAGTAAATCCCCTTGAGGTGTAACAGCAAGTGAAATGACATGCGTTTGATTCGTGCTCACGAGTAACGACACATCGGGCTTCGCACCGGCCGTCCTGACTCGATAAATTTTGCCGCTATCACCCGCTCCCACAGCGAGAGATCCATCCGGCATCACCGCCAGTGACCAAATGTACTTATCATCCGGATCGAAATAGACATCTGCCTTGCCATCAGCGGCGATGCGGTAGACTTTTCCATCGGGCGAAGTACCTGCATACAACGAACCATCACGACCAACGGCGAGGGCGGTCACATCGAGTTCGGCCGCATCGTACAAGAGACTTCCGGTACCGTTTGCGGCAATCCGAAAAATTTTCCCATCGTGTCCGGTGCCAACAAAGACATTGCCCGCGTTATCAACAGCGGTGGACCACACGTATGTCTGCTGTGTGTTGAACAACTCGGTCAGTTTGGGCGACAGCATCAAGACGCCAGTATCGCTAATTGAAACTCCTCGAGCGTCGCCCTTTAAAAGATCCGCGCGCGCACTTGTCTCCCAAACAACGGGTTGGCCTGCATAAACAATGGACGAGGAATAAAGGAGAATGGCTAAAGTAGAAAGTCGAAAAACAAGCTTCATTATCATCTTCGATTAGTTTCCTATGTACTTGGCGTAAAGGGAGCGAGCGGTTGCTATCTCACTTGTTCCCCTGATGATCGATCTGGCATCGCGAAAAACAGTTAGTTCAAAATCACCTGTGGTAAACCGCAAAAGATATTCATTAAATTTTACTTCGCCCGCACTGCGAAGTCGTTGAGCTAAAGCCTTGAAGTCAATCGATCCTGGACGTTGAGGCGAGATCTGGACCGCATCACGCCCACAAAGAATAGCAGCACTTTCGGCAGGAGTTGTAGAAAGGCTCTCAAACAGATCGAGCCCGCAGGTCTCGCAGTCCGCGCGTCGGTTGCCGGGATTTATTTGTCTCCATTGATTTTCCCAAACATCAAATTGCATTAGTGACTGATGCAAGGCTGAACGTTGTCCGGTAAGTAGTTTAAGCGCCTCTGTCACCTGAATTGAGGTAATTACATTGATGATCGGCATTATGACTCCGGCGGTATCGCAGGTGGCAGCACTGCCGGCCGGGGGAGCTTCCTCAAAGATGCAACGCAAACAAGGTGTCTGACGAGGGAGAACGGTCATGGTCACACCATACGAACCAACCGCGGCTCCGTAAATCCAATCGACTCCGTTCTTCACACAGGCGTCATTTATTAAGTACCGCGTCGCAAAATTATCAGTCCCGTCAAGGACCAGGTCGCACCCTGCGATGAGGCTTTCGACGTTGGAATTATTGACGTCAGCAATAATCGACTCGATCGTAATTTCAGAATTGATCGCATTCAGGTGTTTCTCAGCTGCCACCACTTTTGGAAGTCGCTGCTGTGCGTCCTCTTCGGTAAACATCGATTGTCGTTGCAGGTTGGACAACTCGACAAAGTCACGATCGACGATACGCAGTCGACCCACACCGGCGCGCGCCAGCAACTCCGCCTGCGAAGTCCCTAATGCTCCAATACCTATTATTAGAACTCGGGCCTGCGCAAGTTTATGTTGGCCCTCGACTCCAATTCCCGCGAAGAAGGTTTGTCTGCTATACCGATCGTTAAACACAATCACAGTATAACAGCCTGAGGATCAGGTCAGTACTCACGCGAGGAAACGAAGAAGAGCCAGTTGTTGATTGAGATTTCGCACGAAAACGGAAAGAACCGAGATTGCTCTCGGTCCTCTCCTGACGAAGCATGTTTGACCAACTCTTTAAGCGGCGTTTTGCTGGACTTCAGAGCGATCACCCTGTGAGTGGTATCCGGTGGGCGTAATGTTATAACGCTTGATCTTGGCGTTGAGCGTCGTCGGCTTGAGTCCTAGCAGCTTCGCCGCCCGGATTTGACTACCCGATGTTCTGCCCAGTGCCGTTCGGATCAGATTGACTTCAAACTGTCGCACTTCGTCTGAAAACCTCGCTCCATTCTTAATATCAACTGGAACTGAGATGCTGAGGGATTCAACTTCGTCTAACAGCAGAAGTACAGTTTCTCGCAACGAGTTTAACCTGACATCCACGGTCGATTCGTCCTTGCCGTGTTCAAGCGCCTGCTCATCGCTTATTGAAATCCCTGAGTTCGTATCATCACTACTCATTACCTGACCTCCTGAAACGCGGTGCTGGTCCAACCATGGGGAGCCTCAAGAGAACGGGTCAAGACCATATACCAGTTCGTTGTTCTTTCCTGCCTTGCTGGGCTACAGGTATATGGCACAACCACGGTGCTAATACTGCCATAAGGTTTTGGAGGGCGTATCAGCTGTGTGACAGAACGGCTAATTGTTGTGACGGAAAGGCCAACTTCATGGACAAAAAGTCAGAATATTAGAGAGCGTTGCCAACCGCTTCCTGGAGATTTGCGCGATAGTTACGGCTCAGCGTCAACTGTTTACCGTTGGTGAGAAGGATCCGATACTCCCCGTGAAACCAGGGCTGCATTTCTTTGATCTTGTCGATTTTGACAATCGCGGAGCGGTGAATGCGGAGGAATTGCTTTGGATCTAATTGCTCTTCGAGTCCACTAATAGTCTCACGCAGCAAGTAACTCTTATTATTGTCATACACCCGAACGTAGTTACCTTCGGCTTCAATACATACCACCTCGTCAACGCTCAGAAAGAAAACTCGACCGCCCGCCTTTATGACAAGACGCTCAAGGTAACTTGGTCCAGTCTTCAGTTCTTCAAGAAGAGCGAGGATGTGTTGATCCCGCTGCCCACTACGATCGGATTGAATCTGTTTTTTAGCGCGCTGCCAGGCCACCTCGAAGCGTTCATTATCAAACGGCTTCAGGAGATAGTCGAACGCGTGCACCTCGAAGGCGCGCACAGCATACTGATCGTAGGCGGTTGCAAAGATGACATACGGAGCCTTGCCGGGGTCCAGAGACTCGAGTACTTCAAAGCCTCCAAGCTCCGGCATCTGGATGTCCAGAAAGATCAGATCCGGTGACTCACCTTTGATCGCGGCGACGGCTTCGCGACCATTAGCGCACTCACCAATGATCTCAATGTCAGGATCGCTGGACAACATCTCGCGAATCATCTCGCGAGCGAGCGGTTCGTCATCGATGACCAACGCCCGAATACGTGTTGCGTCCGTCACCTGGCCTCCCTCATGTACTGGGCTACTAACTTAACCGCCTGTGCGAAAGTAGAGGTCACACATAAAAGGAACACCGCAGTTCAATAACTTGTGACGAGAACCAAACTAATGTTTTTGAGACGGTATTCGAAAAGCAGCGGTCGCTCAGTGGTACGAGAAGTTTGTGGTCAATGTTTCGGACAATTCCATGAAACGGATCTTTAGTTTTACAGCGAGCAAGAAATTGCATGGCAATCCAAACTCTCGTCTCTTTTGGAGTGCGGTGGCCTGGCACCGCTTTGTCACACAGACCTTTGCCAGTCACACTCGCGCTTCTTTAATAAGGCTCACCGATATAAGGATTGATGAATTACCGCAAACGAGATGGGAAGGCGCCAGGATGACAAAGCGCCGGCAGGCCGGCGCACTCCAAGTTAGGTACGGCGGGGAATTTCGAGGACGACTGTTAAACCTCCAGTCGGACGATTGGTAAGTTCGAAGTGAGCGGCGTCACCATATAGTCCCATTAAGCGAGCTTGAGTATTGGCAAGTCCCACGCCTTTTCCACCGCGGGAGGAGATCGCTTTATTATCAACATCAAGTCCGGGACCATTGTCTTTTATCTGAATTCTGACCGAGCCATTACGGGGCGCCGCACTGATCTCGACTCTTCCAGAATTGCTGCGTGCTACGGCATGCCGCAACGCATTCTCAACGATCGGCTGCAAAATGAGATTCGGCACCCGTACATCGAGTACTGATGGATCAATGTGAATGTCGGTCGTCAGGCGATCCTGAAAACGTACACGTTCAATTTCCAGGTATCCATTCAAAAACTCCAACTCCTGCTGCAAAGTCACTTCCGACGAACCACCGCTCTCGAGCGTAAGCCGCAAAAAATCTCCAAGACGTGTGATCATCTTGCGAGCGGCTTCTGTGTCCTTACTTAATAATGCCGAGATTGAGTGAAGTGTGTTGAACAGAAAGTGAGGATGCACTTGCATCTTCAACGCTTCCAATTGAGCTTGAACCAACTGGGTCCTTAGTTTCGATGCCTTCAGTTCACCTTTACGATAGCTGTTGTAGTAATTCGTCGCGTGACTGAGCAGGAATAAAAACCAGTACAGGAGCAACCATCGATCGAGATTTGGATATAAATAACCAAAGGCTGTTAAAGGGGTTATCAAGTGCCCCCGGCCAGTAATCATCATATAGATCACAAAATGACCCGCGATCATGACGCTGACCAGGCCAACACTAACTAAGACATGAAATATAACCCGCCGCCGCCAATTTATTCTGTCGATACAGTAATTTCGGGCCAGCCATAGAACCAAAGGCGTCACTAACGCCCACAAGTAACAGGCCGAAGCCTGGACATAAAAGGCCCTAACATAAGGAATCGGCTGCTTTTCTGAGTAGTACATCATATAAACCTGTGTACTAAAGAAAAGCGCGGCGATCGTCCAGACCCCCCAGATCAAAGCAAGACGAACTAATCGATTATTTAGAAGCGACCGGCTGGTTTCATCTTCCGGTAATTCTGTGAAGTGGCTCATGAATTAGACGACTCGATCCCAAGTTCCGAGAACTGGCATAAAAAGGCCCAGAATGGTTGATGCCAAACTAAAGCCTTTACGCCTAACTAACACCGGCGAGAACGTATTTGTGACCAAAAGGACTCTTCCCGGTGCCAAGCGGCTTAAAACTGCGATGTCCTCTCAGGTTTAGCTCGTGAAGCAACAGTTAACCTTGGACTTGCAGATTTCGCAAGCTGTTCAGCCGGGGTCATCTTTCCAATGGACTCGATCTGATCGCTGCAGGCCTGTACAACGAGTTCCGAGTTCTTCTCGCTGAGAATGTGATCGTTACCGTCATCGGTGAAGAGCCAGGTTTTGTTTTTGCCACGGACCATGTGTCCCAATTCATGCAGTAAAACAACTACTCTTGTTTCCCTCGTATTTGGCAGATATCTGCCGATGAGTGGAATACGCCTCTCGCTCGGTGAATTACCCCGGTAGAAGGGCCCCTCCAAATTGAGCTCGACTTTATCAAACACTCGGAACGAAAACTTGTTTCGATAACTCTCAAAGATTGTCGTACTTCCCTTCATCCGGATAGCAATCTTGCGATCCAGATAAGTCGGATGGAGTTTTTTCACCAGCTCGTTGAGCGCTGCAATTGCAGGTGGACCACCATAAAATCGACTGCAGGAATTCTCGTCATTCAGAATTGTGAATACATCGAGATAAGCTTTTTCCAACACCGATAGCTTTTTGGGATCAGCTACAGTCAACGATTCCAACATCACACTAGTCGAGGGAGCCGAGGAAGTTTCGAAGTCAGCAGTCTTAGGTTCAGCTTTTTCGCCCGAATGAAAATCGCTATCAGGTTCCAACTTGTTAGTGGGTTCTGGATTCGACGGAAGTGTCACTGAAGAATCAGCGGCGAATGAGAGGTTGTGTAGGGAGAGAGTTAGAACTAGAAAGAGAATAGCTCTTTTCGCCATGGTTGCACCTCCGTGTTTTCGTCATTTGGATCTGAAAAAGTCAGATCATTCGAAACAGGAAAAGGAGCAACGTGGCGTGAGCTTACGCTTGATTATTTACATCGATGAATTGTTTGTGATGGAAGGGAGAGTTTGAGTGACAGGGCGGCTCCGCGATACGGTGAGTAGTCAAACATGGTCCATCACATGTTACAGCGATGGAGAACAATGAATGATAAATTTGAACTGTTTCCCATAAAACTAGATCTTTTGTGAGTGAAGAGCTCTTTGTGCAGCGACCAACATGGTAGAAGTTTCGGGTGTTAACCCGGTCCAAATTTCGAATTGCAACTTAGCTTGCGCAACCAGCATGTCGAGGCCGCTAAGTACATCGCAGCCGGCTGATCGAGCATTCGCAATAAATTTTGTCTCCGATGGATTGTAGACAAGATCGTAGGCGAGCTTTGCGCCAGTTAGCTGTTCGATAGTTGCCGGCGTTTGTGCAACCAAATTTCCGGAGCTGCCCAACGGTGTGGTGTTGATAACCAGATCGAAATTTTCGAACGAGGCCGAACCAAGATCCTTTACAGGTATTTTGTACGGACTGCCAAGCGCTTGACCTTTCACCACGTCGCGAGCAAACAGCGTCGTGTCCGCTCTTTGTTCAGTCAGCGCCCACAGAACCGCTCTCGCGGACCCTCCTGCTCCGAGCACTCCCACACGAAGGCCAGCCAAAGACGGGACTCTCTCCAGGAGCGGTTGAAGAAAGCCATCGGCATCCGTGTTATAGCCGTGAAGCTTCCTTTCCTTAACTAATATGGTATTAACAGCGCCGATCTTCTTCGCCTTTTCGTCGACGTAGTCGAGGTGTCTCAAAACCGTCGACTTGTGCGGCGCTGTAACACTCAGACCTCTTAAATCCCAATCAAACTCCCGGGCTTGCGGCTTAACCATCCTCCTAAAAAAGGAATCTACGTCACGCACTTCAAGTGGAAGGTAGACGCCGTTCAAACCATGGGCGGCCAAAGCAGCATTGTGCATGTGAGGCGACACCGAGTGCATAACGGGCAGACCGATGATTCCGCAAACAAAGGTATCGCGATCAATTTTATCGATCCTGTATACCGACCGAAGGTCGTGAGCTGTAGCTTGACCTGGTGCAGTCCCGGAATCTTGGGTGAGTGCCGCATAGGTTAGAAATCCGCCACGCGATGGTCCAAGAATTCGAGTCATGATTCCCGCAGGTCCCATCGCAATAGCTATGAGTTCCTTATCACCCGCACGGTCGCGCTTGAGCAGATCAAAAACCGGAAGACAGTCCACTACGTCGCGCGCTGTCACCGCAATCTTTCCGATGCGCGCGGGTGAACTCATCATTGCCACGAAGATCTCCACAAGATTATTCGGTACTCCAGAAAAATCATGTTGCGAGACTATGACATGAGTGAAATCGAGTTCCGGCGCAGCGGTGATCGATGGCAGTAGATCTGATTCGATGTCGAGATATGTACGCTTGGTATGTTTTAACCACCTGGTCCAAAACTGGAGACGTTCGGCTGAGGTTAAGTTGGTGTGACCGCCTTGATCAGGCGACCTGAGAGTAAGAATGATCGGCTTAGTAGCGCGCTCGAAGGCAGCTGGATTGAAGTCGTTTAATTCGGAAGGCTCAAGACAATCTAACCGAAGTTCGACGAGGTCGGCAGTGGTTACGGCCTGGTCCATCGTCGACGCTAGATCGGACAAGCTTGCTTCGCATATTGGTACACACACCTGCGCTGCTGGTTTCGATTCCATGTACGTGAAAGATCGAAAATGGTGGCTCAGAGCAATCGATGTTCTACTTGTCTACTGTATCGAGGTGTCTGGTGGACGCTTCGGTCCCCAGGTGTCGAGTGGTGCCTTCAGTCACACTTGGCACGGGTGGCATTAATTCTCCTGTGGGACGACGCGGTGCGGAATACGGAAACGCGACGTTCTGTCGTTCTGTGAACACGGGCTGCTTGAACGGGCTGTTCAGCGCCCGCTTTTCACGTTCACGAATCCTGATGAACTGCGCGACCCCTGAGCCCATCATCGAAAAAGCAGGGATGAGCATCCAGAACCACCAGCCCTGCCCTGTAGATCTCGAGAGCGCAATTGCAATTAGCAAAAAGGCAATGCCCATGAAAATGCTTTTGAAAGCACGATCCAGCGTCACAGGCTTTTCTTGTTTTTTTCCGATACAAGAGGTCGTGACCTCCGGCTCGATAGGTTGTAGTGGTTGACCCGTCAAAGCCTGGGGTACAAGACTGATATTTGCGCCACACGATCGGCAAAAGCTGGCGCCATCAAGATTTTGCGTTGCACATTTAGGACAAAACATTTATTTCGCGCCTTTCGTCTTTTCCGCCGCCAGTCTCTGGCGCCGGGCTTCGTATAGAAGTACGCCAGCCGCTACTGATACGTTCAAAGATTGAAGCCTTCCACTGACCGGAATGCTTACAAGAGCATCACAACTTTCACTCACTAACCGATGTAAGCCGTTTCCTTCATTTCCCAGTATCAACGCCGTGGGAATTGACCAATTCCACTCCGTATAGCTCTGTTGAGCATCACCACTGGCGCCTACGACCCAAATGTTACGTTCTTTCAACTGCTCTATCAATCTGACAAGATTAGTAACACGAGCGACAGGAACATACTCGAGTGCTCCGGCGGCGGCTTTTGCTACGACTTCAGTGAGACCAACCGCTCGACGTTCAGGAATAAAAACACCATGAACGCCGGAGCACTCAGCGGTCCTTAAAATAGAACCAACATTACGTGGGTCTTCCAGTCCATCTAATACAACAACCAACGGAGGATCAATCGAGTTGATGCGGCCTGACAAATCATCGAGCAAATCGTCCGCTTGCGTGTAACGAGCCGCTGCAACCTGGGCCATCACTCCTTGATGCCTTGCGTCTCCGAGTTTCTGATCAAATACCACGCGGTTGACCCGGTGAATCGGTATTCGATTGTCTTTAGCCAGTTGGAATAACTCTTTCAGCCGTTCAGTCCGAGCTCCATCTACGATCGTGATCGATTCGATGGACCGCTTCCCAGCTCGTAATGCTTCGAGCACCGGGTTGACTCCGTAAATAACGTTGACAGGTTCTGGTGTTGACGAGCTATTTCTTTGCCAGTCCCTCTTGGGATCTGCGGAATCATGGTTCGAGTTCTTGCTTCGTTTATGCAATTAAATTAAGCACCTCGAAGTCAGATAAAATCTAAGACGAGAATACCTTGTAAACTGCTCTTCGTTACTGTTGGAGGTTGCAGCCCCAACTACATATTTTCCCGGACGTTCTCGCTTCCAGCCTGTTGACGTTGTCTCGACTTCCGAGGGCCAACCGAACTCAAGGAGGGAACGTAGCTTGTTATAAGAAATGTCCAACTCGGCGTTCGGCGCTCGCTCGAGAAACTGTTGCGTCAAGCGGTTGAAGTTCTCTCCCGCTAAAAGGGCTTTGGACTCACCAAGACAAGAGAAGTCGAAATTATTACTGCTGATGCGCCATGACTTTCGTTCATCTGTTGAATAGAGATCGATCACAAGTTCGTCCGAATAGAATTGACTGGAATCAACAATCTCCTCTCCAGCTTTTCTCGTCTTTCGTTCTCTTATCTCAATCTGACTACGAATGATTCGAGCGGTGACGAAGAGTCGCAAGTCACTCAACAGAACCTCGGAAACATCTCCGTGCCCGGCTTGATGAAATGAAAGAGAGTCGGTGTGAAACATAAGGGCACGAACTCGGGTGTACGGCTCGTCAAGGCCCAGTTCCTCGTCACCAATTGAAAGTACGTTAAGACCGAGCTCAGCGAGTCGATCACTAACCAGTTCCGATTCCTCACGAGTGCTGGTTCGGGCCAACGGCAAAGGTAGATTGCTGTCGATTATCTGGCGGAGCGCTGCGTCTTCAAGGCGAAGAAGACCGGCAATTTGAGCAAATTGCGTCTCGGTGGGAACACTTTGCTGCGGAATGATGATACTGTTAAATCCTGGCTGATTCTTCTCCGGGGCTCTTAGCGTTGGCCGTCGGAGGCGCGCGGTGGCCTCGTTTACCGGCAGTGGCTTTCCGCAATACATACAGGTGACTCGGGTTGGCGCATTTGCACGCAAACACTCGTCACAGGTAACCATCTCCTCCAGCTTGAATCCCTGCGGCTCAGAAGGCGCTAATGGACCAAGAAAGATCGGGGGAATGTTTTCGTTATCTTTAGGCAACAGCTCCTCCAATTATTTGAATTATACGACGACCTGAAACTTCAGTGTGCACTATGTTTTCACCCTTCGCCTGGTCGCGAATATCACTCCTTATTCTCTTAGTTGCCATTACTCTTCTGGCAACTTCATGTGCTGCATTCCGTCCTGCTGATGCCAACGGTCCAGATTCAAATCTAACACCTTATCCGGTCCTGCTTGAAAGTGAGGGCGAACGTCAAAGCAACGCGATAGTCGCGTGGCAACAAATGGCCCAGCGCTTTGGGCTGAGCGATCAACTATCTCCAGAAATCCAACCAGGTACAGCAACCCTCAAGAGTCTTCCGGCGAACGCTTCCGGTGCAATTGTCCTTCCGAAGGTTGGTACGGATCCAGCAGAGAGCGAAGACGAGCTACGCGAATCATTACGCAGGTTTATCGCGGATTGGCGAACCCTGATCGGAGCTGAACTGGACCAGTTATCGCTGGTCGAAAGAGCTGACCTTCCAGCTGGTGAGAAAGTGGCGCGCTATGAGCAGCATCCGTTCAGGTACCCGTTGCGCGGAGAGTACGGTCAACTGGTGATTCGTTTTAAATCGGATCGCAGGGTTACGGCAATTAGCAGTACGTGTCTGACTGATGTCGAGCGTTTGCAGTCTCAGCTTGCTGCCCAGACACCAAAGGTTACGTCCGAAGAGGCAGCCGAACACGTAAAGGGACGGCCGTTGGTAATGTCAAGCGGTTCAAAAACTAGCTTTACAGTCCCAGCAAGTGCAGTTGTGGAAGTGCGCCAGCTCGTAGCGTACGTTCGCGAACAAACAGATTCAAAAACTGCGTTGGAAGTTCATCTGGCATGGGAAATTGATCTTACAGACGCCCCGGTTAAGACGGTATATTTAGACGCGATTACTGACGAAATTATAGCTACAAAATGATTGATTCAGGTGGACCTTGCTAACTTGACCAACGACGGCCAAAGCAGCATTCTACCTTTAGTATCAAGGGTGTCATTTTTGGAGTCATATATGAATAACTTTGATCCCACTAACAATGTTTCATGGCAGTTAGGACATCGAGGTCGAGTTGCAGTTTTTATTGATGGTAACAATCTTTTTCACGCGGCCCGTTTTCACAACATTGATATCGATTACAACAAGCTGCTTCGTGTGCTCCTGGGCGACGGACGTTTACTCCGTGCGTTCTTCTACACTGGAGTCGACGTCGGAGCCGAAAGACAACAAGGCTTTCTCCTCTGGATGCGACGCAATGGCTTTCGCGTGATTCAAAAAGAATTGAAGACTTTTTATGACGGAACGCGAAAGGCGAATCTTGATGTCGAGATCGCGGTTGACATGTTGTCGCTTGCAGGTCGCTACGATACAGCAGTGCTCGTTTCGGGCGACGAAGACTTTGTCTATGCAGTGAATGCCGTGGCCTATAAAGGGTGTCGCGTTGAAATCGCTGGATTTAGATCAAACACTGCACCGAAACTAATCGACGTTGCCGACTACTTCATCGACCTTGGAGAGATTGCGGATAAGGTTCGCAAAGAGGCTACTCACGGCGCGCGCTACGACGAGCGTGATCTACATGACCATCTCCCTGGTCACTATTTGCCTGACCAATTGCAGATGGGTGATGGTCCTCCAGACGGATTTCAGTCGGCCATGAGAGTTGTAATCGCGGCTGAGATTGACGAGGATGGTGCGGAATTTGAAGCGTCAACCGAATTCATAAGAATAACGGATGAACATTAAGTTCAATCATAGCCTGTGAAAACATTTACGATTCAGGAGGCCAACGAACTCCTTCCGGAGGTCAAAGGCCTGCTCAAAAAAATTCAAAGATCTCATCGACGCTTGTCCCAGTTCCGCTCGAAAGCCAAAAGAGCAGCTGAAGGTGCTGAACTTGGCGGGGGTGGACTAATCGAGGGTGTTGAATACGCCAAACGACTGACCGAGTTAACTCTTGAAACCGCTGATTTGGAAGCGCTAGGCGTCCAACTCAAGGATTTTGAGCGCGGTCTGGTAGATTTTCCTTCGGTCCGGGACGGCCGGGTCGTCCTGCTCTGCTGGCAACTAGGGGAAGGCGATGAGCTCGAGTGGTGGCACGACATAGACGCCGGCTTCGCAGGTCGTACCCCACTCTGAGACCCCGGTTGGGACGTCAGAATCCTCGCTAGCCCCTGACGACAAGTTCAAGCCCTTCATCATTTTCTCGTTGACCACTTAAAGTTATTCCTGATAGGATGCGTCCCGATCGCGCAAGCGACTTGGAAGCGAAACTGTAGTTCAGAAACCAGGTCGGTTTATCCCCCGGAGGCAGTTTCCGATGCAATGCACCTCGTGCGGCGCGCCCTTTGAATCTGAAGAGATTTGCTTAGATTGCGGCGCTGGAACTGATCTAAATTCCGAGGAAAACTGCACTCCTACATTCGGGAAAGACAGACAAGAATCAACAATGAGCCGGGCTGAAGAAGCTACCGATCACTCAAAACCGCGGAAATCCAAGCTAATTGAGTTTCCGGGCGCAAATCGAAACTCAATTCCTGAATGGCGCAAAGAATTAAGCGAACGCGTTCGGGAGGTCCAGGAACGACGCGCACGCGAGGCACTCGAAGCCGCCGAGGCTGAAAGTAAAGAAACTCCTACCACTGAAATACCACCACAACTCGAACTTCTTCCGCCTGCAGAGGTTCCTGCCATGAATCCGCTCGTGGCTGCGGCGCTCAGAAGAATTGAACGCGCGCACCAACCCGTTATGGCTGAAGGACGACAAGGTCGAGCAGCAACTGCTGTGGCGTACGCACCTCAACTCGAGGAGAGCGAACCGATGGAGATGGTCCAATCGGAACTGATTGAGGAGTTTAACCTTGATCAGCAATTGGCGGTTGCGGAACTTGAGCAGGAAATCGCGCCAGTCGAAAAGCCGCACAACCTGGTGGTGGTGCCACCAGTTGAGATTCCTGAGTTACCAGTTAGACCAGCACCGAAAAGGCTAATACTCGATGACCCGAATGACCCGGCTTTAAATTATCTTGACTCGATAGCGAAAAATATTTGCATAGACGAGTTGGTACAGAATCGAGCCTCAGCATTTCGACGCCTGGTTTGCGCATTTCTTGACCTGTTGATTTGTGCTGCGTTGACTGCACCAGTTGCTTTTGCTATCGAAACTACCGGCAACAATCTTCGGGAGCCGCGCACGATTGCCGTCGTGGCTGGTTGCTTTTTATTAATTACATTTTTCTACCTAACGTTAACCACAGCGTTGACGGGCCGTACATTAGCAATGCGTTTGTTATCGTTACGAGTTATCGATCGCAAGACGGGCTTGATCCCCACTGGAGGACAGTCAATCGGTCGCTCATTTATTTATTTGCTTTCACTCGCTACGGCTGGACTCGGAATCATGTTTGCGGTCGTAAGTCGTGATGGATCTACAGCTCATGATCACTTTACGAGGACTGCGGTTATCGTTACTTGAGAGTCCTTACAGTTAGCCCGAACGAGCCCTGCGATTGCAGGGCTTTTCCTTTGGAGTGCGCCGGCCCGGCGGCGCTTTTCGAACTTCTCGTCAACGGGCGGTCGCAGTTTTAGATGGCACCTACCCTTTGCTCAGAAGCGGTTTAGTATTCAACCTCCGAACTACGAGAAAGTTGAAAGTGCCTTTTTTGGCGCACGTTCTGTACACTCGCAGTTTATCGCCCGATAAGCACCGTGGAATCGGGTCAATTTTCGAGGAGCCATTTGATAATCAGAAGGCGGGACGACGAGAAGAGTGTAAAGCGCCGCCGGGCCGGCGCACTCCAAGGTTATTGACAATGAACCAGCAATTGATAGGCTCGATAGCGATTGAGCTTCGAGAGAATCTTAAAGGAAGGCGTTTCGGAAAGCTCTTTCAGCTTGGTCCATTATCTTTCGCGATAGACTTCGGCTTCAGAGAGGAATTTCTGTACATCAGTGTAGAGCCTTCCAGTCCGCGGCTGTACTTAATCAAACGCAAAGTCAAAGAGCTTGAAAAACAATCATCACAACTTTCGTATTTTGGAACGGCTCTACGTGCGAAGCTGGGCCACGGAGAGTTGGTGGCAGTTGAAAAACTACCGTCCGACC